>JBBDSX010000168.1:0-28310 GCA_040904725.1 Egicoccus sp.
CCACCCACAGATCCCCTGGCCACGTCATCTCGCGCCGGGTCCGGATGAACGCGACATGACGGCCATTCGGCGAGAACTCCGGCTGGCCGCCGTCCTCGATGATGGTGTCGAACTCCGCCTCGTCGGGCGACACCGACATGATCCGTGAAGGTCCCTCGTCAAACTCTTCACCGCTGTGCCGGCTGAACGCGATGACACCAGGCTCGCCCGGGTGGGTCGCCGAAGCTGGATGGACGGCGACGCCCAACAGCAAGCTCGCGACCAGAGCAACACCAGCGAAACGACGCATCCGCACCCCCGTTTGTCCACGACGTCGGGTCGACGAGTCTCGCCCCCGCGACCGCAGTCACTGATTACAACCTACCGGCCGGCCCATCTTGAAGTTTGCGGCTAGCACGAGCCAGGACACCTCCGGCCCGACGAGCGGGTCCGGTCAGCCGACCTACATAGAAACAACCGCCGCAGGCGGGTGTCGTAGCGGCGATCAGCTCGTCTGCCTCGAGTGACGGTTCAGCGAGACGATGCCGGCCAGTGACATCAATATTGCGGACGGGACGAAGAAGAACCCCACCGAGGCGACGGCGCCTGCCGACAGGCACCACAGGATGAGGCTCCCGCTCAGCCGTGCGGCCAGCGCGAATCGGCGACGCAGTAGCGCTGGTAAGCCAGCGGCGACGAGAGCGGCCACGCCGGTCACCGCAACGGGAGCCCAGCCCACCTTTTCGTGCAGCGGGATTCGCCGCGCCTCGGTGATCCGCTGAGTCTCGTTCCGCGCAGTGTGCTCGGTCGTCCCGTCCGACAGCGTCACTGACTCGAACTCCACCGTCACGACAGCAAGCGGTGCGATGATGACCGTGGCCACCGCAACGACCGTGACGGCGAGCGAAGCGAAGACGAGCCCGTTGCCCTTGCGTTCACCGGCCATGGATCCTCCCCCTTGGCAGGGTAAGACGTCACCGACGGCCGGATCGTTGCGTGGGCTGCGCCTCTGTTCTCAACACCACCGTGCCGCTTACGGGCGTGTTCTGCTGGTTGTGGCGTAGGAGGGTGTGGGATGTCGCCCCGATCCGCAGGCACGAGAGCGACCGTTGACTTCGAACCTGATGCGGAGTTCGGGGTCTCCGGCCTTGCCGAAGATCGCCGGGTTCGAGCTCGAGCGCTCGCGCGAGGAACGTCGCCATGTTGGCGGTAGGTGTCGAGTGCGGCGGTCGGGTCGCCGTGGCGAAGCTCGTCGAGCGCCGTCTGTTCCCACTGGGTAGCGGGTCACTCCAGGATCGGGTTTCTGTGCCATCGCCAGGACGCGCACGGACCCAGCAAGGATCACCTGCCAGAGCATCCTTCTGGAGACGCTGGTCACGTCCGCGTCGACGAGCGCGCCGATCGCGGCGGCGTGGGTGGATCCTGCGGGGACGTCGCTGAACTCCGACCCATCACCGGCGCTGCCGATTACGGCAAGGCCGTGCCAGAGTCCGGCGTCGATGGCGGTGACTCCCGGAAGGTCCGCAGGTGGGGCACCTACGCTGCCGCCCCAGTGGACGACCGTCCCGTCCGATCGGAGCGCAAGAAGGAAGTCGTCCCCAATAGCAACGTCGACCACATTCTTGAGACCCGCCGGTGGAACATGACGAGGCGCGTGTGTCCCACCGACACCAGACACCACGCCCGCACACACGGTGTCACGGCCCGCATGGTGTCAAAATGGTGTCAGCGCCACCAAGAACGCCCCCGACCGGAGTCGGGGGCGTTCTGTCAATTCTGCCGAACTCGGCCTCGTACACCGGCCTAGCGTTGAAGTGGGCGAGGGGGGACTTGAACCCCCATGTCCTTTCGGACACACGGACCTGAACCGTGCGCGTCTGCCAATTCCGCCACCCGCCCAGGTGGAGTCGCGGACGGTACCAGCACTCCGGCGACGTCGGCAACGCGGCCCCCTGCGACGAATGGCATCGGAGGGCCAGCAGTCGCCAGTGGACGACGTTCGGACGGGTGAATCCGGTACGTGCCCGGCTAGGCTCCGCGCCGACAACTTTCGAGCGGGTTGGTGCCGATCTCGGCCGGGTATGAACCACCGGGCTCCACTACGCCCGCCCGGGACCGAGCACTACCGCCGAGTCGGACAGCAATGGGCGTTCTACAGGACTTCGAGCGGCGCCTGGAGGGTGCCGTCGAGGGTTTCTTCGCGCGCGCTTTCAGGTCCGGACTGCAACCGGTCGAGCTGGCCAAGGCGCTGCAACGCTACGCCGAGGACAACCAGCACGTCACGGCCGACGGTGTGGTGGTCCCAAACGTCTACCGCATCCACGTCAGCGAGCGTGACCACGACCGGCTCAGTTCCTTCGGGGCCTCACTGCCACGCGAGCTCGCCGAGGTGGTCGTGCGCACCAGCAGTGACCACGGCTGGTCGTTGCGCGGCCCGGTCAAGGTGCGCATCGAGGTCGGCGACGACGTCCGCTACGGCATGTACGACCTCGCCGGGCGGGTCGAGGTGGTCGACCCGGCGGTGCGGTCGGGCGGAAGCTCGGGCGGAAGGCTGCGTGGCGGGTCACGGACGCCGCTGTCGGCGCCTCCGTCGCAGCCGGCACCCGAGGGTGGGATCGACCAGACCCAGGTCGTCTCGGCGGTGCCTCGCGCGACGCTGCAGTTGCGCATCGCCAACGGGCCCGGCAAGGGCACGACGGTCCCGCTGACCGGCCAGCGCGTCACGATGGGCCGGATGGCGTCGTGCAACGTGACGCTCGAGGACACGA
This sequence comes from Egicoccus sp., assembly GCA_040904725.1. Classification (GTDB taxonomy): domain Bacteria; phylum Actinomycetota; class Nitriliruptoria; order Nitriliruptorales; family Nitriliruptoraceae; genus Egicoccus. The sequence goes on from JBBDSX010000168.1 coordinate 2,748, forward strand.
CCGTCTCACGCGAGCACGCCGCCCTGGTCCGCCGCGGCGAGACCTGGTGGGTCGTCGATCTCAACTCCACCAACGGCACCAGCGTCAACGGCGTGCAGGCCGCCGAGCAGCCCGTCGCGACCGGCGACCGCATCGAGCTCGGCGATGCCGTCGTCGAGCTGGTCGGGGGCTCGGCGTGACGGTCGCCTTGCTCACCATCCTGAAATTCGGGCTCCTGCTCCTGCTGTATCTGTTCCTCGCGCGCACGCTGCGGGCCGTCGTGGTCGACCTGTACGGCCCCCGCCGCTCGTCGCCGCCGGTTGCTCGCCCCGCCGCCCCCGGCCCGGCACCCTCGTCACGGAAGTCTCGCAAGGTGCCGCGCGAGATCGTCGTCCTCGGTCCCGAGGGCGGCTCGACCACGCACGGACTCGGAGGTCACGGCGTGACACTGGGCCGCGCCGCTGGCGTCGATGTCGTCGTGGACGACGTCTACGTCTCGGACGAGCATGCCCAGATCCTGACCGACGACGGCGGCTGGGCGGTTCGGGACCTCGGTTCCACCAACGGCACCTACCTCAACGGCGCCAAGGTGACGAGCCCCACCCCGTTGGCGGTCGGCGACGAATTGCGCCTGGGCAAGACCCGCATCGAGGTCCGTCGATGAGGCGTCTGCGTGCCACCGGTGGAACCGATGTCGGGCGCGTCCGGACGGGCAACGAGGATGCCTTCCTCATCGCCGAGAGCGTGTTCGCCGTGGCCGACGGCATGGGCGGCCACCTCGCCGGCGAGATCGCCTCGGCCAAGGCCCTCGAGCCGGTCGAGGCGCTCGACGGGCGGGTCTTCGGCGATACCGGGGACGCCGACGCAGCGCTGCGGGCGGCCGTCATCGAGGCCAACGACGTCGTCTCGCAGATGGCCGACGACGAGCCGGCCTACCGCGGCATGGGCACGACCCTGACGGCGGCGATGCTCGAGGGATCACGGCTCCACCTCGCCCACGTCGGCGACTCGCGGGCCTATCTGCTGCGCAACGGCCGCTTCGAACAGCTCACCGACGACCACACGCTGGTGCAGCACCTGATCGACGAGGGGCAGATCACGCGCGAGGAGGCGGCCAGCCACCCGCAGCGTTCGATCATCACCCGCGCCATCGGCGTGTCACACGACGTCGAGGTCGACTCGATGACCATCGAGATCGAGGCCGACGACCAGGTGCTGTTGTGCTCGGACGGTCTCACCGGGGTCCTCGACGACGGCTTCATCGCCGAGGAGCTGAACAGCGGTGACGAGGCCGATCAGATCATCGCCCGCCTGATCGATGCGGCGAACCAGCGCGGCGGCCCCGACAACATCACCATCGTGATCCTGCGCTGCGAGGCCGACGCGGACGACCCTCCGGGAGCCAGACGCGGCGGCACCGCGGCCCCGGCCGAACCGGACGCCCGCAGCGAAACCGGCTCGGGGGAGCGTCGCCACGGCGGCGCTCCCGTCACGATACGCACCCGCGAGGACAGCGGGTCGCGTGACTGGGCCGGCCGTCTGGGCGACTACGGCGAACTCGGTCGAGGTGGGCCGCCCGCCGACGGCGACGACGGCGGCGGTTCGCGGCGCTGGGTCGGACGCCTGCTGGCCACCCTGCTCGCGCTCGTCGTACTCGGCGCCATCGTCTTCGTCGGTGCTCGCTTCCTGCTCTCACAGCAGTACTTCGTCGGACTCGACGACGAGCAGGTCGTGATCTACCAGGGCATCGACGTCTCCGTCGGCCCGTGGGATCTCGCCCGTCTGGTCGAGCGCACCGACCTGACCCTCGACGACGTGCCCGCCTGGTACCAGCCCGCCCTCGAGGACGGCATCCACGCCACCGACCGGGCCATGGCCCGGCGCATCGTTGCGGGGGCCCCACGCCGCGATGCCGAGGACGAATCCGCCGGGGCAGGGGACCCGGCCGACGAGCCCACCGGCGGTACCGCCGACGACGACCCGGCCGGGCAGCCGTGAGCGCGGCGACCGGGTCCGCCGGTCGCGGCGTCGACCGCCGCACGGGCAACAAGTTGCGCTCCACCGAAGCGCGCCTGCTCGCCTTCGCCGTCGTGATCACGGTCGCCGCCCATGTCCTGCTCGGGTGGTCCCAGGGGCCCGAACTGCCGCCCAGCGCCATCGTGACCGGCGTGGCCATGACCGTCATCGCGATCGTGGCGCACCTCGTCGTGCGCACGATGGCGCCCGACGCGGACCCGACGTTGCTACCGCTGGCCTTCCTGCTCAACGGCCTCGGACTAACCTTCGTCCGTCGGGTAGACCTGGCCGTCGGCAGCGACCTGGCCGGCACGCAGACGATCTGGACCGCGGTCTCCGTGGCCGGCATGTGCACGGTCCTGGTCCTGATCCGCCAGGTCCGCACCCTGTCGCGCTACCAGTACTCGCTCGGTCTGCTGACCCTCGTGCTGCTGATCCTGCCGCTCGTCCCGGGCCTGACGGCGGGCGCGATCAACGGTGCCCGGCTGTGGGTCGACCTGTTCGGCATGCGGTTCCAGCCCGGCGAGGTCGCGAAGCTGACCATGGTCGCCTTCCTCGCCGGCTACCTCGAGCGCAAGCGCGTGCTGCTGTCGGTGGCCAACCAGCGGTTCGGCCCGCTGCTGATGCCGGCTCCGCGCCACCTCGCACCGGTCATCCTCGCCACGGGCCTGGCGCTGGTGGTGATGGCCGGTCTGCGCGACCTCGGCTCGGCACTGCTGTTGTTCGGGGTCTTCCTCGCGATGCTCTACGTCGCGACCGGGCGGGCCGCCTACCCCCTCGTCGGGTTGGTCGCCTTCGCCATCGGTGCGGCCCTGGCGTACCAACTGTTCGCGCACGTGCGCGTGCGGGTCTCGATCTGGATCGACCCCTGGTCGCAGGTCACCGACGCGGGCTACCAGTTGGCCCAGAGCCTGTTCGCCCTCGGCACCGGTGGGTTGACCGGCGCCGGGCTCGGTGGCGGCCGCCCGCAGGACGTGCCCTTCAGCGCCACCGACGCACTCTTTGCCGTGATCGGTGAGGAACTCGGACTGCTCGGGGCGACGGCCGTGCTCGTGGCCTTCCTGCTGCTGGTGGTGCGCGGCTACAAGATCTCGCTGACCGCGCGCGACGAGTACGGGACGCTGCTCGCACTCGGACTGACCGCGACCATCGCGCTGCAGACCTTCGTGATCGTGGGCGGCCTGACGCGCGTCGTGCCCCTGACCGGGATCACCCTGCCGTTCATGTCGTACGGCGGATCGTCACTGTTGGGCAACTACATTTTGATCGCGCTGCTCCTGCGGATCAGCGACGAGTCGCGCGGTGCCGCCAGGGGGCGCCGGATCGAACGCCCCAGCCGCCCGCGCGCCGGCAGGTCGTCGCGATGATGACCAAGCAGATCGGCCGGGTCGCCACGTTCACGCTGCTGCTGTTCGGCGTGTTGTTCGTCAACCTCAACCTGATCACGCTCGTGCAGTCGGACACGCTGACCAGTCACCCCGCCAACCGGCGTCTGCTGGTGCGCGAGTACGCCATCGAGCGCGGCAGCATCGTGGTCGGCGAGGAGGCGATCGCCCGCTCGGTCGAGACCGACGACGACCTGCAGTACCTGCGCGAGTACCCCGGTGGCGCCCTCTATGGCCACGTGAGCGGCTACTACTCGTTCATCCTGGGCCGCAGCGCCCTCGAAGCGGAGCGCAACGAGCAACTGATCGGCCAGCCGCTCGAGGTCCTCGCGCAGAACCTCGGCGACCTGCTGTTCGCCCCGGACCAGGCCGGCAACACGTTGGAACTGACGATCCTGCCCCGCGCCCAGCAGGCCGCCGCCGACGCGCTGGAGGGCCGTATCGGCGCGGTCGTCGCGCTCGATCCGACGACCGGCGCGGTGCTGGCCAGCTACGCCAACCCCACCTTCGATCCGGGACCACTGTCCACGCACGACGCGGCGTCGATCCGCGAGGCGTGGGAATCGTTGATCGACGACCCACAGCGGCCGCTGGTCAACCGCGCCATCGCCGAGACCTACCCGCCCGGCTCGACCTTCAAGCTGATCACGGCAGCTGCCGCGCTCGAGCACGACCGCTCCCCCGAGACCGCCTTCCCCGACGAGGGCACCTACGACGTGCCCCAGACCAGCGCCGACATCGGCAACTTCGGCGGCGGGGACTGCGGCGAGGGCGAGACCATCTCCCTCGCGGACGCGATGCGGGTCTCGTGCAACACGGTGTTCGCCCGACTCGGCGTCGAACTCGGGGCCGACCGCCTGATCGACATGGCCGAACGGTTCGGGTTCAACCGCTCGCCGCCGTACGAACTCGAGGTGGCCAACAGCGGGATCCCGAAGGAGATGGACGAGCCGTCGGCCGCCCAGAGCGCCATCGGCCAGCGCGATGTCCGCGCCACACCGATGCAGATGGCCATCGTCGCGGCGGCGATGGCCAACGGCGGGCGGCTGGTCGAGCCCCACCTGGTCCGTGCCGTCCGCGACCCCTCCGGCAGCCTCGTGCGCGAGACCGCACCGAGCCTGTGGGACGAGGGTCGCTTCGACAGCCAGGCGGTCAGCGAGCCCGTCGCCGCGCAGTTGCGCGAGATGATGATCGACGTCGTTGCGGACGGGACCGGCCGCCAGGCCCGGATCGACGGGGTCACCGTCGGCGGCAAGACCGGCACGGCCCAGACCGGGGGCGCGCCGACGGTCTGGTTCGTCGGCTTCGCCGAACAGGAAGTCGCGGTCGCGGTGGTGCTGCCCGAGGCGGGTGACGACGACACGGGTGGCCAGGTGGCCGCACCGATCGCCCGTGCCGTCATGGCCGCCGCCCTCGACGGCTGACCGGGTGAGCACCCACGCGCGGTCCACCCGAGGCACCCCGGCGACGCCAACGACCGGCGTCGAGACGCCGTTGCTACGCTCGGCGGCCGTCCACGGCGTTCTCATTCGCCTGTCCGCGTCGTCTCGCGTACGGAGTCCACGGTGACCCAGGGTCGCGTTCTCGTCGACCGCTATGAGCTGCGTCGCCTGCTCGGGCGGGGCGGGATGGCCGAGGTCTGGGGCGCCCACGACCGAACGCTCGACCGCGAGGTCGCGATCAAACTGCTCCTCGACCGCTTTCGCGACGACGAGGCCTTCACGGCACGCTTTCACGACGAGGCCCGCCACGTCGCCAAGCTCAACCACCCCAACCTCGTCGCGGTCTACGACACCGGCGCCGAGGTACCGCCGGGGGTCGACCCGGCATCGGGCATCCGCCAGCCCTTCATCGTCATGGAGTTGGTCGAGGGTCGCTCGCTGCAGCAGGCCATCGACGCGGGTGGTCTCACCGAGGACCGCGCCCTCGAGGTCGTCGCGGACGTGTGCGCGGCGCTGCAGTACGCCCACAGCCGCGGCCTCATCCACCGCGACGTCAAGCCGGGCAACATCCTGCTCGCCCACGACGGCACGGTGAAGGTCACCGACTTCGGCATCGCCCGCGCGGTCGGCAACGAGAACGTGACCCGTACGGCGGCCGTGCTCGGCACGGCGGCCTACCTCTCGCCCGAGCAGGCACAGGGCCTCGACGTCGACACGCGCAGCGACCTGTACTCGCTCGGTGTCGTGCTCTACGAGTCGCTCACGGGCCGCCAACCCTTCACGGGCGACTCCGCGGTCACCGTCGCCTACCAGCACGTCCAGGAGCCGCCCCGGCCCCCGCGCGAGCTCGAGCCGTCGGTGTCGCCGGCCGCCGAGGCCATCGCGATGCGCGCCCTGGCCAAGAACCCCGCCAACCGCTACCAGTCCGCCGCCGAGATGCACGACGACCTCCGCAACGCCCGGGTCGGCAACCCCGTCGCGGCACCGGCGGTCATGACCGAACGCGAGACGGCGCTGTTGACCCCGGCGACGCCACCGCGACCACTCCCCTCACACGAGCAGGAGCGGCGCAAGCGCGGGGCGCTGTACGGGTTTCTGGCCGTCCTGGTCCTGCTGGCCCTGATCGGCGGCGCCTGGGCGCTGGCCAGCACGTTCACCGACGACACCCGCCGGATCGCCGTCCCCGACCTGCAGGGGCAGACGCTCGAGTCGGCCGAACGCATCATCACCCAGCAGGGGTTCGTCCGCGGGGACCTCACCGACGAGGAGACCGACGAGGTCGAGCCGGGGCTCGTGCTGCGCCAGTCCCCCGACCCCGACACGATGGCCGCCGAGGGCTCCGAGATCGACCTGGTGGTCTCGGTCGGCCGCGAGACCGTGCCGGTGCCCGACGTCGTGGGGGGCACCGAGGAGGACGCTTTCCGGGCCTGGCGCGAGGCCGGGCTGACGGTCGGCGAGCGGGTCTCCGAGCCCAGCGACGAGGTCGAGGCCGGCCTGATCATCTCCACCAGTCCGCCCGCCGGCGACGAGGTACCCGTCGGCAGCGCCGTCGACTACGTGATCAGTGCCGGCCAGGAAGAGGTGGTCGTCCGGCCCGTCACCAACTACAGCGAGTCCGAGGCCCAGGCCCGGCTCGAGGACCAGGACCTCGAGGTCAGCATCCTGCGCGAGTTCGACGACGTCGTCTCCGAGGGCTTCGTGATTCGGCAGGATCCGCCCGCGGGCTCTCGGGTGCCGGTGGAGTCCATCGTCACGATCGTGATCAGCCGCGGTCCGGAGGAAACCGAGCCCGAGCCGACCGAGACGGAAACGGAGCCGACCGAGCCGGAGCCGACCGAGCCGGAGCCGACCGACCCCGAGCCCACGGACCCCGAGCCGACCGAACCGGAACCGTCGCCCACACCGACCCCGACCCCGACACTCACCGACCCGCCGCCGGGCGACTGATCGCCCGGCGTCAGCCCGCCTCGTCGGCGGCCACCGCGTCCAGCGACGTCATCGCCAGCCCGGAACGCACCAGCGACACGAGTCCAGCCAGGCCGGCCGCGGCGACGAGGACGACGGCGGCGCGCACGACACCGGTCGGGAGTGGCCCGGGAAAGATGGGCCGGGTGAGCGCGCCGAGGTGCAGCACGACCCACACCAGCAGCGGCACCCCCGCGGCCCCGGCGAGCAGTCCGCCACGTACGCGGTCGCGCCCCTCGGCACGCCGCGACAGGGCCGCGCCGAGCGCCGCGATCGCCAGTGCGAGACCGCCGAGCACCACCGGCACGCTCTGCACGTCCATGCCGGCCGGGAGCCCGATGTTGGCCGTGAGCGCCACACCCAACGCCACGACGCCGCCCAGCGCCACGAGACCCGTGGTCGCAGGGCGGCACAGCACCGCCACCACGACGCCGACCGCGAGGGCGAGCACGACCAGCAGCGCGGTCATGGCCGCCGACGGTCCCGCCATCCACGCCAACTCGCCACGGACGACGACGTCCTGGCCGTCGACGACCAGCGGCACCTCCCAGTTCATGACGGGCTGTTCTCCGCCGGCGTCGGCGTCCACCTGACGCGGGATCGCCGGGCTCATGAAGTGGATGCGGTGGTCGTGCCACGCGTAGCTACCGCCGTCGGCGACCGGCACGAACACCGGCTCGGCCTCGGCGTCGGCGACCGCAGGCAGGTCGGTCTCGCGCACGCCGTAGCGGTCGTCGTTGAGCCAGCGTGCCGGGGACCGCTCGTTGACCAGCACCGTCCCGTCCGGTTCGAACCGCAGGTAGGGCTCGCCGTCGTAGCCGGGCACCTCGGCAGTGACACCGTCGTCGACGTGCATGACCAGGAAGGCGTCGCCACCGCGGACCTCGAAGTCGACCGGGGCATCCGTCGGTTCGACGCTCGTGACGGTCGAGTCGTAGTTGGTCGGGCCGGCAGGGTCGGCCGCGGCCGGCGCAGCCGTCGACAGGAGCAGTCCGGCGACGAGTGGCACCAGCCTCAGCAAGCGTCGGGGGCGGGTCTGGACGATGGACGACATCAGCGGTCCCTCCGACGACGACGGCGGCGGGAGGCGAGAACGACGACCGCCGCGACGGCCACGACGACCACGCCACCGATGAGCGCGAGCGGCCACGGATCGGCGTCGACGCCCGTCTCCGCGGGGTCGGGATCCACGGCGTCCGGGTCCTCGGGTTCGTCGACGGCGTCCCCGGTCGGTTCATCGCCCGCCTCCACCTCGACGGCGGCGTCGCCCTCGGCGTCCGTCGCCGGTTCTGCAGGGACGGCTTCCTCCGGCGGTGGTGAATCCGGGTCGGCCTCGACGAGTCCGACGTTGACGGCCGGGTCGTCCGCGGGTGCGTCCCGAGTACCGACCCAGCGGTAGCGGTCGTTCTCGCAGCCCTGGAACACCGCCAGGTGGCGGGTCTCGCCCGGCTCGCCCGAGGCGACCACGTCGAGGTCGAACGCCGGTGCCGGGAGCCCCTCCCCCTCGAGGGTCCACGTGACCGCCGTCACCGTGCCGTCGTCGGCGGTTTCGGTGGTGGCGGCGTAGTCGTCGGCCTCGGGGACCTCGACGACCCGCAGCCACTCGGGCACCTCGAGCGCGACCTCGGTCGTCACTGCCTCGTCACCGCCGTCGTCACCGCCGCAGCCGTGCGCCATCGACAGTTGCATCGTGGCCAGGCTGTCGACCGGCAGTTCACCTGCGGCGATGAACGGGTGGGCGGCGGCGGGCGCGGCGAGCAGAGCGGTCAACGCCACGGCGCTGACCAGGCTGCGTCGGAGGATGTGGAAGGGGGACACGGCAGCGTGCTCCTAGCGGTTGACGACGACGCCGATCCGGGCGTCGGCCTCGGTGAACCGGTCGATGCCGGCGATGACCCGGATCTCCCACTCCCCCGCGAAGCGGAGGTCGTCGAGGTTCGCGGTCCAGTGGCCGGGTCCGGCGACGAACGGCTCGAGCGCGATCGGCCCGATCTGTTCGGGCACGTAGGTCAACTCGATCTGCAGGTCCTCGACGGCGTCGGCGGGACGACCCGTCGCGTCGAGGACGTAGACGTGGATCGCGTTGCGTCCCACCCGGTTGGGGTCGACGACGAGGTCGATGTCGTAGTCCTCCGTCAACGCGACAGTCGCCTGGTACGCCCCGGTCACCCCGGCGGCCTCGGCGGCGGGCCGTTGCGTCACCAAGAACCCGGTGACCCCCACGACGGCGACGATCCCGGCGAGTTCGAACACGAGGGTGCGGCGCAACTGCGCCCACGCCGCGCGCGACCGGATGGCCGTGTGGTCTGCCGCAGTGGACTCGACGTCCGCCGACACGGCCGCCGCCCGGCGGGGGGCGGGGGGGGGGGCGACGGCCGGCTCGAGCCGCCACCGGTTGTAGGCGGCCACCAGCAGCACGAGGACGACGAGTGCGATCTTGGCCAGCAGCGTCCAGCCGTACCCGGTGGAGGTGAGCGCCCGCGGCGTCCGGACGAGGGCGAACGACATGACCGTGCCGGCCAGGGCCAGCACCACCACCGACCAGGCCGCGAGGCGGCTGAACCGCGCCACGAGGCCAGCCGCCGCGACCGGGTCGTCGTCGATCCGGCGCTGTCGGACCGCGACGAACAGCAGGACGAGACTGCCCGTCCAGGCCGCGGCGCCGAGCAGGTGGACGACGTCGCCGGCCGCCAGGACCCAGGTCGGGTCGACGGTGCGCTGGTGACCGTCGAGAGCGAACGAGGCGGCGGCGACGGCCCCGGTGGTCAGCACCGCGAGGTGACCGCGTCCGCCCGCCCGGTCCGCCCCGAGGTGCCGCCAGGCGAGGGCGAAGGCGGCGAGCGCGACCAGGCGGAGCAGCGTGCCCTGACCGAAGGAGGAGAACACGAGGACGTCGGCGAGGTCACCGACCGAGGTGAGCGCGTCGAGCAGGCCCCGGCCGGTGACGGCGACGGTCTGCACCGGCACGGCCAGCAGGCTCGTCACGGCCGCGAGCAGCGCACCGCGGACGCCCCACGTCCAAGCCGTCTCGCGGTCGCGGATCGTGCCCGCCACCCGGGCGGCGAACGCTGCCGCCCCGAGCGCGAGGAGCACGCCCAGGTAGCTCGCCGCCCGCAGCAAGGGGCCGACGACCCCGGTCCACGCCTGGCCCGCGCCACCGAACAGGTCGGCGATCACCGCGTCGTCGACGGCCTCACCCTCGCCGACGGTGAAGGCGAACGTGCCGCTGATCGGGTGGCTGTCCGCCGACACCACCCGGTAGGTGACGACGTAGCCGCCGTCACCGAGATCGGCGGGCAGGGCGACGGCGACCTCGTCGGGCGACGCGGTCGACGCGACGCCGGCATCCACCCGGGTGGCGTCCGCGTCGTACACGCGCACGCCGTCGCTGGGGACATCCACCGGCTCGGAGAAGCGGAGCACGACCGACCCGGGCACCTGTTCGGTCACCGCGCCGTCAGCCGGGACGGTCTCGCTCAGCGAGGCATGGGCGAAGGCGGGGACGGCCGGTCCGAGCAGCCATCCCAGCGCGAGCGCCGTGGCCAGCACTCCACGAACCACGGCCCGGCCGGACGGGCGTGGACGGGGTGAGGTGGCCATCGACACGCGCGCTCCTGGTCCTGCCCCGCGTCGAGAACGGGGCAGCGGCGACGCCGAGGGTACGACCACCCGCATCGACCAGCATCCGCGGTCACTCGTCGCCGGTGAGTGCTCCGCGCAGGACCGCGGCCCTGGCGTGGTCGCCGAGCCGCTCGAGCAGGTCCACCTCGGTCAGCAGCAGTTCGCGGCGCGCCTCGACCACGCCGGGGTCGGGGTCGCCGTCGAGTTGCGTCACGACGGCGTCGAGGACGGCCACCGCCTCCTCGGAGCGGTCGAGCTCGGCGAGGACCTCGGCGCGCTCGCGCTGCGCCGACGCCAGCTGCGTACGCGCCGCCGGGTCGTCGGTCACGTAGCGCTCCACCTCGGCGAGGGCGTCGGCGGCCTCGGCGGCGCGGTCCAGGGCCCGCAACGCGGCGGCACGGATGCGCATCGCCATGGCGAGCTGTTCGACCTCGAGCGCCTCGGTCGGATCCAGCTCGGCGCGCAACGACTCGACGACCATCAGGGCCTCGTGCAGTTGGTCGAGGGCGAGCAGCGCGGCGGCGCGGTTGACCCGACCGCGTACGACCTGGTCGTGCGTGACCGGATCGGAGGCGCCACCAAACCGCACCACGAGCTGGTCGTACGCGGTCAGCGCGCTCTCGTGGTCGCCGAGCGCGTCGAGGCAGATGCCCTGGTTGAGCAGCGCCATCGCGACCTCGTGCCGCTGGTCTGGATCGTCGAGGTCGGCGGGAGCGTCCGCCGCGTCGCCGTAGGCCACGGCCGCGCGGTCGAGTTCGCCGAGCTCGGTGAGCAGCAGCGCGCGTTCGAACCGGGCGAAGAAACGGGTCTCGCGCACGACCGGGTCGCTCGCGTCGGCCTCGTCGGCGGCCCCGAGCAGTGCCTCGCAGTCCGCCAGCGCCACGTCGAGGTCACCGGCCTCGTGCAGTTCGAGGATCCGGTCGGCCCGCTGCCTCAGCCTGCGTGCGACGGCATCCATGTGCCGCTCACCACCGCAGCAGTGCGGCGACGCCGTCGTGCTGACCGAGCGGGGCGGAGGGCGCCTGGGCCACCGGGGTGACCTGCGCGCCGGTCGCGATCGCCTTCTCGATCATGCGCTCGACGAACAACGGCTCCTCGGTGAACTCGACCCCGTCGCTCTGCGCGAGCTGGCCTCCCATCTCGGGGTGCAGCGTGCCCTCGGACGAGCGGTGGCCGGTGATCTGCAACCGGTCGTCGAACAGCAGGTGCGCGACACGGCCCTCGTTGAGCGCGTCGCAGACCTTGTCGAGGCCGACGGCGCCGGCATTGCCCGACAGTGCCCGGTCGAGCGCGAGGTCGACCAGTTCGTGCTCGCGTTCCTCGTGGACCGAACGCAGCAGCGGCCAGGCGCCGGCCGAGATCTGCGCCGGCGAGTGGTGCTCCCAGTCCGCGTCGGCGTGGAGCACCCGCAGGCCGTCGGACTCGCCCACGATGCCGGCCACGTACTCGCGCAACTGCGAGCCGCCCGAGAGCACGAGCCGGTCCCAGCCCTGTTCCTTGGCGGTGGCCATGACGTCGTCGGCGAGCGAACGCAGCCAGCGGTTGCGGTTCTCGTCGACACGGTGTTCGTACATCTCCTTGTGGTCGACGCCGTGACCCTGGATCTGCGGGGCCGCGGGCGAGGGACCACTCTTGCGATCGGCCGTCTGTGCGTCGCCGAGTTCGAACTCGTCGCTGCGCAACTCCTCGGCCTCGCCGACCTTCCAGCTCAACAGCCGCGAACCGCTGCGCGACACGACCAGGATGCCGGCGGGGCGGCCCTCGTCGACGGCGGCGACCAGCGGACGCAGGTACGCCTGCTCGTGCAGTACGACCCGTTCCTTGAACGGGATCTGCAGTGCCACCGAGGCCGTGCGGCCCGACGCGACCCCGACGAACAGCGCGCGACCCTGTCCGTGCGCCTTCGGATCCAGAAACCGTTCGAGTTCGCCGTTGACGGCGTCGAGCCGGCTTTCGACCGCGACCACGAGGTCCCGGTCACCATCCGCCAGCCGGGCCTTCAGCGCCTTGATCTGGTTGCGAATCTCGATCGGCTGCGTCGGCTGCGGGTCGGCGGCCTGAGCCGGCGTGTGCCCCACGTAGAACGAGAGCACACCCTGCTCGTCCGTGAAGTCGATGAGTTCATTGATCAGCGAGTCAGCGAGTTTCATGCTCCCGACCGTAGTCCCCGACGCGCGAGCCTGCGCGGGCCGCAGCCACGGACGGACGGCGGGGGGCGATCGACCGCCCGCGACACCGTCGGAGAACGTGCGGTCGGTGCGGGTACCGTCCCCGCATGTTCAACCGCGCCGTCCGGCTCACCCGCATCCGTGGCGTCGACATCCGTCTCGACGTGTCGCTGCTGCCGTTCGCCGCGCTCGTGGCCTGGTTCTTCACCGCGCGGTTCCGCGAGGAAAACGCGCTCGGCGTCGCGTTGTTCATGGCCGTCATCGGCGGCCTGCTGTTCTTCGGTTCGATCCTGGCCCACGAACTCGGGCACGCGCTCGAGGCCCGCCACCGCGGTCTCGACGTGCAACGCATCACCCTGTTCCTGTTCGGCGGTGTGACCGAGATGCAAGCCAGGTCGCAGTCGCCGCGCGACGAGTTCGTCGTCGCGGCCGTCGGCCCGTGGATCAGCCTGGTCTGCGGCGCGTTGTTCGGACTCGTCGCGACGTTCGCCGACCTGCTCGTGCCCGGGACCGTCGGCGCCCCCGTGGCCGAGGTCGCCGGCCTGCTCGCCTGGGTGAACGTGCTGCTGGCCGTCTTCAACCTCGTGCCGGGCTCGCCGCTCGACGGTGGACGGGTCCTGCGGGCGGGGCTGTGGTGGCTGCTCAAGGACCGCCACCGGGCCCTGCGGATCGCGGCCAGGGCCGGACAGGCGCTGGCCGTGGCCGTCGTGCTCCTCGGTCTGCGCGGCGTCCAGGTCGCCGGGGTCGGTGGCCTGCTCGGTGCCGTGATGTGGCTCGTGCTCGGCCTGTTCCTGTGGAACGCGGCCCAGGCCGAGATCCGCCAGAGCGATCTCGACCGGCTTCTCGACGGCCGTCGCGCCCGCGACCTCGTCGGCGTCCTGCCCGAGGCCGTCGCGCTCGACCAGCCGTTGCCGACGGTGAGCGTGCCCGCGGACACACCGGACCATCACCTGCTGCCGGTCGTCGACGGCGAAAAGTTCGTCGGTGTCCTGCCCGTGCGGGACCTGCTGGCGCTGTCCGAGACCGGGCGGGCCGCGCGCCACGTCGGTGATCTCGTCCGCCACGTCGACCATCTGCCACGGATCGATCTGGACGACGACGTCCGGGCGCTGATCGACGCCTTCGCCGACAAGGTGCACGCCGTACGCCTGCACGACGACGGCCGCGAGGTCGCGGTGGTGACCGAGCGCGAGGTCGCCCGGGCACTGACCCGGTTGCGTCGCTCGGGCACGCCGCTCCCGGACACCAGGACCGCGGAGCCGTCCACGTGAGCGATCTGCACGACCGGCCCGGGGAGGTCCCGGACGTCGACGAGGCCGCGGCGCCTTCCGCCATCCAGGGGCGGGAGCGTCGTCCCTCGTGGCGCCTGGTCTTCTACCTCGTGACCGTCGCGATCGTGCTGTGGGCGGCCCTGCTGGTGCCGCTGCCCTACGTCGAGTACCTGCCCGGCTCGCCCAACGAGATCGAGCCGCTGATCGAGATCGACGGGGTCGAGACGACCGAACTGCACGGCCAGACCGCCCTGCTGACGGTGCTGCTGCGCCAGCAGGCGACCCTGCCGGCCCTGCGCGCGGTCCTGTCGGACCAGCGTCGGCTGCTCGACCTGCAGACGGTCTTTCCGCCCGAGGTCGACCGCGACGCGTACTTCGCCCGCGAACGCGAGATCTTCGGGCGCCAGTTCGACGTCGCCGCCGTCATCGGCGCCGAGGCCGCCGGTGTCGAGGCCGAGATCATGAGCGAACCGGTGGTGGTCACCGTGCTCGAAGGCAGTCCGGCCGAAGGTGTGCTCGCGTCCGGTGACGTGATCGTCGAGGTGGACGGCGAGCCGGTCGTCGCCGCCGAAGAGATCCAGGCCCGCACCCGTGCGGGAACGATCGGCGAGCAGTTGCCGCTGCAGATCCGGCGCGGCGACGAGACCATCGACACGTCCGTGACCCTGGGCGAACTGCCGGGCGTCGACCACCCCGGCATCGGCATCACGATCGAGACGGCCGTCTACGACATCGAGTTGCCCTTCGAGGTCGGGTTGGCCGAAGGCACCCGGATCGGCGGACCGAGCGCCGGGATGATGACGGCGCTGACGGTGTACGACCTGCTCGCGGAGGAGGACCTGCTCGCCGGTCGCGTGGTGGTCGGGACCGGGACGGTCGACGCCGACGGCCGCGTCGGCCCCGTCGGCGGGGTCCCCGAGAAGATGATCGCGGCGGCCGACTACGGCGCCGAGGTGGTGCTGGTCCCGGCCGTGCAACTCGAACAGGCGCTGACGACCGCACCGCCGGAGCTGACCGTCATCGGCGTCGAGACCATCGACGACGCCATCGAAGCGCTCCGGGATTGAGCCCGGGTCCCCCTTCTCGCTCGCTTCGCTCCCTCGTTGCCCCCCGGGCTACGCCGAAGCGGGCTCGACCTGGTCAGAAGCCGCCGCTGCTTCGGTGCAGCGGCGGACGAAGGCGCCCAGGAGTTGCATGCCGGCGCTGGTGAGCACCGACTCGGGATGGAACTGCACGCCCTCGACGTCGAGTTCGCGGTGGCGCAGCGCCATGATGAGCCCGTCGGAGGTCTCGGCGGTGACCTTGAGCACCGACGGCAGGCTGTCGCGGTCGACGACCAGCGAGTGGTAGCGCGTCGCGTCGAAGGGCACCGGCAGGTCGGCGAGCACGCCTTCGCGCCGGTGGTAGATCGGGCTGGTCTTGCCGTGCACGAGCACCGGCGCCCGCACGATGTGCCCGCCGTAGACCTCACCGATGCACTGGTGTCCGAGACAGACCCCCAGCACCGGCCGCCGACCGGCGGCCAGGCGGATCACGTCGTTGGACAGACCCGCATCGGACGGGTCGCCCGGCCCGGGCGAAATCACGATGCCGTCGGGCAGGTCGGCCTCGAGCTCGTCGAGTGTGAAGGCGTCGTTTCGGACCACCTCGACGTCGGCCCCGAGCTCACCGAGTTCCTGGGCGAGGTTGTAGGTGAACGAGTCGTAGTTGTCGACGAGCAGCAGCCGCGGACCAGTCGCTCCGCTCATGCTCACCTCCCGGCCAGTTGTCGGCGTAGTTCGTCGCGGTCCAGGTCGCCGGCGCTGGTCTCGGGCAGGCGATCGACGACGGTGACCCGGTCGGGGACCGCCGCCTGCTCGAGCAGCGACCGGCAGTGCTCGACCATGGTGTCATTCCCCGGCCGGTTTCGCCGACGCGTCACGATCGCGGCCAGCAGCAGGTCCCCGGACGCGACCACGCCAGCACGCACGACCGCCGGGTGACGGGCAAGCGCCGCCTCGACGTGACGCGGCGAGACGAAGCTGCCCTCGCGCTTGACGACCTCGTCGATCCGCCCGACGTGGGTGAACACGCCGTGGACGTCGACCGTGGCGAGGTCGCCGGTCACGAGCCAGCCGTCGACGAAGGTGTCCGCGGTCAACGCCGGGCGGTCGAGGTAGCCCTGCGCGACCTGGGGGCCGTGGACGAGCAACAGGCCGGGCGTGTCGGGTGGCAGCACCCGGCCGAGGTCGTCGGGGTCGACGACCACCGCCACGGTGTCGGTGACGGGGAGCCCGATCGTGCCGAACGTGGCCCGGCCGTACACCGGCTGCGCGTGGGTGAGCGGGGCTGCCTCGGCCAGCCCGTAGCCCTCGCGGACGCGGGCCCCGCCGGTTCGCCGTTCGACCTCGGCGGCCAGGCGCTGATCGAGCGGGGCGCCCCCGGCGACGCACACGCGCAGCGAGGTGAGGTCACGGCGACCGCTCTCGCGATCGGCGAGCAGCGCCGCCAGACGGCCGGGCACCGTCGGGAACAACGTCGGCTGCTCGCGTTCGATGCTCTCGGCGAGTTCGGCCGGTTCGGGGCGGTCCAACAGGACCAGGGTCGCCGCCGACAGCAACCCAGCGAGCAGGCCGAGGGTGAGCGGCAGGACCTCGCAGAGCGGGTCGGCGACCAGGACGCGTTCGCGGCCGGCCTGGATGTCGGGCACCCACAGTCGGGCCTGGAAGGCGTTGGCGAGCAGGTTGCCGTGGGACAGCCGCACCCCACGGAGGTCGTCGCCCCGCGCCCGGTAGACCAGCATCGCCAGCATGTCGGGAGACGGGGCGGCGGGAAGCGCCGCGCGGCTGTCCGTGGCGAGCAGGTCGCTCAGACTCAGCCGACTGCCACCGGCCCGCCGGGGGCGGCGCAGCCGGAGCCGCACGCCGCGCCGGGGCCGCCACTCGTCGCCGGCCACCTCGACGACCACGGGGGGCAACGCCACGTGCTGCCGCAGTTCGTGCAGCACCCGGGCGGTGCCGAGGACCGCGGCGACCTCGGCGTCGGCCGCGATCGCACGCAGGCGTTCGGCCGGCAGTTCCGGTGACACGGGCACCACCACCGCGCCGAGTCGCCACAGGGCCAGGAGGCTGATCGGCATGGCGGTGACGTTGTGGAGGGCGATCAGCACGCGATGGCCCGGACCGATCTCGAGGTCGGCGAGGCGGCGGGCGAGGTCGTCGACACGCTCGCGCAGCCCCGCGAAGTCGACGGTGCCGCCCTCGGCGACGAGCGCCGGGATGCCCGGGAAGTCGCGCGACGCGTCCTCGAGCAGCCGCGTCAGTCCCACGGACGGCAGCCGGTAGGTGGGTGGCACGCCGGGGGGATAGGCGGCCAGCCACGGGCGTTCGAGCGACGCCGGGTCCGGCGGTCCGGCCACCGCGGACTCCTGGAGGTGTGGATGACGGGCAGCCGCCGAGTGTAGAGCGCCGGTTTCTCCCCCGGGGCCCACCCCAGCCCGGCCGCTAGCGTGGTGCGCCCCGTACCCGAGGTTTGTCCGTGACGACCGCTCCTGCCGCCCTGACCCGGCTTCGGGCCGGGGTGGATGCGGCGCTCGCCTCGGCACTCGATGAGCGGCTTCCGCGGCTGGTCGACTACCACCCGGCGCTCGAACCGGTGGCCGACCACCTGCGTGGCTTCATGGCCGGCGGCAAGCGGATCCGTCCGGTGCTGCTGCTGCTCGGCCACGCCGCGGCCGGCGGGCACGACGACCGCGCCGTGATGGGGCCGGCCATCGCACTCGAACTGCTGCACACCTGCGCGCTGGCTCACGACGACGTCATCGACCGCGCGGACACGCGCCGGGGCCGGCCGACCATCCACCGCGCGTTCGCCGACATCCACGCCGACGCCGGCTGGCAGGGTGACGCGCCGGCCTACGGCGAGGCGGTCGCGATCCTGCTCGGTGACCTCGCCTTCGTGCTGGCCGACGAGTTGTTCCTGACCGCCGGCGTGACCGCCGACCACCTGCTCGCGGGCATGGCGGGTTTCACCCGGCTACGCGAAGAGGTCATGGCCGGCCAGTACCTCGACCTGTGGGCGGCCACGAGCCGCACCACCGACCGCGACCTCGCCGAGCGGATCGCCGCCATGAAGTCGGGCTGGTACTCGGTGGCCCGGCCACTCGAGATCGGGGCACTGCTGGCCGGGGGCACGCCGGCGTTGGTGGCCGGCCTGGTCCGGTTCGGCGACCCGTTGGGTCGCGCCTTCCAGGTCCGCGACGACCTGCTCGGGGTCTTCGGCTCGGCCGACGCGACCGGCAAGTCCACCCTCGGCGACCTGGCCGAGGGGAAGCGGACCCTGCTCGTCGCCGAGGCCGCCGCCCGCCTCGACCAGCGAGGGTGGGCCGACGTCGACGCTCATCTCGGCGACCCGGACCTCGACGAGTCGACGGCCGAGCGCATCCGCGAGGCGCTGGTCGCGTCCGGCGCGAAGGATGCCGCCGAGGCCTACGTCAACGACGAGATCGCGGTTGCCCGGCGGGAACTCGACCGTCTCGAGGTGCCCGTTGACGTCGCCGCCGCGTTGGCCGCGGTCGCCGACTACCTCGGCGCCCGCGACACCTGAGCGCCGTGCGTGCTCGGCTCCGCCTCCGCGCCACCGGCGACACCTGAGACGGCCATGCCCATCGTCGGGTCCTCGAGGCGGGACTCGACCCAGGGGAACACGGTCGTGAACAGCACCACGACGGCGAGGGCGATGGCCAGCACCAGCACCACGATCCGCAACCACTTCGGCACGTCGCGCTCCTCGTGATACGGCGGCCGTCAGGCCGCGCTGGGGTCGTCGACCAGTTCGCCCCACACGATCAGGCGCTGGGCGGCGCTGAACAGTGGGTGACAGGTCGTCAGGGTGATCGTGGGCTCGCCGGTGTCGAGCGGGTCGTCCTCGACGACCCAGACATCGCTCGGCGCGACCACGCGCTGCTCGCGGTAGGCGTAGACCCACTCGGTGCCGTCACGGTCGACGACGTGGATGGTGTCACCGTCGCGCAGTTCGTCGAGCGCCCAGAAGGGGCGGCCGTAGGTGGTCCGGTGACCGGCGATGGCGAGGTTGCCGTCGCTGCCCGGCGTGGCCGAGTCCGGATAGTGGCCCGGGCCGAGCTTGAGGTCGGAAACGGCCACGCCCTCGACCACGTAGAGCACGTCCTCGACGACGGGCTCGCCGTCGCGTTCGAACCACAGTGCGGCATAGCCCTCGCCCGCGTCGACCGCGGATGCCTCGTCGTCGGATGCCTCGGAGTTTTCGAGGTCGTCGGGGTCATCGCCCTGCTCCGGGTCAGCAACGCCCTCGGCGGCGTCCGCCGGAGGCTCGGCCCCCTCGATCTGGCGTTGCCACGACTCGGCCAGGTCACGCTGCGCGGCATCGGTCGACAGGTCGGTGAACCACATCAGGTACACGACGTAGAGCAGCACGACGGCACCGGAGATCACCAGGGTCCACCCGACCCCGCGCACGATGCGTGTCACCTGTGTTCCTCGTCCCGTCAGCCGGTCCCCGGCGACTGGCGAGGGTAGCCATCGTGACCGGTAGGCTTTCCCCTCCTCCCGACCCGCGACGGCGCCGGCCGTACGCAGCGGGACACCGACCAGCCGCATGTCGAGGCGACTCCCGATGCCCCAGTCCAAGCACCGCCGCAAGGGCCGCAACCGGCCCCGGGCCTACCAGACCGCGCCGCCGGCCAAGAACCCCACGCCGTCGCCGCCCTGGGTCCCACGCGTCGGCGTCGCCCTGCTCGTGGCAGGCGTCGTGGTGATCCTGCTCGCCTACCTGCCCGGCATCAGCGGGTGGATCGAGACCCTGCCGCCATTCGGGCCCAATTGGGGCCTGGTCGCGGGATTCGTGCTGCTGCTGGCCGGCTTCGGCTTCATGGTCCGCTGGCGCTGACCAGTCGCCGAGAACGGCCGCGTTTCCCCAGGTCAGCCCGGGATCCGGGGGGTTATCCCCAGATTTGACCTGTCCGCACGTCCACATCCTGTGGATAACCGCCCTGTTCGTTGCGCGCCCTCCACAGGGTGTGTCCACAGGCACGTGGACAAGGTCGTGCCCGCCGGCCGGTAGCGTCGCGAACGCTCGCTACGCCGCCGATGCCGGCCGAAGGAGTCGACATGCCGGTCTACGAGTACGCCTGTACCGCCTGTGGACAGCACACCGACCGCCTGCTGCCGCACGCCGACGCCGACGCACCGGGACCGTGTCCCCACTGCGACGGTGACCTCAAGCGCCGCTTCTCCCGGGTCGCCGTGCGCCTCAACGGCTGGGGCTTCTCACGCACGGACGGCATGGTCCCCGACCGCCCCGGCCGCGGCAACTTCAAGACCGTCGCCGACCGAGCAGAGCGAATCGCCGAGGGCGACTCCTGAGCCCGACCCGGAACGGGTACGTACGCAGCGGATCAGTTGAGGATTTCGGTTCTCTCATGCATGCGTTGGCCGCAGTGGCTGGGGGCCCGATTGGTGCCGCGGACGAGGAGCAGGACCTCGGTGCCGCATTCCTCGCACCAGAACAGGGTGCGTTCGTCGGCGTTGACGGGGGTCGCGACGAGGTCGTCGTCGGGGGCGCCGGGGGCCTTGGCGTCCTTGCCCAGCGCACGCAGCGACCCGAGCAGCCAGGTCAGCATCGCCCAGCCCAGGATCGGCGCGAAGACCCACTGCCAGCCGAACAGGATCCCGACCGCGATGGCCAGGCCCACGCCGGGGATCAACAGCAGCAGCACGTTGGCGACCTCGGGAAGCGACGACGGACACCAGTGTGCCCGACGGCGGTCAGTGGGTCGCGCGCCACTCGTCCGACCACGCGTCCTCGCCCAGGTGCCACCGCGAGGTGCGGTGGACCAGGGCATGCAGGCTGGCGACCAGGCGCCCGTCCGCGGACACCTCGATCAGGTAGGCGCCCGTGCGCTTGGTGCGGTGTCGCTCGCGTCCCTCCGCGACCAGGCGCTCGCCCGGGGACGCGGTGGCCAGGAACTGCACGTCGACGCTCAGGGCCACGGCCAGCCGGCCCCACGAGTTGGACGCGACCGCGAACGCCACGTCCCCGAGCCCGAAGCTGACCCCGCCGTGCAGCCAGCCGGCGAAGTTGCGGTGCTGGTCGGTGACGGTCAGCCCGACCCGCGACCAGCCGCCACCCCAGTCCTCGAGTTCGGCGCCGAGGCGCCCCGCGAACTCGTCCCCGCGCCAGAGCACGTCGAGGTCGACGTGGTTCTCGACCCTGCGGGTGTCCGGTGGGTCGGTCATGTCAGCCCAGACGCTCGATGACCGTCGCGTTGGCCATGCCGCCGCCCTCGCACATCGTCTGCAGGCCGTAGCGACCGCCAGTCTGCTCGAGCACGTGGAGCAGCGTCGTGGTCAGCTTCGCCCCGGACGCACCCAGCGGGTGGCCGTTGGCGATCGCGCCGCCGTTGACATTGACCTTGGCCAGGTCGGCGCCGGTCTCCTGCTGCCAGGCGAGCACGACCGGCGCGAAGGCCTCGTTGACCTCGAAGGCGTCGATGTCCTCGATCGTCATCCCGGCACGCTGCAGCACCTGCTGGGTCGCCGGGATGACGCCCGTGAGCATGAAGATCGGGTCGTCACCGGCCACCGCCATGGCGTGCACGCGGGCACGCGGGGTCAGCCCGAGCGCCTCGGCCTTGCTGCGCTCCATGACCAGCACGGCCGCGGCACCGTCGGAGATCTGCGACGCACCGCCGGCGGTCACGACCCACTGGATCTGCGGGAAGCGCTGCGCGAGTTCGTCGGAGAAGAACGCGGGCCGCAGACCACCCAGCGTCTCGGCGGTCGAGTCCGGGCGGATGCCCTCGTCGGCCGCCATGGTCTCGCCGGTCGGGCCCTCGCCGCGGTCGACGGCGACCTGCAACAGTTCGGTCTCGAAGCGGCCATCGGCGGTGGCGGCCGCGGCGCGCTGGTGCGAGGTCGCCGAGAACCCGTCGAGGTCGTCGCGCGACAGGCCCCACTTGGCGGCGATCAGTTCGGCCGAGATGCCCTGGTTGACCAGCCCATCCGGGTAGCGCTCGAGGATCTTGGACCCGAACGGGTCCTGGCCCATGGTGGACGAGAACATCGGCACCTTCGACATCACCTCGACGCCGCTGGCGATGGCCACGTCGTAGCTGCCGGCGAGCACGCCCTGCGCGGCGAAGTGCAGCGCCTGCTGCGACGAGCCGCACTGCCGGTCGATCGTGGTGGCCGGCACCGACTCGGGGAAGCCGGCGGCGAGCACGGCGTTGCGCCCGACGTTGAACGCCTGCGCCCCGGCCTGCGACACGCAGCCCGCGATGACGTCGTCGACCTCGCCGGGATCGATACCCGCGCGCTCGACCAGCCCCTGCAGGGTCGTGGCCAGCAGGTCGACCGGGTGCCAGCCCGACAGGGCACCACCGGGCTTGCCGCGCCCGACCGGGGTACGTACCGCTTCGACGATCACCGCTTCACGCATCGCGTGCCTCCTCGACACCACAGGTCGGCGGGCTCCCTGTTTCACCGGTCACACGGGACCGTCCGCCGCGTCGCAGGCTACCGGGCGAGTCCCGCCGAACGGAACGGCAACGCCCGATCCGTTCCGTCAGGCCGGCAGCACGGCCGTCGTCCCACCGCGGCGGTGGTCCCCCGCCGCCGCCCCGTCGGCCGCAACGACATGCGTCCCGCCGAAGTACAGGTCCGTGACCTGCCACACGTTGACAGGTCGCTCGTCCGCGAGGTCGGCGAGTGCCTCGACACCGAACCCGGGTTCGACCTGCACGACACGGCCGTCCCAGTGCACCCGCGGCGCGGCGACGGCCGCCGGGATGTCCATGTCATGGTCGACGAGGTTGACGATGACCTGGGTCATGGCGGTGCGGATCCGCTCGGAGCCCCCGCTGCCCAGCGCGACCGGAGGACGGCCCTCGCGCAGCAGCAGCGACGGTGCCATCATCGATCCGACCCGCCGACCCGCGGGATGCCGCAGGCGATCGGGGGTCGCACCGTCGCGCAGGTGCGGGTTGAGGTCGGTCTCGCCCATGATGTTGTTCGCCATGACGCCGGTGTCGCCGAGCATGACCCCACTGCAACTGCCGTTCGAGGTCGTCATGGAGGCGAGGTTGCCCTCGGCGTCGGCGACGCTGAGATGGGTCGTGCCCTTCACCGCGACCGGCACGTCGTTGTGGTGGCGCCAGACGTCGTCGAAGACCTCGACGAGTCGGCGCAGACGCGGACCGCTGCCGAACGGTGCCGGCGACCCGCGCCGCAACTGTTCGAGACCGCGGGCGATCAACGTCCCCCCGAGCGAGGGCGCCGGGTTGGTGACCAGCGTCGCGTCGCGGTAGGCGACGGTCAGTGCCTGTCGCTCGACGACGCGGTAGGCCTGCAGGTCCGCGACGCTGAGCAGGCCGCCGTGCTCGGCCATGTCCGCCGCGATCACGGCCGCCAGGCCCGGCTCCGCAAAGCCCGCGGTGTCCCCGCCGGCGATCCGTTCGAGGTGGACGGCCAGGCGCGGATTGGCGACGGTGGCGTCGGGCGCCAGCGCGACGTCACCGGGACGGAAGCGCGCACGCCCCTCGTCCGATCGCGTCAGGATCGGTTCGAGCAGGTGGACGACCGACGTCTGGTCCGCGCCGAGCACGACCCCGTCGGCGGCCAGCCGTCGGGCGGGTTCGACGGCGTCGGCCAGCGGCAACCGCCCGAGACGTTCGTGGACGTGGAGGTAGCCCGCCAGGCACCCGGGCACGGCGACCGACCCATGGCCGACGTGGAAGACCTGCTCGGCGCCGCCGAAGCGCAGGGTCACGCCGTCGAGTCGCGGTTCGACGTCCCCACCGACCTCGCGCCCGGGGGTGTCGACGAAGAAGTCGAACACCACGGGGTCCCGACCGTCGGGGTGGGCCAGCAGGAAGCCGCCACCGCCGAGGCTCGACAGGCACGGCTCGGCGACGGCGGCGGCGAACCCGCCCGCGATCGCGGCATCGAAGGCGTTGCCCCCGGCCTCGAGGGCCCAGGCGGCGGCCGCGACGGTCTCGGCGTGGCCGGCGGCGACCACGCCACGCGGCGGCGCGGCGGCGGTACGGATGGCGGGACTCCTGCAGGACGTACGACGCGAAGCCTGCCACGCTCGTGGTCCGCGACGAATTGCGCAACCTGAGAGGCGCCACCCATGGCCGAGAAGGACATCATCGACCTGTTGCTCGACGACCATCGCGAGTTCCGCGAGTTGTTCCCGCAGGTACGCGAGGCCACGGGCGAACAGCGCGAGGAGTTGTTCCACTACCTCGTCGCCCGCCTGGCCAGCCACGAGGCCGCGGAGGAGTCGGTGGTGCACCCTGCGCTGCGTGACGACGTGCCCGGTGGCGTCGAGGTGGCCGTCGCCGTGTTGCAGGAGGAGGCCGACGCCGAGAAGTTGCTGCACCGCATGACGAAGATGGACGTCGGCAGCGCCGAGTTCGCCGCCGCCCTCGACGACCTCGAGCGCGACGTGCTCGCCCACGCCGACCACGAGGAGCGCGACGAGTTCCCGCCGCTGCGCGAACACCTCGACGTCACGCATCGGCGCAAGATGGGCCGCGCCTTCACGACCCTGCGCGCGGCGGGTCCGACCCGGCCCCACCCGCTCACACCGCAGGCGCCGGAGGTCCGCGCCGCCGTCGGACCGATCGCCGGGATCTTCGACCGGGCCCGGGACGCGGCCCGCGACGCCTTCAAGCGGTGAGGTCGTTGCTGCTCGCTACACAGCGTTAGCTTTCCTATACTTCGCTCGCGAGCGGTCACCGACGCGGCCGTCGGGAGCCGGACATGCCGAATCCGTTCGACGACGCCACGCTCACGGGCGCACTCGACCCTGCGGCCAACCCGTTCCGCCCCGGCATGGGACGCGTCCCGCCCGACTTCGGGGGCCGCGAACCTGCGCTGCGGCGCGCCAAGGTGGCCGTCGACCGACTGGCCCGCTCGGCGTCCCCGCCCCCGGTGCTCTACCGCGGTGTCCGTGGCGTGGGCAAGACCGCGCTGCTCGCCTACGTGCGGCAGCAGGCGGAGCAGCGCGGCGTGCACACCATCGCCGTCGAAGCCGACCGGGGCGACAAGGACCTCGCCGCCGTCCGCGAGACGCTCCGCCGTGGGGCCGCGGACCTCGCCCGGGGCGCCGACGACGAGGTTTTGGGTCGATGCGCCAGCCTGCGGCGCGGGCGCGACGGCAGCATCGAGGCCCGCGCCACCGGCACCGCGGCCGCCACCGTCGAGCGGATCGTCGCCGACCTCGGCCTGCTCGGCACATCGCGCGGGCGGGGCGTCCTGCTCACGGTCGACGAGGTCCAGGAAGCCGAACAGACCCTGCTCAAGCCGCTGCTGCGTGCCGCCCACCTCGCCTCGCAGCAGGACCGTCCGCTCGGCGTGCTGCTGTCGGGCCTGCCGTCCGCCGCCGAGACCCTGTTCGACGAGGGCCAGACCTACACCGAACGACTCGAGCGTCTCGAACTCGGCCTTCTCGACCACACCGGCACGGTCGAGGCGATCCGGCAACCGTTCGAGCGCGAAGCCGACGCCCTCGTCGACGACCACGTGCTCGACCTCGTCCACGAGGAGTCCGGCGGCTACCCCTGGTTCGTCCAACTCTGGGGCGCCGCCCTGTGGGACGGCGCGAGATCGCCCGACCGCGTCGACCTCGTGGACGCCCGGACGGCCGGCGTCGAGGTCCACGAACGGGTCCAGGCCTTCTTCGCCGACCGGTGGCG
>JBBDSX010000169.1:0-4879 GCA_040904725.1 Egicoccus sp.
GGTCGCCGTCGAGCCGGGAGGTGTAGGCGGCGACGTCGTGGCCGAGGCCGGCGAGCGCCGCCGCGGCCCGCTCGGCCTCGGCGACGGCCTCGCGCATCCACGTCACGTCGTCCATGTCCGGCGCAGCGTAGATCGCGCGCCGGAACACGCCCGGCCTCGGCCACCCGAACGGAACCGGGCCGTGCGTCAGGCACGCGGGAGAGGGTTACCTTGGCGGCAGCGTCCAGCAGCGTCCGAAGGAATCACGATGCTCAACACCCGCACCTACCACGTACCCGACATCTCCTGCGATCACTGCAAGAACTCGATCGAAGGTGCGCTCGACCAGCTCGAGGGCGTCGGCTCACGCGAGGTCAACATCGCCGACAAGACCGTCGTGGTCGAGGGCATGGCCAGCGAGGAAGCCGTGACCAGGGCCATCAGCGACGCCGGCTACGAGGTCGAGCGCGTCGAGGGTGCCGGGTCGACGGAGGGTCACCCCGGCCCGATGGCCTGATCAGGCGCCCAGGGTGAGTTCCTCGATCTGGTTCTTGCCGTAGAACGCGATCGAGCGCACGCCGTGCTCGCGCATCACGCCGGCGATCTGCCGCTTCTCGCGGTCGCGGGCATCATCGTCCGATGCCGAGAGGCCGGCCTGCACCACGAGGTGGCCCTGCTCGAGCGCGGTGTTGAGGTTCTCGAGCCGTTCCGCCTCGTCGCCGAGCGCCTTCTGCACCGTGCGCATCGCCTTGCCCAGCTTGCCGTGCTCGTCGCCACCCGGGTCGAGTTGCTCCCCGCCCGAAGCGCCCGAGAGCACCTCGACCTCGGTCGCGCCGGTCTCGGACAGCGCCGAACGCAGGTCGTCGGCGGCCGCCGGGTCGTCGAGAATGCCGACCACCTTCTCGGTCGGGTAGACCAGCATGTCTTCGCTCACGGGTTCGCCTCCTCGGTCGCGGCCGCATCGCGGCTCGTTGCTCGCTCCCATGACAGTCGCAAGGGATGGGTTTCGCCACCGCCGCCCGTGCCCATCCGGGCACCCGCGCGGCCATCGCTGGCCGGATGGGCGCACCGCTAGGGTCGCCGGCCCGGAGCCCACCCGTCCGGTTGAACGAGGAGCAGACCGCGTGGCGTCCCCACTCGACCCGGCGACGGCGGCGGACGTCCTGCGCCAACTCCACGACCAACTCGGGCCGGTCGACCCCGCCACCCGCGCCATCGTCGGCCTGCAGGCCACCGAACCCGGCGCCGTGCAGTTGGTCGACGTCGCGATGCGCGACAACGGCATCCTCGACGTGCCCGGGGACACCGACGGCCTGGTGGTGGTGACCGCCGAGGACGTCGCCGACCCCGACGGACGTCACGTCGTCACGTTGCAGCAGTTGGTCTGCATCCTGCGGGAGGGCGCGGAGGTCGGGGTGTACCAACCGGAGGGCACCGACGGCCTCGCGAGTTGGTCGACCGCGGACGGCCTCGACGACGACGCGCACGCCCTGCGGCCACGCGACCCGGTCGCCAACACCGCCCGTCGCGCCTTCGGGCTCGCCTCCGTCGCCGACGTCCCCGAGGTGGTCGACCTCTACGCCCGTGCCTGGCTCCTGGCCGTGACGGGCGAGGCCCTCGAGCGGTTCGACTCGTCCGACGGTCCCCGCGAGGTCGACCCGGACGAGCTGCGCGACATCGCCGCGCGCCCGCCGCTTGGCGACGGACTCGACGAGCCGAGCACCACCTGGGACGACGTCCACCGCGCCGCCTGCGACGGCTCGCTCGAACTGGGCCCGTTCACCGTCGACGTCGAACACGCGACCTGGCTCGACACCGTCGGGCTCGCGCAGTTGCTCGACCGGACGGTGCCGCCCGTCGAGCAACTGCTCGGCACGCTCCAGGTCGTCGGCGAGGACGAGCTGATGAACTGGGCGATCGAGTGGCTCGCCGCACGGGACTGGTACCGGCCCGACTGACCCACGCCGAGAGATCCCGTCTCGTCCCCAGCCGCGGCGACCCGGACGGCTCGTGTCCCCGCGGTCGCGGTACGGTCCGCACGATCCACAGGAGCACGCCGTGAGCCGACCCTTCCACGCCGCCGCCCCGGCGATCCTCGTCGTGGGGGCGTTGCTGCTGGTCGGCTGCGGCGGCTCCTCTCCCGAGGAACTGCTGGCCGCGGCGCCCGAGGCGATGCTCGAGCAGGACACGGTCGGCTACCAGCAGGGCGTGATCGTCTCCGACGGCAGTGGCGAGATCCTCATCGACACCACGACCACGGGCGCCCAGGACCTCGAGACGTCCGCGCAGCGCATGACGGTGCACATCGGCGAGGCCGGCGGCGCCGGCGAGGGCGCCGAGATCGCGGGCGGCGAGACGGTCGAGGTCATCCTCGACGGCACCCTCGCGTACGTGCACAGCCCGCAGTTGCAGGCACTGGCCGGCGTCGAGTGGGCCCGGTTCGACCTCACCGAGAACGCGGAACTGCTGCCCGGCTTCGACGCCGCCGGCCAGCAGCAGGGCGGTCCGGTCGCGCTGCTGCACGACCTGCGTGGCGCCGTCGACGAGGTCGAGGAACTCGGCGAGGAAGAGATCCGGGGCGTCGACACGCAGCACCTGCGCGTGATGGTCGACGTGCAGCGCGCGATCGAGAACGCGCCCGAGGGACGGCGCGAGGACCTGCAGACCGCTGCAGAGGCACTCGGGGTGCCCGACCGCTACCCCATGGAGATCTGGATCGACGGCGACGCGTTGCCGCGCCGCATCGTCACGGTGATCGAGTCGGCCGACGAATCGTTCGGGGCGACGACCCGCGAGATGCGCACGGACCTGTTCGACTACGGCGAGCCGGTCGACGTCACGGCCCCCGACCCCGACGACGTGATCGACTTCGCCGCGTTGTTGTCGCTGCTCGGTGGCGCCGCCGGCGCGGGCTCGTAGCGCGTGGCGACCGCCACGCCCGCCGCTTCCTTCCCCGGCCCGGACGCCCTCGGCCGCGGCGTCGTCGTGGCCGCGGGCGCGCCGACCCCCACCGGCTTCGAGGACGTCCGCCGTTTCGTCGTGGACGACGAGGTGGCCGCCGCACCGGCCGCCCTGGCCGCGGTGCTGCACCGTCGCTGGCTCGGGCGCCGTCGGTTCGTGCTCGAGTTGGCCACCGACAACGACGCGCTGCGCGAACCCGAGCACTCCGACCTGGCGCCCCACGAGCTTCCGCCCGACTTCGCCTTCCACCGCGAGCGGCTGCACTTCCTGAGCTGGGCGAACACCTACGACCTGCGCGGCGGGCAGCCGATCTGGTGGCACGGCGAACTGGCCCAGCGCCGCACCGACGCCGGACCCTCCACCGCCGCGGACGTGACCCTGCCCGACGGTCGCGACGCCTGGGTCGACGGCGGACCCCGCGGCCCCGTCCCCGGCCTCGGCCCCGCCGCCCTCGCCCACCGCGAGTCGGTCGGACTCGGCCGGTTGCACCCGCTCGGCGACACCACCCCCACCGAGGCGCTGGCTCCCGATCAGCTCGCGGCCGTGACCCACGTCGCGGGACCTGCCCGCGTCATCGCCCCGGCCGGCTCGGGCAAGACCCGCGTGCTGACCGCCCGCCTGCGCCACCTGCTCGGCGACCGCGGTATCGAACGGGAACTGCTGACCGCCGTGGCCTACAACACGCGCGCGGCCCAGGAGATGCGCGAGCGCACCGCCGGGACCGGCGCGTCGATCCGGACGCTGCACTCGCTGGCGCTGTGGATCTGCAACCTCGACGGGCGACGCGACGTCATCAACGAGCGCGATCAACGAGGGCTGCTCGACAAGCTCATCACCGTGGCGCGGATTCCCAACCAGGACCCGTTCCAGCCCTACCTCGAGGCGCTGACAGAGGTGCGGCTCGCACTGCGCGATCCGACCGAGGTCGAAGCGGTGCGCGGCGACGTCGACGGGTTCGCCGAGGTGTTCGACCGCTACCGCGACCTGCTCGCCGAACGGCGGGTGCTCGACTTCGACGAGCAGATCTACCGGGCGTTGGAGTTGCTGCTCACCCGGCCCGACATCCGGCGCCGCGCGCAGCAGGTCGGCACGCACCTGCTGGTCGACGAGTTCCAGGACCTCACCCCGGCATTCCTGCTGTTGGTGCGCCTGGTCGCCGGACCGTCGATGCAGGTCTTCGCGGTCGGCGACGACGACCAGACCATCTACAGCTATGCCGGCGCGACGCCGGATTACCTCGTCGACTTCGACCGCTGGTTCCCTGGGGCCGCCCACCACGCCCTCGAGGTCAACTACCGCTGCCCGCCCGACGTCGTCGAGGCCGCGGTCTCGCTGCTCGGGCACAACCGCCACCGCGTGCCCAAGACCATCCGCGCCGGCCTGGCCGACAAGGCCATGTCGTGAGCCTGCACGTCCATCAGGTCGCCTCGGGGGCGATGGCGGAGCGGACCGTGGCGCTGGTGCGGGACCGACTCACCGACGGCGGGCTGCCGTCGCAGGCCGCGGTGCTGGCCCGGGTCAACTCCGCCCTGCTGCCAGTCCAGGTGGCGCTGACCGAGGCCGGGGTGGCGCACACCGCGCCCCTGGACGCCTCGGTGCTCGGTCGCACCGGGGTGCGGACCGCACTGGCGTACCTGCGCCTCGGACTCGACCTCGACCGCTGCCAGCGCGACGACCTGCTCGACACGCTCAACCGCCCCGCCCGCAAGGTGAAGTCGGCGGTGCAACCACACCTCCGCCGCTCCACGCGGTGGTCGGTCGGGCAACTCGAGGCCATGGCCGACGCACTCGACCCGAACCATCGCGAGCGGTGGACGGGCTACCTCGGCGACCTGCACCACCTCGCGGGGGCGATCACCGACGGGGCGGACACGGCCCGGTGCCTGTGGATCGTGCGCAACCGCATCGGGTTGGGCGAGGCGATGGACGCGCTCGACTC
>JBBDSX010000170.1:0-27691 GCA_040904725.1 Egicoccus sp.
GCCGCTGGTGCAGACCGCGTCGAACAAGCCGCTCTCGGTCGCCCTCGAGGAGATCGCCCAGGCCAAGATCGAGGGTGTCGAGGCATCCGAGGCCACCGGCGACGACCCGCTCGCGTTCATCGAAGGCGACGACGAGGCCTGAAGCGCGGCCCGACCGGACCGGGAGCACACGTGTGAGCGACCTGCACGGCACCCGCGTCCTGCTCGGGGTCACGGGAGGTATCGCGGCCTACAAGGCCGCCGCCCTCGCCCGCCTGCTGGTGGGCGCCGGCGCCACGGTCGATCCCGTCCTGACCCGCGGCGCCCGGCACTTCGTCGGCGCCGCCACCTTCGAGGGGATCACCGGCCGCGCCGTCCGTGACGAGGTGTGGCAGGACATCCCCGACGCGACCCACGTCGCGCTCGGCCGGGCGGCCGACGTCGCCATCGTCTACCCGGCGACCGCGAACGTCCTGGCGAAGCTGGCCGGAGGCCACGCCGACGACCTGCTCACGACCACGTTGCTCGCCGCGACCTGTCCGCTGATCGTCGCGCCGGCCATGCACACCGAGATGTGGGCCCACGCGGCGACCCGACACAACGCCGAGGTGCTGCGCGAGCGTGGCGTCGACGTGCTGGGCCCCGCGGTCGGGCAGCTGATGGGTGGCGACACCGGCGCCGGCCGGGTGGTCGAGCCCGACGAGGCGTTCGAACGCGTCGTCGCCGTCCTGGCGGCTGCCGGCGACCGCCGGGACGACCTCGCCGGCCACCGCATCCTCGTCACGGCGGGCGGCACACGCGAGCCGATCGACCCGGTGCGCTACCTCGGCAACCGCTCCAGCGGGAAGATGGGCTTCGCGATCGCGGCCGCAGCGGCGGCCCGCGGGGCCAAGGTCGACCTCGTCGCCGCACCCACGTCGCTGCCGACACCGCCGGGGGTCGAGCGCCACGACGTCACCACCGCGGTCGAGATGCACGAGGCCGTCTTCGGCCTGGTCGAGACCGTGGATGTCGTGGTCAAGGCCGCGGCCGTCGCCGATTTCCGGCCCGGCGAGGTGGCCGCGTCCAAGCTGAAGAAGAGTGCGGGGGCGCCGCGTCTCGAGCTGGTGCCCAATCCCGACATCCTCGCCGACCTCGGCGCACGCCGCGCCGACGGTCATCCACGGCCACTCCTGGTCGGGTTCGCCGCCGAGACCGACGACGTCGAGGACAACGGGCGCGCCAAACTGCAGCGCAAGAACGCCGACCTGTTGGTGGTCAACGACGTGGCGTCCGTCGACGCCGGTTTCGCCGTCGATACCAACAGGGTCGTGATCCTGGGGCGCGACGGCAGTCGGGTGGAGGTCGAACTGGCCGCGAAGGCGGCCGTGGCCGACCGGGTCCTCGACGCGGTCAGCGCCCGCCTGCGTGTCTCGGACGACCGCTAGGCTCCGGCCTGCCCGGCGTCCACGGTGGCGCGCGCGGCCCGCCGTCCGTTCTGCCCGTTGTCCGGTCCCAGGAGATGTCGTTGTCCCGTCGCAGCCTGTTCACGTCCGAGTCGGTCACCGAGGGCCACCCGGACAAGGTCGCTGATCAGATCTCGGATGCGATCCTCGACTCGATCCTGGCCAAGGACCCCAACGCTCGTGTGGCCTGCGAGACGCTGGTGACGACCGGCCAGGTGATGGTCGCGGGCGAGATCTCGACCAAGACCTACGCCGACATCCCGCGGGTGGTGCGCGACACCATCTTGGACATCGGTTACGACTCGCACGATGTCGGGTTCGACGGCAACACGTGCGGCGTGTCGGTCGCGATCGACGAGCAGTCGCCTGACATCGCCCAGGGCGTGGACACCGCGTACGAGTCGCGGCAGGGCGCCGACGTCGATCCGTACTCGCTGCAGGGTGCGGGTGATCAGGGGATGATGTTCGGTTACGCGTCGGACGAGACCGCGTCGTTGATGCCGATGCCGATTCATCTCGCGCACCGGATGGCGCAGCGTCTGGCGGCGGTGCGCAAGTCGGGTGAGATCGCCTACCTGCGGCCCGACGGCAAGACCCAGGTCACGGTCGACTACGAGGACGGGGTGCCAAAGGCGGTCACGGCGGTGGTGCTCTCGACCCAGCACCGTTCCGAGATCGACCTCGAGACGCTGTTGCGTCCCGACATCGAAGAGCACGTGATCCGGCCGTTGCTGCCCGACGACATCGACACCTCCGACCTGACGATCTACGTCAATCCGACCGGCAAGTTCGAGTTGGGTGGTCCGGTCGCCGACGCGGGGCTGACGGGACGCAAGATCATCGTCGACACCTACGGCGGGATGGCCCGCCACGGTGGTGGGGCGTTTTCGGGCAAGGACCCCTCGAAGGTGGACCGCTCGGCCACCTATGCGGTGCGGTGGGTGGCCAAGAACATCGTGGCGGCCGGGCTGGCCAAGCGCGCCGAGTTGCAGGTCGCCTACGCGATCGGCGTGTCCACGCCGGTCTCGCTCAACCTCGAGACGTTCGGGACCGAGACCGTCGACCCCGACAAGATCCTCGAGGCCGTGCGTGAGGTGTTCGACCTGCGTCCGGCCGCGATCGTCGACGCGCTCGATCTGCGCAAGCCCGGCTACCGCGACACCGCCGCCTACGGCCACTTCGGTCGCGAGGGCGAACGTTTCACCTGGGAGCGCACCGACCGCGCCGACGCCCTGCGCGACGCCGCCCAGTGATCGCCGTGCGGTCACGCCGTGGGGGTTGACCGGCCGCGGATCGCGCGCGTGGTCGTCGAGGTGGAGCCGTTCCACCTCGATCGGCCGTTCGACTACCTGATCCCCGACGACTTCGACGTGGTCGCGGGTCAACGTGTCCAGGTCGCCTTCGCCGGCCGCTCCGTGCGTGCCCTCGTGGTCGAGGTGGCCGCGGACAGCGAGGTCCCTGCGAGCCGACTCCGGCCGCTCAAGCGCCTCCTCGGCGAGCACGTCTGGGTCCGGCCGACGGAACTCGAGACGCTGCGCTGGGCCGCCGAGCGATTCGGGGCGCCGCTGGCCGACGTCGTCCGCCACGCGCTGCCAGCCCGCACCGTTGACGTCGAGCGTCGCGCTGCCGACGCCGCCTGGTACCCGCCGGGGACCGCGCGACGGCCCCGCTCGGACCCGCCGCCGGCAGCGGACGCCCTCGCGACCGCCTGGGCGGTCTACGGCGAGCAGGGCGGGACCCTGCGGTCCGCCGTCGCCGACGGCACCGGTTCCTTCGTGTGGCGGCCCCTGCCCGGGGAGGACGTGGCCGCCCGGATCGCCGAACTGACCCAACTGTGCCTGGCCGGCGACCGGGACGTGCTGGTGCTGGTACCCGACCCGGCCTCGCCGGTGGCGGACGCCGTCGTCGCAGCAGCCGGCGACCTCGCCGTCGACCTGCGCGGCGGACCATCCCCGCGGGTGGTCTACCGCCGCTGGCTCGAGGGGCGGTGTGGCGTCGCGCGCGTCGTCGTCGGGGAGCGGGGCGCCGCCTGGATGCCGCTCGAGCGCCTCGGCCTCGCCGTCGTGCTCGACGAGGCGAACCCCGCGTACAAGGAGCGGCGCAGCCCACGCCACCATGCCCGCGACGTCGTGCTCGAACGGGCGCGACGTGCCGGCGGCGTCGGACTCGCGGTCGGCACCGTCCCCAGCGCCGTGGCCTGGCGGTTGCTGCGGGAACGTCGGGTGCAGGCGGTGACCCCGTCGCGCGACGAGGAGCGGCGCTGGCGACCCGATGTCACGGTCGACACCGGCGAGGGCGAGCCGCGCGCCCGACTGACCCGCGCGTCGCTGCGGGCGTTGCGTGACGCCACCCGGGCGGGCACGTATGCGGTCGTGCTCGCCAGCCGCCGAGGCGAGGGCCGGGCGCTGGTGTGTGGCACGTGCGGCGAGCGGATGGCCTGCCCGACCTGCGCCTCGTCGCTCGCCCTGCACGGCCAGGCGGTGTCCTGTGTCGGTTGCGGCTGGCAGGCGGGCCGCGTCCCCGCCTGTCCCGCCTGCGGCGAACGGCGGGTCGTGCCGCTGGCTGCCGGCGCGGAACGGCTCGGCAGCGAACTGCGGCGGGCGCTCGACGTCCCCGTCGCCGTTCTCGAGGGCTACGGCCAGCCCGCCCCGCCGGCGCCCGCCGTGCTCGTCATGACGCGCGGATCGGTGCTCGACCGTCCACCCGGCCCCGTCGGCGCGGTCGTGCTGCCCGACCTCGACGGCGCGTTGCGGCGACCGTCACTCGACGCGGCCGAGGACACGCTCCGGCTGGCCATGGCCGTTGCCGCCTGGACGGTCCATGCGCGCGTCCGCACCACCCCCGGAGTGGTCGTGGCGCAGACCCGCGAACCCGACCATCCGGCGATACGGGCGCTCGCCGCCTGGGACCCGGGTGCGTTCTGGCGGAGCGAGGTCACGGTGCGTGCCCCCCTGCGGTTCCCGCCTCTGGCCCACGCCATGCGACTCGAGTTCGCCGCGCAGCCGAGAGAACCGATCCAGGCGATGCGTGCCGTCCTTCCCGCGGGCGACGACCTGCTCGGTCCCGTGCCGGCCGACGGTCGCTGGCAGGTGCTGATCAAGGCGGACGATCGCGGGGCGACCCTGGCCGCGCTGCGCCCGCTGCGCGAGGGCTGGAGCAGCGCCAACCTCGACGTCCGTGTCGACGTCGATCCGGTCGACGCCTGGTAGGGGTGGGCCCCGGGGGGAGATCCTGGTGACCCACGCGCAGGCACCCGACCACGCCATCTGGCGTACCCTGGGGCGCCGGGACCGTCTCCAGGAGTCACCAGCGTCGTGAGCATGCTCGAGATCCGCATCTTCGGTGACCCCGTGCTGCGCCAACGCGCCCATGAGGTCGAGGACTTCGACGGTCGGCTCGCCAAGCTGGCCGGCGACATGTTCGACACCATGCGGGCCGCCGAGGGCGTCGGGCTCGCCGCCAACCAGGTCGGGGTGCTCAAGCGCCTGTTCACCTGGGAGATGCCACAGGGCGAGGACGAGGTCATCGGGGGCGCCGTCGTCAATCCGACGCTGCTCGATGCCTCCGAGGACGACCTGCAGGACGGGGAGGAGGGCTGCCTGTCGTTTCCCGGCCTGTTCTATCCCGTGCAGCGCCCGCTGCGGGTCGAGGTCGGCTACCAGGACCTCGGCGGCGACGACCACACGATCCAGCTCGAGGACTACCTCGCCCGCGTGTGGCTGCACGAGATGGACCACCTCAACGGCATCCTGTTCCTCGACCACCTCGCCAAGCACGACAAGCAGGACGCGCTTCGGCGCATGCGCGAGTACCGCCTCGAGCAGGGACTCGACGACCCGACGCCGCCGAAGCCGGGCGGCCTGCTGCTGGGCCGCCGACCACGCTGACCGGCCCCCGACCACGCTGACCTGCTGCCCGCCGCACGACCTCGTGCCGGTGGCCCCCACGTCGAAGGAATCCTGCTGTGCGCGTCGCCTTTCTCGGCACGCCCGATGTCGCCGTTCCCGCGCTCGAGGCGCTGGTCGCTGCGGACGACGTCGAGGTGGTCGTCGTCCTGACCAACCCCGACCGACCCAAGGGGCGCTCGAAGACGCCGGTGCCACCGCCCGTGAAGGTCGCCGCGCAGGCGCACGGGCTCGACGTCTGGCAACCGCTCAAGCCGGCCGAGGTACTCGACGACCTCGCCGCGCTCGACGTCGACGCCTGTGCCGTGGTCGCCTACGGCGCGCTGCTGCCCCAACGCGTCCTCGACGTCGGTGGCCGCGGGTTCGTCAACCTCCACTTCTCGCTGCTACCCCGCTGGCGTGGCGCCGCCCCGGTCCAGCACGCCCTGCGTGCCGGCGACGAGCTCACCGGGATCACCACCTTCGTCCTGGACAAGGGCATGGACACCGGCCCGGTCCTCGACCGTGTCGAGGTGGCCGTCGACCCCGACGAGTCGGCCGGTGACCTGCTTGCGCGGCTGGCCGACCTCGGCGGGCCGGTGCTGGTCGACTCGATCCGCCGCCTCGTCGCGGGGGAGGAGCCCGAACCGCAACCCGCCGAAGGGGCCACGCTGGCACCCAAGATCACCCCCGACGACGTACGTGTCGACTGGGACGCCCCGGCACGGGCGATCCACGACCTGGTCCGCAGTGCCGAGCCGGCGCCCGGCGCCCACACGACGTTCCGCGACAAGCGGCTCAAGGTGCGTGGTACCCGCCTCGTCGACGCGTTCGGGGAACCGGGCGCGGTCGTCGAACGGAACAACGACGGCGTCGTCGTCGCGACCGGCGCGGGAGGCCTGCTGCTCACCCGCGTGCAGCCCGAGGGCAAGGCCGTGATGGACGGCCAGGCCTTCGCCAACGGCTATCGCCCCGACCCGGGCGAGCGCATCGGCGACGAGGACCAGTGAGCGATCAGGAGGCTTCCCCACCCGGGGCCGACCAGCCGGCTTCCCCACCCGGGGCCGACCAGCCGGCTTCCCCACCCGGGGCCGACCAGACCGGGCTCGCCGCCCGGCGGGCCGCGCTCGCCGCGCTCACGGCCGTCGAGGACGACGACGCCTACGCCAACCTCGCCGTGCCCGCCGCCGTCGACCGCCTGACCGAGACGCGCGACCGGGCGTTCGCGTCCCACCTCGCCTACGATACGCTGCGCTGGGAGGGGACCCTCGACTGGGCCCTCGGGCACGTGCTCTCCCGGCCCCTCGAGCAGGTCGAACCCGCCCTGCGCCGCATCCTGCGCCTGGGCGCGTTGCAGCTGCTACGGACCGCGGTCCCCGCACGGGCCGCCGTCTCGACGTCGGTCGCCCTCGCGCGGGAGACCGTCCCCGCCGGCCGTGCCCAGGGGGCGGGCGGCTTCGTCAACGGCGTGCTGCGCAACCTCGACCGCCGCCGCGACGACCTGCCGTGGCCCGACGTGGACACCGACCCGGTCGCCCACCTCGCCCTGACCACGGCGCACCCCGACTGGGTCGTTCGCGACCTGCTGCAACGCCACGACGTGGACCGCGTCCGGGCCATCCTCGACGCCGACGACGCGCCGCCCGGCGTGACCCTGCGTGCCACCGGTGACCGCGACGCACTCGTCGAGGAACTGCTCGCCGAAGGGCTCGAGGCCCGACCCGGTGCGCTGCCCGAAGCCGTCCGCGTCCCCGGCGCCGACCCCCGTCGGCTGGCCGCCGTCATCGAGGGGCGCGCGGCCGTCCAGGACGAGGCGTCCATGCAGGTCGCCCGGGCCACCGGTGCGGCCGCCGGCGATCGCGTGCTCGACCTGTGCGCCGGGCCCGGCGGCAAGACCGCCCATCTCGCCGCCCTCGTCGGCTCGGACGGGCAGGTGACCGCCGTCGAGCTCCACCCGCACCGGGCCCGCATGGTCGACGAGACCGCCACGCGGCTCGGCGTCGACGTCGAGGTCCACGTCGGCGACGCGACCCGACCGCCGCTGCCCGAAGACGCCACGTACGACCACGTCCTGGTCGACGCGCCCTGCACGGGTCTCGGGACCGGCCGGCGGCGCCCCGAGGTCCGCTGGCGACGTCGCCCGACCGATGCGACCGAACTCGCCCAGGTGCAACGTCGCCTGCTCGACGCCGCGGCCCAGCGCGTCCGACCCGGCGGCAGCCTGACCTATGCGGTGTGCACCTGGACCGACGTCGAGACCGAACAGGTCGCCCGGTGGTTCGACGACGCCCACGGCAGCGCGTTCACGGCGGGGGAGCGGCGCCAGTTGCTGCCCGACCACGACGACACCGACGGCATGTTCATCGCGAACTGGAAGAGGAAGCAGAACACCCCCGACCGGTAGGCTTCATCGGACGCCCGTCTGGTCAAGAAAGCGCCTTCGTGCACGAACTCCGCCTGGCTCCCTCCATCCTGTCCGCCGACTTCGCGCGGCTCGCCGACGAGGTCGCCGATGTCGCACCGGCGGTGTCCATGGTCCACGTGGACGTGATGGACGGGCACTACGTGCCCAACATCACGCTCGGTCCACCGGTGGTCAAGAGCCTGCGGGCCGCCACGCCGCTGTTCCTCGACGCGCACCTGATGATCTGCGACCCACGCACCTACGCGCCGCAGATCGTGGCCGCCGGTGCGGACTCGGTCACGTTCCATCCCGAG
Source organism: Egicoccus sp. (assembly GCA_040904725.1). Classification (GTDB taxonomy): domain Bacteria; phylum Actinomycetota; class Nitriliruptoria; order Nitriliruptorales; family Nitriliruptoraceae; genus Egicoccus. The sequence goes on from JBBDSX010000170.1 coordinate 8,027, forward strand.
GTCGAGGACGACCCGCTGGGTCTGGTCGAACTGCTGCGCGACGCGGGCAGCCAGGTCGGCGTCGCGATCCGCCCGCACCAGCCGTTCTCGCTGGTCGAGGAACTGCTGCCGCACATCGACATGCTGCTCGTGATGACCGTGCAGCCGGGGTTCGGCGGCCAGGCATTCATGCCCGAGGCCCTGCCGAAGATCGTCGAGGCCGTCCGGACACGCGCGGCGCTCGGCGCCGACTTCCGCATCGAGGTCGACGGCGGGATCTCGGTGGACACCGTCGGCCGCACCGCCACGGCCGGTGCGGACACGTTCGTCGCCGGTTCGGCCGTGTTCGACCGTGACGATCGTCCGGCGGCGGCACGCGCCGTCCTCGACGCTGCGCGCTCCGCCATGGCGACGGCGGGGGACGAAGGCATCGCGTGAGCGGACCGGGAGGGTGGTCATGAGTCGTCGGGTCCTCGTCGTCGACGACGAGGCCGACGTCCGCGTCTACCTGACCGTGACGCTCGAGCTGGCCGGTTTCGACGTCGTCGAGGCCGCGGACGGGGTCGAAGCTCTCGAACTCGCCCGCAGCGACGCCCCCGACCTCGTCCTGCTCGACGTGATGATGCCGCGCCTCGACGGCATGCAGACGCTGCGCCGACTGCGCAGTGATCCTCGCACCAGCCACCTGCCCGTGTTGCTGACCACGGCTCGTGTCCAACGCGACGACGTCCTGCAGGGCCTCGACACGGGCGCGGACGACTACCTGACCAAGCCGATCGACGCCGACGTGCTCGTCGCCCGCGTCCGCGCGGCCCTCCGAAGGGCCGACCAGCAGCGCTCGCTCAACCCCCTCACCGGCCTGCCGGGCAACGAACGCATCCTTGGCGAGCTGGCCGGGCGTCTGGACCGGCGCGAGGACGTCGCGTTGCTCTACGTCGACCTCGATCAGTTCAAGCCCTACAACGACCACTACGGGTTCCTGCGCGGTGACGACGCGCTCCGGGCGCTGGCCGGCCTGTTGCGCGACGTCGCAGGCGAGGTCGGCGACGCCGAAACCTTCGTCGGGCACGTCGGCGGGGACGACTTCGTCGTCGTGCTCACCCCGGCACTCGCCGAGGACGTCGCCGAGGCCGTGTGCACCCGGTTCGACGCCATTGCGCCCTCCCTCTACGACGTCGACGACCGCCGCGCCGGCGCCATCGAGGTCCCCGACCGACGCGGTGTGCCGCAACGGTTCGGGCTGCTGTCGCTGTCCATCGGCGTGGCGATGACGACCCAGCGCGAGACCGGGATGGTCGGCGCCGGGCGCGAGTTCGCCCACCACGGGGAACTGGTCACCGTCGCCACCGAGATGAAGCGCTACGTCAAGTCGCGCAATGTCAGCGGGTCCGCCTACGCCGTCGACCGGCGCCACGACGACACCGCCGTCGACCTCGAAGTCGAACTTCCGTAGCGGACGGATAGACTCGGGGCGTGTTCCCGGGGATGGGTGAAATTCCCTACCGGCGGTGACAGCCCGCGACCCGGATCGCCCCTCGGGGCGTGAAGGTTGACCCGGTGGAACTCCGGGGCCGACGGTCAGAGTCCGGATGAGAGGGAACGCGGGCTGCGCCGCGCCATCCCAGGCTCGGCGCCGCGGCCGCATCGGCGCACGCCGTCACGCGGCCGGCGGTCCGCGTGCCGGCTCGTCGCCTCCGGCAACGCCGGCCCGTCACGTGATCGGGCCGCCGCCCACAGCCGAGGCCGCCCGGACATGTCCGCTCTGGCAACCGACGAACGCCGCGCGCTCGCGCGGGCGATAGCGCTGGCCGAACGGGTACGCCAGGACACGGCGCCGAACCCGGCCGTGGGTTGCGTCCTGCTGCGCGACGGCGAGGTCGTCGGCGAAGGCGCCACCCAGCCGCCGGGCGGGCGGCATGCCGAGGCCGAGGCCCTGGCCGTCGCGGGCGACCGCGCGGCGGGTGCGACCGCCTGCGTGACCCTCGAGCCCTGTGCCCACGTGGGACGCACCCCACCGTGCGCGCCGGCGCTGGCCGACGCCGGTGTCCGCCGCGTCGTGTATGCCCAGGACGACCCGCACGCCGTCGCCGCCGGCGGGGCCGACCACCTGCGTGGCCGCGGTGTCGAGGTCATCGGGCCGGGCGAGGTCGGTGACGTCCTGCACGGCGCCGTCGCGGGACAACTCGAAGGCTTCCTGCGGGTCGTGACAACCGGACGCCCGCACGTGACCCTGAAGTTGGCGCAGACCGCCGACGGTGCGCTGCAGGCCGCGGACGGTCGCCGCTGGATCACCGGCTCGGTCGCGCGCACCGCCGTCCACCGCTGGCGGGCCGCCGTCGACGCGGTGTTGGTCGGCTCGGGCACCGTGCTCGCCGACGACCCGCGTCTCGATGTCAGACACGTCCCGGCCACGCGGCAGCCGCGACCGGTCGTGCTCGACCGTCGCCTTCGCACACCCCCGACGGCGGCGATCGTCGCCCGGGGCGCGCTGGTGCTCACCCGCGACGATGCGCCGGCGGAGCGCCGTCGCGCGCTCGAAAGGGCGGGGGCACAGGTCGTCCCGGTCGCGGCGAGCGATGCCGACTGGCTCGCCGCCGCCCTCCACGACCTCGCCGGTCACGGCGTGCGCAGCGTCCTCGCCGAACCGGGACGCACCCTGGCCGACGCCCTGCTCGCCGCCGACCTGGTCGACCGCGTCGTCCTGCACGTCGCGCTCGACGGCACCGGCGACGGCCGTCGCGCCGTCACCCCCGGTCCCGACCGGGCACTGACCACCGAACGGGCCGGCGGTGCCGGTCCCGACCTCGTGCTCCACCTTCGTCCGTCACCGCACCAGTCCAGCCTCCCACCCGCCCAGAAAGACCGCTGATGTTCACCGGGATCGTCGAGGAAGTCGGGACCGTCGTGTCCCTCGAGCTACACGAGCGCCATGCGCGCCTCGCCATCGGTTGCACCGACGTGGTCCGCGACGCGGACCTCGGGGACTCGATCGCCGTCGACGGCTGCTGCCTCACCGTCACGACCTGCCTCGAGGAGGGCGGCGAGCGCCGCGGCTTCGTCGCCGATCTCATGGCCGAGACCCTGCGCGCCACCGCGCTCGGGGACCTCGAGGTCGGCTCGCCCGTCAACCTCGAACGCGCCATGCGGGCCGATGACCGGTTCGGCGGTCACCTCGTGCAGGGGCACGTCGACGGGGTCGGCGAGGTCGTCGCCCGCGACGAACAGCCGGGCACCGTCTTCGTCACGGTCCGCGTCCCCGACGAGGTCGCCCGCTACCTGGTACCCAAGGGGTCGGTCACCCTCGCCGGCGTGAGCCTGACCGTGATCGACGTCGAGAACGCCACCTTCCGCGTCGGACTCATCCCGCACACCCTCGAGGTCACCACCTTCGGCGCGACACTGCACCCTGGCACCCGCGTGAACCTCGAGGCGGACGTCATCGCCAAGTACGTCGAACGGTTGCTGGCCGGTGGGGCGCCGTCGCCGTACGCCACCGCTGCCGACCTGCAGGAGGCCGACCCGTCATGAGCGGATTCGCCACGATCGAACAGGCCATCGAGGTCATCCGCGACGGCGGCATGGTGGTCGTCGTCGACGACGAGGACCGCGAGAACGAGGGCGACCTCGTGCTCGCCGCCGACGCCGCCACGCCCGAGAGCCTCGCCTTCCTGGTCAACACCACCAGCGGCGTGATCTGCGTGCCGATGCTGGGCGAGGACCTCGACCGGCTCGACATCCCCCTGATGGTGCTCGACAACCAGGACCCCAAGGGCACGGCCTACACGGTCTCGGTGGACGCGTCCGAGGGCACCTCGACCGGGATCTCGGCTGCCGACCGCGCCCGCACCATCCAGGTGCTGGCCGACCCGGCGTCGGCGCCCGCCGACGTCAACCGACCCGGGCACGTGTTCCCGCTGCGCTACCACCCCGGCGGGGTCCTGCGTCGCCCCGGGCACACGGAGGCCTCGGTCGACCTGGCCCGTCTCGCGGGACGCCAGCCCGCCGCCGTGATCGCCGAGATCGTCAACCACGACGGCAGCATGGCGCGGGTCCCCGACCTCGAGCGCTTCGCCGCCGAGCACGACCTCCTGGTCGTGACCATCGCCGACCTCGTGGCCTACCGGCGCGAGCGCGAGGCGCTGGTCGAGCGGATCGCGGTCGCCAAGCTGCCCACGCCGTACGGCGACTGGCGCATGATCGGGTACCGATCGAGCGCCGACGGCTCGGAATCGATCGCCCTGCTGTACGGGGAGCCCGAGCACCAGTCCGACGTGCTCGTGCGCATGCACTCGGAGTGCCTGACCGGTGACGTGTTCCGCTCGCTGCGCTGCGACTGCGGGCCGCAACTCGACCTCGCGATGGCCCGGATCGCCGACGAGGGGCAGGGCGTGATCGTCTACCTTCGGGGACACGAAGGCCGCGGGATCGGCCTGCTGCACAAGCTGCAGGCGTACGAACTGCAGGACGCGGGGGTCGACACCGTGGACGCCAACCTGCAACTGGGCCTGCCGGCCGACGCCCGCGACTACGGCACGGGCGCGATGATCCTCGCCGACCTGGGTCTGACCACCCTGCGACTGCTCACCAACAACCCCTCGAAGCGCGCCGCGCTCAACGGCTTCGGCCTGTCGATCACCCAACGTGTCCCGGTCGAGGTGCTGCCCAACGCCGCCAACGAGCACTACCTGCAGACCAAGGCCGACCGCATGGGGCACGAGTACGGCGGCATCGACGTCGCCGTGTCCACCGGGGTCGGCGACATCGCGAAGCAACGTGCGACCGCTCCGACAGCGGTCGAGAAGCCGGCACCGCGCGGCGTGGGCATGGCCCCGCCGCCGCAGGACGCCCCCCGAAAGGACACCGCGTGACCGCCTCGAACCAACCCGACCTCCGCGTGATCGAGGGCGCCCTCGACGCCAGCGGCCTGAAGGTCGGCATCGTTGCCGCCCGGTTCAACGAGGCCATCGTCGAACGCCTCGTCGACGGCGCGACCGGTGCGCTCGTCCGCCACGGCGCCGACGTGGCCGACATCACCCTGGCCTGGGTGCCGGGTGCCTACGAGCTCGGGGTCGTGCTGTCGGCCATGGCGGCCGACGGCAGTTACGACGCGCTGGTCGCGCTCGGCTGCGTCGTCCGGGGCTCGACCCCGCACTTCGACTACGTCGCCGGCGAGGCCGCGTCCGCCGTGTCCGCGATCGCGCGCGAGCACGGACTGCCCGTCGCGTTCGGCGTGCTGACCACCGACACGTGGGACCAGGCGGTCGAGCGCGCCGGCGGGAAGCTCGGCAACAAGGGCGCCGAAGCTGCGGTGACCGCGGTCGAGACCGCACAGGTGCTGCGCCAGCTGTGAGTGTCGCACCCGACCCCGAGCATGCCAGTTCTTCCCCCGGGGCCGACCCTGCCGGGGGCGGCGACGATGCCATGACCGAGCCGGAAGCCGGTGCCAAGCGCACCGCCATGGATGCCGAACAGTCGCACCTCGACCGGGTCCACGACCGCGTCGAGGAACTGCGTCGACGTGCCGATGCCCGCGCCGCCGAGGCCGCCGCCGACCACAATGGTTCGACCTTCCAGGCCCGCTTCGAGCGCGACGTCACGGCACACCACCACGCGAGCCGGGCGGCACGGTTCACGTTCGGCGACGTCGAGTCGCTCGCGTTCGGTCGGCTCGACCTCGACGACGGTGAACATCTGCACGTCGGCCGCGTCTCGGTCGTGGACGACACCGGCGACGTCGTGCTGGTCGACTGGCGCGCCCCGGCGTCGGCGGCCTTCTACCAGGCGACGGCCGCCTCGCCGATGGACGTCGCCCGCCGCCGCACGCTGGTGACGCGCGGCCGCACCGTGCGCGACCTCGACGACGAACTGCTCGATGCCGAGGCCGCCGAACGGCTCGGCCTCGAGTCGGTGACCGGACAGGGCGCCCTGCTCGCGGCGCTCGCCAAGACCCGCACGGCCCACATGCGTGACATCGTGGCGACGATCCAGGCCGACCAGGACCGCATCATCCGTTCGCCGGCGACCGGCACGCTCGTCGTCACGGGCGGACCGGGTACCGGCAAGACCGTCGTTGCCCTGCACCGCGTCGCCTACCTGCTCTACGGCGACCGCGAGCGCTTCGAGGGTCGGGGGATCCTCGTCGTCGGACCCTCCCAGGCGTTCACGGAGTACACGGCGCGGGTCCTGCCGTCGCTCGGCGAGGACCGCGCCGTCCAGCGCTCCCTCGACGGCTTCGCGCCCCGAGGCGTCCGCGTGGCCGGGTGGGACGAGCCCGACGTCGCGGCGGTCAAGGGCGATCTGGCCATGGTCGAGTTCTGCCGCCGTGCCGTCGCGGCGGCTGTTCCCGCCCTGCCGCCGACGACCCGAGTGAGCTTCGAGGGCACCACGGCCGAGGTCGACGCGCGCACGCTCGGCCAGGTCCGCCGGCGGCTGCTCGGCCGGACCTCGGCCGAACGCCACCCGACGACCTACCACGCCCGCGCCACGGCGGCCGACGAGGCCCTGCGTGCGGCCCTGTGGAAGGCGTGGCGCAGCGCGCGACGGGCTGCGGGCGAGCGTCCGCCGGACGAGCGCATGGGCACCGGGTTCGACCAGGCGCTCGACGACACGGCACAGGTCACGATGCTGCGGCGGTGCTTCTGGCCGCCGCTCGAGGCCGCGTCCGTGCTGCAGGCGGTGGCCGCCGGTGACGTCGACCTCCACCGGCTCGCGGATGGGCTGCTCGACGCCGGGCAGCGTGATCTGCTGCGTGGTGCCTGGGACGCTGCACAGGCGTGGACGTTCGACGACGTCGCGTTGCTCGACGAGGTCCGGGCCGTGCTCGGCCACGAGGCCGAAGCGTCAGCCGAGGCGCGCCGCGACGACGACCCTGGTCTGCGCGTGACCGGCGATCCCGTGCTCACCCAGGTCGACTACGCCGACGTCGAGGACGACGACTACCGCGACTTCGCCCATGTCGTGGTCGACGAGGCCCAGGACCTGACGCCGATGCAGTGGCGCATGGTCGCGCGACGCGGCCCCTACGCCTCGTGGACGGTGGTCGGGGACCTCGCGCAGCGCAGCCGTGTCGCCGAGCCGCGCGACTGGGCATCGGTCGCGCGCCTGATCGGTCGCCGCCAGGTCGAGGTCCAGTCCCTGACCGTGAACTACCGCACCCCCATCGAGATCGTCGAGGTGGCGCGGGCGGTTCTCGCTGCTGCCGGACACGACCCGGACGCGGTCCCGACCGCCGTCCGCGAGTCGGGTCATCGGCCGACGCTGCACCGCACGCCCGACGTGGTGGCCACGGCCGTCACGGCGGCCGTCGACGCCGCCCGCCGCGCCGACGGCACGGTCGTGCTGATCGCGCCGCCATCGCGCCTGCCGGAGCTGTCGGCCCTGCTCGAACGCGACGTCACCGACCCCGAACTGCGCGAGCGGCTGCGGGTCCTCGACGCCCGCACCGTCAAGGGCCTCGAGTTCGACGACGTGGTGGTCGTCGAACCCGACCTGATCGCGTCCGCGTCCGCCGTCGGGCTGCACCAGCTCTACGTCGCGGTCACCCGTGCCACGCGGTCGCTGACCGTCGTCGCCGCACCGGACGCCGGCGTCCCCGGCGAGGAGCACTACGACCCGGCCTGAGCGCACGTCGTACGCCGGGCAAGCTTTGCTTCGACCTCGGGACGTATCCTCGTGGACCGAGCCCGTCAGGCGGGCTCCATCGGGAAGAGCGGTGGATGCGCGTGCGGCAACGTCCCGCCCCACCCGCACCGCAAGCGGCCGGCCGCGCCGCGAGGTCGGCGGAGATCCTCGCCGGCCGACGCGCGGCCAGGGACCGAAGTCTGCGGTTGAACGGTGTGCTGGCGCTGCTGGTCGTGATCGCACTCGGCGTGTCGTGGAGCGTGCGCGAGATTCCGAACCCGGACCTGCCTCCGGCGCGTGTACTGGTCGCCGACATGGAGACGGTCTACCGCGCGCAGCGAGCCGGCGACCTGCGGATCGGTACGCGGGTGAGCGAGGTCGCTGACGGCATCGCGGCGCTGGCGGTCGAGCGACCGACCGGCGATCGCTGGGTGCTCGCGGGCACCGCCGGACGCGACTGCTACGCCATGTGGTGGGACGAGGAAGGCGCTCGCCGGGTCCGGACGGTGCCGTCGGACCTCGACTGCGCGCCGTCCAGCCGGCTGACCGCACCGGATCCGGACACCTTCGGTCGGGTCGCCCCGACCGTCGACGAGGACGCCCCGGAGGCAGCCTGGCACGCGGTCCTACCGGAGCCGGTGGTCAACCGCACCTGGTACCTCCCCGCGCTGATCGTCCTGGCGGGTCTCGGGCTGTCCGCGCTCGTCCGCATCACGATCGCGCTGCTGACCGGCGACGCACCGTCGGCCAGCCGCCGGTGACGCCGAATCGGCAACGCCGCCGGCGGTCCGGGCTCAGTCCGGTGCACGGAACTGTGCCGGCGCGCCGTCACGATGCACCGCGATCGCGGCGCTGACCATCTGCCTGGCGTGGTCGGGAAGGTCGATCGCGTCGAGGTCGTCGAGCTCGAACCACGCCGCGTCGTGGACCTCGTCGTGCGCCAGGTCGAGTGCGTCCCCGGGAGTTCCCGTGCGTGGCCTTGCGACGAAGATCGTCGAGACATACGCGGTGCGGTCGCCGTTGTCGTAGTGGATCTCGGCGTCCGGGCCACCGAACACCCCGCCCAGGCCGGTGATCTCGACCTCGAGGCCGGTCTCCTCGTGGACCTCGCGCACCGCGGCGTCGGCGGGGTGCTCGCCGGGCTCGACCGCCCCACCCGGCAGGCCCCACCGGTGGGTGCCATCGGCGTGGCGGACCAGCAGCAGTTTGGTCTCCTGATCGAAGACGGCCGTGCCGACGGACGGCAGGAGCAGCCGGTGCGTGCCGACGAGGGCACGGATCTCGGCGACGTGGCCCGACCGCGCCACGGTCAGAGCCGGCAGGCGAGGATGTCGGTGACCAGGATGCCCCGGGCGCCGAGGTCCCAGAGCTCGTCCATGATGGTGTTGGTGTCCTTGCGCAGCACCATGGCGCGCACGGCGACCCAACCCTTGTCGTGCAGCGGCGAGACGGTCGGCGACTCGATCCCGGGTGTCAGTGCGCACGCGGCGTCGACCGCCTCGACGCGCACGTCGTAGTCGATCATCACGTACTGGCGCGCGATGATGACGCCGTTGAGACGGCGTGCGAGTTGTTCCACCCGCGGGCTGGGCCCGCCCTTGCGCGCGTCGCGGATCAGCACCGCTTCGGACTGCAGGATCGGCTCGCCGAACACCTCGAGGCCCGCCTGCCGCAGGGTCGCGCCGGTCTCGACGACGTCGGCGACGATGTCGGCGACGCCGAGCCGGACGGCCGTCTCGACGGCGCCGTCGAGGTGGATGACCTCGGCCTCGAGGCCGCGCCGTTCGAGGTCACGGCGCACGATCCCGACGTAGCTGGTCGCGATCCGCGTGCCGGCGAGGTCGTCGACGGCCGTGGCCGTGCCCGGGGCCGCCGCGTAGCGGAAGGTCGAGCGCGCGAACCCCAGCGGCAGGACCTCCTCGGCGTCGCTGTGGCCGTCGAGCAGCAGGTCACGACCGGTGATCCCGACGTCGAGTTGCCCGGCACCGACGTAGGTGGCGATGTCGCGCGGGCGCAGGAAGAAGAACTCGGTGTCGTTGTCGGCATCGACCAGCACGAGTTCGTGCCGGGCGGCGCGCTGGCGGTAGCCGGCCTCGCGCAGCATCTCGATGGCGGGCTCGGACAGGGAACCCTTGTTGGGGACGGCGACGCGCAGCATCGTGGCAAGCCTCGGGGTGGGGATCGAGCTTCGAAAGGGGCGGGTCAGAGGTGGCGGTAGACGTCGTCGAGGGTCAGCCCGCGCGCGAGCAGCAGCACCTGGAGGTGATAGAGCAGCTGGGACACCTCCTCGGCGGTCCGGTCGGCCGACTCGTGCTCGGCCGCCATCCAGACCTCGGCGGCCTCCTCGACGATCTTCTTGCCGATCGTGTGCACGCCGGCGTCGAGGGCCGCGACGGTGCCGGAGCCGGCCGGTCGAGTGGCGGCCTTGCCGGTGAGTTCGGCGAACAGTTGCTCGAAGGTCTTCACGTCGTGTGCGCCTACGCGGGGGAGGAGCCAGGGACCGCGAGCCTATGGCAGGGCGCGTCCGGCCCGGCACCGTCCGGCTCGCTAGTCTCGTGGGTCCATATCCGTCGTCATAGCGAGGAGCGCACGTGAGCGACGTGCCGTTCGATCCGAACCAGGCCGCAGCCGGCCAGGAGCCGTCCGAGGAGGAGGTCCGCGCCTACCTCGGCCAGCTGCGGGCGGCGCCGGTCGAGCAGGTCGTGGCCGAGGTCGCCTCGGCGTTGCTCAACGCGGCCCAGGTCAAGCTCGGCCGCCAGGACGGCCGCCTGCTGCTCGACATGGCCGCGGCGCTGGCCGAGCAGGGACGCGACCGCTTGCCCGACGAGTTGCTCACCCAGGTCGACGAGGCGCTCTCGCAGCTGCGCGTGGCCCAGGTCGAAGCCGAGCGCGAGGTCACCGACGCCGCCAGCCAGGGCCACGTCGAAGAGGGCGACCTCGGCAGTGCCCCCGCGGGCGACGACGCAGGGGCGCCGACGCCCCCGAGCACGGGTGGCCAGGGCGAGCCCCCGTCGTCAGGATCGTCCTCGGCCGCCTCGCGACTCTGGGTCCCCGGCCAGTAGGCCCCGCGTCGCCCCCGGCCCGTCGGTGCGTTGCGCGCTCGACGCGCCGGGGGAGCGGCTGGTACCGTTGCGAGTCGCGGTCACCGGTGTGACCGCACACAACTGCAGACCAAGCGGTGTCGCCCAGCGTCACCCACCCGGCAGGTCCTGCCTCCCAGGGTTCGTAGCACGCGCCTCGTCCACGTGGGTTCCCGCGTCGGATGGCGCCTGTGGCGTGCTCTGGCAACGGCGACCCTCGGGTCGCCGTTTTCGCGTTCCCGGCCCGGCCGGTGCGCGGCGGCGAGGTCGCGCAGCACCCACCGCCCCGCACCGCGCGGAGCGACCGCCGTCTCGAGGAGGCAGCAGCATCAACGATCAGCAGCAGCGGCTCAACGCCGACATCAAGGTTCCCCGTGTCCGACTCGTCGACGCGGACGGGACGCAGGTCGGGATCGTGCCCCTGGCGCAGGCGCTTCGTCGCGCCCGGGAGCAGGACCTCGATCTCGTCGAGGTGGCACCCCAGGCCGACCCGCCGGTGTGCCGCATCATGGACCACGGCAAGCACAAGTACGAGCAGGAGCAGAAGGAGAAGGAGGCGCGCAAGCGGCAGAACCAGATCTCCGTCAAGGAGATCAAGATGCGCCCCAAGATCTCCGACAACGACTACGGCACGAAGTCGGGCCACGTGCGCCGCTTCCTGCTCGACGGTTCGAAGGTTCGTGCCTCGATCATGTTCCGCGGTCGCGAGATGAGCCACACCGAACTCGGTCTGAAGCTGCTCGATCGACTGGCAGACGACATGAAGGAACTCGCCACCGTCGAGGCGATGCCCAAGGTCGACGGCCGCAACATGGTCATGGTCCTCGCCCCGGTCAAGCCCAAGCCGCCCAAGGCGGACAAGCCCGACGACACTGCCCGCGAGCACGTCGCGGGCGAGCCGCCGGTCGAGACCGAGGCCGCCGCCCCCGAGGACGCCGCCGCGTCCGACGATGCCCAGGCGCCGGCCGAGTCCGAGGCCTAGCCGACACCAGACGTCACCGGTCGGCGCTCACCGCCGATCGGTCCCACCCGCACGCGGCGCATCAGCGACGCGCCCTCACACGAAGGCAGTACGTATGCCGAAGCAGAAGACGCACAGCGGTGCCAAGAAGCGGTTCCGCGTTACCCGCAACGGCAAGGTGCTGGTCGCGCGCAAGAACCGCGCCCACCTGCTCGAGAAGAAGTCGGCCGCGCGCAAGCGCCGGCTCGACGGCCCCGCCGAGGTCACGGGCAAGCCGGCCAAGAACGTCAAGCGCCTCCTCAACCAGTAACCGGCAGGCGCCAGGTCACCACAGACACCGACGTCCCGTACCGGGACACCGAAACGAGGAGGACCCCCCATGGCACGCGTCAAGGGTGGCGTTCACGCCAAGAAGAGCCACAAGGCGGTCATGGACCGCGCCAAGGGATTCCGTGGCGCACGCAGCCGCCGCTTCAAGGTGGCCAAGGAAGCCGTCTACCACGCCGATCGCTACGCCTACCGCGACCGGCGTGCGCGCAAGGGTGACTTCCGCAAGCTCTGGATCGCCCGCATCAACGCCGCTGCCCGCCAGGAGGGCCTGTCCTACAGCCGGCTCATGCACGGCCTGAAGCTGGCCGGCATCGAGCTCGACCGCAAGAACCTGGCCGACCTCGCGGTCCACGACCAGGCGGCCTTCGCCGCCATCGTGACCTCGGCCAAGACCGCGCTCGAGTCCGAAGCGGCCTGAGCAGTTGCCTCACACCACGAGCGCCGGCCCCGGGCCGGCGCTCGTGCTGTCGGTCGCGGCCCCCCGAACCCGAAAGGGATGACGTGGAACCGATCACCTCGGTGCGCAATCCGCGGGTCATCGAGGTCGCGGCGCTCGCACGTCGGCGTGAACGCGTCCGCACGGGGCGCCACCTCGTCGAGGGCCCCAACGCGGTCAGCGAGGCGCTCGCGGCCGGTGTCGTCGAGGAGGTGTTCGCCACCGACGAGGCGCTCGCCGGGCTGACCGTCCCGTCGGGGACGCGCGTGCAGCCGGTCAGCGACCACGTCCTCGAGCGGCTGGCCGATGCCACGACCCCGCAGGGCGTGGTCGCGGTGGCCGTCTCGCGGACGGCGGAGCTCGAGGCGGTCGTCGGCACCGGGCTGCTGGTCGTGCTGCACGAGGTGGCCGACCCCGGCAACGCCGGGACGATCGTTCGCACCGCCGACGCCGCGGGCGCCGCCGGGGTGGTACTGACGCGCGGGAGCGTGGATCCGTTCGGGCCCAAGGTCGTACGTGCCGCCGTCGGATCGACCTACCACCTCCCGCTCGTGGTCGACGTGGGACTCGACGAGGTCGCCGCGGCCTGCCGGCAGGCCGGCCAACCGCTGCTCGGGCTCGACGCTGCCGGCGACCGATCGGTGTTCGACCTGAGCGAGCAGACGCCGCCCATGGCGCTCGTGCTCGGCAACGAGGCCCACGGGCTGCCGTCGGGCGCCGAGGCGCTGCTCGGCGGCGTCGTGGCCATTCCGCGTTGGGGCCGGGCAGAATCCCTCAACGTCGCGGCCGCCGCCGCCATCGCCGTCTATGCGGCCGCGCGCGCCGTCCACGGCATGCCACGTACAGGTCACCCGCCGGTAGGGTGAACGGACTAGATACGAAAGACCGTGATGGATGCCCTGGACGCCCTCGACCTCGTACCCGAGGCCGTGGTCGTCGTGGGCGCCGACGGCGTGGTGCAACACGTCAACGCGCGCGGTCAGGTCATGCTCGGCCGGACCGAGGTCGTCGGCAAGCACGCGGCTGACGCGCTCGATCTGTGCGACGACGCCGGCGTGCGGGTCGATCTCGCCGACAGTCGACCCCGCATCGGTGCACGGTTGCCGGAACGGGTGCTCTACCTCGCCGCCGCCGGCCGCCTCCGCCCGGTTGCCGTGGCCGGGCATTGGCACGACGAGGCCCTCGTGGTCTCGTTGCGCAGTGCCGGGCGACGCGAGGCGCTCGCGGCCGTCCAGGGCGACGTCGTCGCGACCGTGTCACACGAGATCCGCTCACCGCTGACCAGCGTGAAGGGTTTCACGCGCACGTTGCTCGCCAAGTGGGACCGCTTCTCGGACGAACAGAAGCGGGCGATGCTCGAGACCGTCGACGCCGACGCCGACCGCGTCACCCGGCTGCTGCGGGAACTGCTCGACGTCTCGCGGATCGACGCCGGACGCGTGCAGTTGCAGCGCCGGCCGGTCGATCTCGGGGCGCTGGCAGAACGGGTTGTCGCCAAGCAGGCGGTCGGCGAACTCGGCACCGGTCGCCTGCTTCGGCTCGACATCGCCGAGGACCTGCCCCGCGTCCACGCCGACCCCGACAAGCTCGAACAGGTCCTGGTGAACCTGCTCGAGAACGGGCTCGCCTACGCACCCGACAGCGAGGTGCGCGTCTGCGTCGCGCGGGACGTCGACGGCGTACGACTCAGCGTCGAGGACGACGGGCCGGGCGTCGCACCGGACGAGGTTCGCACCGTGTTCCGCAAGTTCGGGCGCGGACGTGACAACCGGCGGGCCGGGACCGGCCTGGGCCTGTACATCACGCGCGGCCTGGTCGAGGCCCACGGTGGGCGGGTGTGGCTCGACACCGACCGCACCGACGGCGCCAGCTTCCACGTGGTCCTGCCCGCCGACGCCTGAACGGCCGGTTCGGGGCACGCGACGTCGGGGGTGCACGGCGATGCCGTCTACCCTCTCGGCTCGCCCAACGATCCGGGCCGAAGGACGACACACGTGACCGATCTCCACACCCTCGAGCGCGACGCGTTGTCGGCGATCGCCGCGGCCGACAGCGTCGAGGCCCTCGACGACGTGCGGGTGCGCTACACGGGCAAGAAGTCCGATCTCGCCGGCATCCAACAGCAGATGCGCGACCTCGACGACGAGGGCCGAAAGCAACTCGGCCAGCAACTCAACGCCTTCCGCTCCACGTTCCAGGCCGCGTTCGACGCGCGTCAGGACGAACTCGGCAGCGCCGCCATGCGCGCCCGCCTCGAGGCCGAACGGCTCGACCTCACGCTGCCGCCGCGACGGCTGCCGCCCGGCCGGCCGCACCTGCTGACCCAGGTCGAGCGCGAGATCGTCGACGTCTTCCTCGGCCTCGGCTACCGCGTCGCGGAAGGCCCGGAGGTCGAGTCCGGTACCTACAACTTCGACCTGCTCAACATCGAACCCGACCACCCGGCGCGGCAGGAGATGGACACCATCTACGCCTCGTTCGCGTCCGACGTGGTGCTGCGCACGCACACCTCGCCGGTGCAGGCCCGCACGATGCTGGCCCAGCAGCCTCCGGTCGCGGTGGTCTGCCCCGGCCGGGTCTACCGCGCCGACTCGGTGGACGCGACGCACTCGCCGGTGTTCACCCAGGTCGAGGGGCTGCTCGTCGCCGAGGGCGTGTCGATGGCCGACCTGCGCGGCACCCTGCTCGCGTTCTCGCAGGCGCTGTTCGGTGCCGAGCGCGAGATCCGTCTGCGCCCGTCGTTCTTCCCGTTCACCGAGCCCAGCGCCGAGGTCGACGTCAGCTGCGGCTTCTGTTCCGGAACGGTTGACGCCGGGGGCGGATCCGGCGGGGACCCCGCGTGCCGGGTGTGCTCGGGGACCGGCTGGATCGAGATCCTCGGCTCGGGGATGGTCGACCCCAACGTGCTGACCGCCTGCGGCTACGACGCGACGGCGGTCACCGGTTTCGCCTTCGGCATCGGCGTCGAGCGCGTCGCGATGTTGCGCCACAACGTGCGCGACATCCGCGACTTCTACGACGCCGACGCCCGCTTCCTCCAGAATTTCTGATCCGATCCCGCCCGCCACCCCAATCGTCTCGGCTTCGCCTCGTTGCCCCACCTAGGTGCTGACCCATGAAATTGCCCTTGTCCTGGTTGCGGTCCTTCGTGGACGTCGACCTGCCGCTCGATGAACTGCTCGACGTCATGAGCCTCAACGGACTCGAGGTCGAAGGCGTCGACACGCCCGGCGCGGGAACCGCCGGTGTCCGCACCGCCAAGGTCCTGCACTGGGAGCCCCACCCCGACGCCGACCGTCTGCGCGTCGTCCGGGTGACCGGTGACGGCGGCGACGGCGAGATCGAACTGGTCTGCGGCGCCGCCAATTTCGACATCGGCGACGTGGTCGCCCACGCCGGTCCCGGGTCTTCCATCCCGGGTATGACGATGGAGGCCCGCAAGATCCGGGGCGTGGTCTCCAACGGGATGCTGGCGTCGGCGCGCGAACTGCAGTTGTCCGACGAGCACGAGGGCATCCTGATCCTGCCGGGGCAGACCCCGCTGGGCGCCGACCTCACCGACCTGCTGCCCGTCGGCGAACCCGTCATCGAGGTCGCCGTCCAGCCTGACCGTGGTGACCATCTGTCGGTGCTCGGTGTCGCCCGCGACCTCGCTGCCATCCTCGACACGACGTGGCGCGAACCCGAGGGCATCCCCGCGGCGCTCGACGCCCCGACGATCCCGGTCGACCTGCAGACCGACGCCTGTGAGCGCTTCGTCACCTGGGCGCTCGAAGACGTCACGGTCCAGCCCTCGCCGCCGTGGCTGCGGCAGCGGCTGGGACAGTGCGGCGTCCGGTCCATCGACGTCGTCGTCGACGTGACCAACTACGTCATGCTCGAACTCGGTCAGCCCCTGCACGCGTTCGATCTCGACCGCATCGCCGGACCCCGGCTGACGGTCCGGGACGGCCGCGACGGCGAGACCGTGGTCACGCTCGACGACCAGCAACGCCGTCTCGAGGCCGGAGACGTCGTCATCGACGACGCCGACGGTCCGGTCAGCCTGGCCGGCGTGATGGGTGGCGCATCGACCGAGGTGACCGCCGAGACCCGCCGCGTGCTGTTGGAGGGCGCCATCTGGGACCCGGCCAGGATCCGTCGGACCTCCCGTCGTCTCAACCTGGTGTCCGAGGCGAGCCAGCGCTTCGAGCGGCGCGCCGACCCCGAGGGTGCCGCCCGCGGTGTCGCCCGTGCCACGCAGTTGCTGACGGACCTGGCCGGGGCCAGGGCGACCGGCACCGACGCGGTCCACCGCGACGTCGAATGGGCTGCACGCTCGACGATCACCGTCGACCCGGCACGGATCCAGCGCCTGCTGGCCGTCGACGAACTCGATGCGGACCGCCAGACACAACTGTTGTCGCGCAGCGGCAGCTACGTCGAACGCGAAGGTGGCCTGCTGCGCATCACCGCCCCCACCTGGCGCGGCGACCTCGGCCGTGAAGCCGACGTGGCCGAGGAGGTGGCCCGCCTGCACGGCTACGAGCGCATCCCGGCCACCCTGCCGACCGTCACCATGGTCGGGGGGCGCTCGCCGGCCCAGCAGCTCGAGCTGGAGCTGCGCGCCCTGGCACTGGCGGGTGGCTTCTCGGAGGCGATCACCCGGCCGTTCGTCGGCGACCAGGCGCGGAGCGGCGTCGTGCCGACGGCTGGCCGGGTCGAGCTCGCCAACCCCCTGGCCAAGGACGCCTCGTCCATGCGCCCGTCGCTGGTCGAGGGCCTGCTCGTCGCCCTGCGTCGCAACGTCGGTCAGGGCCGCCCGGGCACGGCACTGGTCGAGTTCGGCCGGCTGTTCCGGCCCGCGGACGACGCTCTCGGTGACGTGCTCGACGCGTTCGGACCGGCCATGGCCGACGGCGACTGGCGCTGGACCACCCCCGAAGGGGGACCGCTGCCGATCCAGCCCCGCTCGGTCGCACTCGCCGCGCAGGGCCTGCGACTCGGCGACCACCACCTCGACCCAGAGGACCGCTGGAGCGTCTACGACCTGCTCGCCGTGGTCGACCGGATGGTCGCACGGGCCGCGCCGCCGAACGCCGACTGGCGCCTCGAACGGGCACCCGTCGAACGCGACGGGTTCCACCCGGGGCGGTCCGCGGCGCTCGTGCTGCGCCCGACAGCCGAATCCGACCCCGTCGAAATCGGCTTCGTGGGGCAACTGCACCCCGAGGAAGCCGACCGCCGTGACCTGGTCGAACCGGTCGTGGTCGCCGAACTGCTGCTCGAACCGCTGCTGCGCGCCGTCCCACCCGCCGGGCACCCGCCCGTCGCGGCGCGGACGCTGGTGCGCCACCCGGCCATGACCCTCGACGTCGCGCTGGTCGCCGACGACGCCGTGCCGTACGCCGCGCTCGAACAGGCGGTCCGCGAGGGCGCCGGTGGCCTGCTCGACGGACTGTGGTGGTTCGACGAGTACCGCGGCGAACAGCTCGGCGAGGGCCGCCGCAGCGTCGCGATCCGCCTGCGGCTGCAGGACCCCGAACGGCAGCTGACCGACGCCGACGCCGAGGCGGTCATCGAGGCGATCGCCGCCCGGGCCGACGCCATGGGGGCCACCCTGCGCCGCTGACCAGCACTCACCGGGCGGACGGCGCGCAGCGGGCGTGCGGTGTGCGTCGGTTGCTCGTTGGGTCGGGCATCACGTGCCCAAGCCCGAGGAGTCACCGGTGTCCGCCCGAATCCGCGTTGCCATGCTGTCCACCCTCGCGTTCGGCGCGATGGGTCTGGCCCCGGTGCCCGGCCTCCTGCCCGCAGAGGGCGGCGCTGCCTTCGGCCCCATCGAGCACGTCGCCAACCTGCCCTACGCCGATGCCTACGGGACCGGCGCCAACCAGGGCACCGACCTCGAGTTCGCCACGATCCCGGTGTCCCGAAGGATCGAGGAGCGGACCGGCCGTGGCCGCGGCGCGGGGGCCGTCCGGTCGCGAACCGTGACCGAGGAACGGACCTTCGTGTTCGCCGGCACGTACATGAACGGCCTGCAGATCCTCGACGTCACCGACGGGGGCGAGCCGGCTCCGGTCGCCGTCTACGACTGCGCGATCGCGCAGGGCGACGTGCAGGTGTTCGGCCGCGACGGACGCTGGTACGCGACCTACACCCGCGACACCGCCTACGACGCCGTGACCGACTCGGCCTGCTTCCGCGAGGCCGAGGCGCTCGGGTTCGGGGCGCGCGACGAACTCGGACCCGGCACGTTCATCGTCGACGTGACCGACCCGGCCGCGCCGACCACCGTGTCGTTCGTGCCGTTCCCCAAGGGCTCGCACAACCAGACCGTGCACCCGAGTGGCGACCATCTCTACAACTCCAACTCCGAGTTGATCACGTCGGTCGCCGGCGAGGTCGGCATCGAGGTCGTCGACATCAGCGATCTGTCCGCACCCGAACAGGTCGCGTTCGTCGCCCTGCCGATCCGGCCCGGGCTCGGGACCGAGTCCCACGACATCACCTTCTCCGCCGACGGCACCCGGGCCTACTCGGCGGCGCTGTCCCAGACCGTGATCATCGACACGACCGACCCGGCGGAGCCGGCGATCATCTCGTCGTTCGTCGACCCGGCCATCAACGTCGAGCACCAGGCGAGCCCGGTCACGCTGACCGACCCACTGCTCGGCACCCGTGACTTCCTCGTCATCGAGGACGAGGTCGCCGGCGCGTCACCGACCGGGCAGTGCCCCAACGGCGGTGTGCACGTCTACGACATCACCGGCGATCTCGAGGCCACGCCGGTCAAGCTCGGCTACTGGAACATCGGCGACGTCGGACCGACCGCGAACGGGCTCGGCTCCTGCACCGCCCACGTCTTCGAGATCCACGAGGACGAGGCCCTGATGACCATCGCGTACTACAACGGCGGGGTCCGGGTCGTCGACCTGTCCGGCCTGGTCGGCGTGGCGTTGGGCGAGTTCGGCGTCGGGATGCGGGAGGTTGGCCGCGTTCCGGTTCCCGGACAGCGACACCTGGGCTGTCAAGGCGCCCCACGTCTCGCGCGACGAACCGTTTCAGGTCTACGGAAACGACATCGCCCGCGGCCTCGACGTCTACCGGGTCGACCTGTCCCAGCCGACGGCGACGGCCGGGACCGGGCTGGACGTGTGGCTGTCGGCCGAAGCCGCTGCCGCCGAACTGGAGGTGGGACTGCGCCCCGACGGCGACAGCTACGAACTCGGACTGCGCTGCAAGCTCCCGGGGGGGGGGGGGGGGGGGGGGGGGGG
>JBBDSX010000170.1:27701-27871 GCA_040904725.1 Egicoccus sp.
GCCCTGAGGGCGCCGGCGGGAGGCGACGATCACAGCAGTTCGGGTCGGGTGAAGTCGACACCGTCGAGGTGTTCGGCGAGATAGCCGAGCACGGTCTGGTACCACAGCCTGGCATTCTGCGGCTTGAGCACCCAGTGGTTCTCGTCCGGGAAGTAGAGGAACTTCGCGTC
>JBBDSX010000171.1:0-4714 GCA_040904725.1 Egicoccus sp.
GTCTCGAACTCGCTGAGCACGTCGAGCTTGGTCAGGAAGATGTCGGTGAACCCGTTGACCCGGTTGGCGTAGCGGGCCAGCACGGCGTCGAACCAGCCGACGCGGCGACGGCGCCCGGTCGTGGTGCCGTACTCGCCGCCGACGTCGGTCATGCGTTCGCCGACCTCGTCGAACAACTCGGTCGGGAACGGGCCGGCACCGACGCGGGTGACGTAGGCCTTGGTGATGCCGATGACCCGGTCGACGTGGCGCGGCCCGAGTCCGGCGCCGGTCAGCGCACCACCCGCGACGGGGTTGGACGAGGTCACGAACGGGTAGGTGCCGTGGTCGAGGTCGAGCAGGGTGCCCTGCGCGCCCTCGAGGATGATGTGGCGGCCGGCCTCGAGCGAGGTGTGGATCAGGTCGGTGGTGTCGGTCAGCGCGCCACGCAGCCGCTCGGCGTAGCCGAGGTACTCCTCGGCGATCTCGTCGGCGTTCATCGGCAGCCGGTTGTAGATCTTGGCCAGCTGTTCGTTCTTGTGTTCGAGCGCCGCCTCGAGCTTCTGGCGGAAGATCTTCTCGTCGAACAGGTCCTGGAAGCGCAGCCCGATCCGGGAGGCCTTGTCGGCGTACGCGGGGCCGATGCCGCGCTTGGTGGTGCCGAGCTTCGCCTTGCCCAGTCGCCGCTCGATGAGCAGGTCGAGTTCACGGTGGTAGGGCATGATCAGGTGCGCGTTGCCCGAGATCTTGACCCGGGCGAACGCGTCGAGCCCGCGGGCCTCGAGGCCGTCGAGTTCCTCGAGCATCACCTCGGGGTCGACCACCACGCCATCCGCGATCACCGGGGTGACGTGGGGGTACAGGATCCCGCTGGGGATGAGGTGCAGCTTGAAGACCTGGTCACCCACGATGACGGTGTGACCGGCGTTGTTGCCGCCCTGGTAGCGGACCACGAGGTCGGTGGTGTCGGCCAACAGATCCGTGGCCTTGCCCTTGCCCTCGTCGCCCCACTGGGCGCCGACGATGATGGTCGCAGGCACGCTTTCGTCCTTCGCTGTCGAAGCGGCGGAGCGCGCTGACCCGGCGGCACGGCTCCGGCGGCCCGATGACGGACCGCCGTGTCCAGAGCCTACCGGTCGGAAGGGCGGACTGTGCCCCTCCGACGCGGCGGGCAGGTCACTCAGGCGTCCCCGTCGAAGGCCGGGTCGGTCGCGGCCGCGTCGTCCACGTCAACCGGCTCGGGCTGCCGGTCCCGCCGCGCGGCGGAGATGACCAGCGCGACACCGATCAGTACGAGCAGACCGGGGCCGATCCAGCGCAGGTCGGCGAAGTCGAGCACCGCCATGTCGCTGACGCCGACCGCCCCGACGGCGGTGAACAACGCCCCGAACACGAAGGACAGCAGGTCGAATCGGTTGGTACGCATCACGGCTCCAGGCGGTTGTCGGGGGTCTGACGGTCGACGTCGGCGGTGCCGAAGCCGACGTTGACCTCGATGGTGAGGCGGGCATCGCTGCCGGGCACGTCGTCCACGACGGTGCGGCCGAGACCGACACCGTCGTCGCGCTGGTCGAGCAGGCTCATCTCGCCGGCTCCGACGCGCCCGACGATCTCGACGTCGACGTCGTCGGGCAGCCACACGACGATCTCGCCCATGCCGACCTGGACCGAGATCTCGTGGTCGCTGGTGAAGTCGATGTCGCTGAGGTCGAGGCGCAGTTCGCCGGCACCGACCTGGTAGCTCTCCAACACGGCCGCTTCGTCGGCCGGGGATTCGGTCGTGGTGCCGACCGCCATGCCGCCGGCACCGAAGGCGTCCACGGGGAACGGTCGGACCACCTGCAGCAGCAGTACGACGGGCAGCAGCAGCAGGCCGGCGCCGATGAGTCCGCGACCGCGACCGATGACGCTGCCGAGCAGCAGGCCGAGGCCGACCACGAGCATGGCCGCGGAGAGGATCACGCCGGGCCCGACGACGATGACGTCGGCGACCTCGAGCAGCCACAGCACGCCGGCGGTCAGCACGGCGACACCGAGGGTGATGCGGGTGAGTACGCCCCGGGACGCCGGGATGGGCGGCGGGGTCCAGTCCCGACCGTCACCACCCTCACGGGCGGTCGGTGGCGGGCCGGCGGGCGGGCTGCCCCAGCCGCTGGTGGGCTCGTCCCAACGGGCGGACGTGTTGCCCCAGCCAGCCGGATCGACGACCTGGGTGGTACGGGCGTCCGCAGGATCCTGGGGAGGAGGCGATCCGGGAGCGGACGGGTCAGGGTGGCTCATGGTGGACTCCGGTGGTGGCATGAAGCGGGGAGCGGGGGGGCGGGTCCGGTCGGATGCGCGCCAGAGGGCGACGCCGAAGGCGATCAGCACGAGCGGCACCAGGACCGAGCGGTCGGCGCCGAACATGAACCGTCCGGGCCCGCCGAACGGGGCGTCGAGCACCCACACGACCCCGACGATGAGGATGGCGATGCCGACCCAGAACAGCGGATCGCGCCCGCCGGCGTCGCTGCTGCGCGAGGGCTGGTGGGCGGCGGCCTCCGCCTCGGTCTCCTCGGGGATGAAGATCCAGCCGAGGATGTAGGCGAGGATGAACGCTCCTTGCGTCATGACGGTCAGCACGACGAACAGGATGCGCGCGACGGCCACGTCGAAGCCGAGGTGGTCGGCCACACCGGCCAGCACGCCACTGAGGAGCTTGCCCTCGCGACGGCGCCGCAGGGGTGGCCGCGGTGCGGCCGGACCAGCGCCGGGGGGCGGCGTCCAGGAGGCGCCGGCGGGTGGCGGACCGCCAGCCGGCGGGGGGGTGCCGGCGGGGGGCGGGGAGCCGGGAGGCGGATCGGATGGCGACACGGCAGACTCGCTAACGGGCTGAGGGCGTGCGGGGCACGGGGACGGTTCGATGACTGCATCGTGCGCCGCCTCGGGCTCGACGACCATCGGGGAGCACCCTTACGCGACCCTGAGCGCGCCGGCCGATCCCGGGGAGGTGCGCGACACCTCTCAGGGGCGCCATGTGCGACATTGATGACCCCGCACGCACGAAGGTCGCTCCATCTCGCAGACGCCCGCTCCGGGTCCGCTGCCGCCGCCACCCCCGTCGGCATCGACACCGCCTCCACCGCCCGGAGGTCCTGGTGGCGTGCGCCGTGCCCCGACCGCGCCACCTCCCGGGCAGGACCGTCAGACCCGCACGAAGGTGATCGGCGGCGTCGCCGCGGCACTCGGGGCGCGCATGGGTGTGGATCCCGTGCTGATCCGGATCGCGTTCGTCGTGCTCACGACCGCCGGCGGGGCGGGCATCCTGCTCTACGGGGTCCTGTGGGCGTTCACGCCGTTGTCCGCCCAGCCGCAGGCCGACGGGCGACGCCCGGCCACGTTGCAGCAGGCCACGGCCCTCGGGCTGATCACCCTGGGCGTGCTGTTCCTGCTCCGCGCCTTCGGCCTGTGGTTCGGCGACGCGCTCGTGTTCCCGGTCGCCCTCGCGGCGGCGGGCTCGGCCATCGTGTGGACCCGCGTCGACGACGCCGACCGCACCCGTTTCGCACGGGTGGCGGCCCGGATCCCCGGCGGCCACCTGCTCATGTCCGCCAGGAACGGTCCGGCCTCACCGGTCCGGCTGCTGGTGGGCACCCTGCTCGTCGCCGGCGCCGTCGCCGGATTCCTCGCCGGCCAGGACAGCCTCGGCGCCCTGCGCGACCTCGGCTTCGCGGTGCTCGCGGCGCTCGCCGGACTCGGCCTGTTGTTCGGTCCGTGGCTGTGGGGCCTGGTCGACCAGCTCGGACTCGAGCGACGCGAACGCATCCGCCAGGAGGAGCGCGCCGAACTCGCCGCCCACCTCCACGACTCCGTCCTGCAGACCCTGGCGCTGATCCAACGCAGCGCCGAACAGCCGCGCCGCATGGTGGCGCTGGCCCGACGGCAGGAACGCGAACTGCGCGGCTGGCTGTACGGCCAGCGCAACACGCTGCACGACCAGGCCAGCCTCAACGCCGCGGTCGAACAGGTCGCCGAGGAGGTCGAAGCGGTCCACGACCTCACCATCCACGTCGTGGTCGTCGGCGAGGCAGCGCTCGACGAACGGGTGATGGCGCTGCTCGCCGCGATGCGCGAGGCCTGCGTGAACGTCGCCAAGCATGCCGACGTGACCGAGGCATCGGTCTACGTCGAGGTCGAGGACGACAAGGTGACCGCGTTCGTGCGCGATCGCGGAGCCGGCTTCGTTTTCGGGGAGATCCCCGACGACCGGCGCGGGATCCGCGAGTCCATCATCGGGCGCCTCGACCGCCACGACGGCCACGGCCGGGTCTGGTCGCGGCCGGGGCAGGGCACCGAGATCGAGCTGTGCGTCCCCCGCGGCCGCGCCTCCAACCACCAGGCTTTGCCCCCCACCCACCAGGCTTCTCCGTCACGGGAGCAACCCTCATGACCCGCGCCATCCACGTCTTCCTCGTCGACGACCACCGGCTGTTCCGTGCCGGTGTCCGCGCCGAACTCGGACCGCACGTCACGATCGTCGGCGATGCCGGGGACGTCGACACCGCCATCCAGGGCATCCGCCAGGGCAAACCCGACGTCGTCCTGCTCGACGTGCACATGCCGGGTGGCGGCGGCCGCGCCGTCATCCAGGCGGTCCACGAGACCCTGCCCGACGTCCGGTTCCTGGCCCTGTCGGTGTCCGACGCCGCCGAGGACGTCATCGCCGTCATCCGCGCCGGCGCCCGCGGCTACGTCA
>JBBDSX010000172.1:0-4689 GCA_040904725.1 Egicoccus sp.
ACCCAGGCGCTGCTCGACGTGTTCACCATGCGCCGCCACCTCGGCGACCTCGCCGGCCGCCACGTCGTGGTGTGCGGCGACATCCTGCACTCCCGCGTCGCCCGCTCGGAGGTCCAGGCCCTGCGCCTGCTCGGCGCCCGGGTCACGCTGGTCGCCCCGCCGACCCTGCTGCCACCGGTCCCCGAGACCTGGGGCGTCGAGGTGGCCGGCGACCTCGACGCCGTGCTGCCCGACGCCGACGTCGTCTACCTGCTGCGCGTGCAGCGCGAACGCATGGGCTCGGCGTTCTTCCCGTCCTCGCGCGAGTACGCCCGGTTCTGGGGCCTCGACGCCGACCGGCTGACCCGCCTGCCCGACCACGCGATCGTCATGCACCCGGGACCGATGAACCGCGGCGTCGAGATCACCGCCGACGTGGCCGACTCCGACCGGGCCGTGATCGTCGAACAGGTCACCAACGGCATCGCGCTCCGCATGGCCTGCCTGTACCTGCTGCTGTCCGGTGACACCGAGGGCGCCGAGGTGACCCCATGACGGCCTACATCCCACCCGGGACCCACCGAACCTGGCTGCTGCGCGGCGGCCGGGTCCTCGATCCCGCCTCCGGCACCGACGACGTGCTCGACGTCCTGGTGCGCGATGGTGAGGTCGTCGAGGTGGGCGCCGGCCTGGCTGCCGGCGACGCCGAGGTGATCGATTGCGACGGGCTGTGGGTCACGCCCGGCTTCGTCGACCTGCACACCCACCTGCGCGAACCCGGGTTCGAGGACGCCGAGGACATCGCGTCGGGTTCGGCCGCGGGCGCGGCCGGCGGCTACACGGCCCTGTGCCCGATGGCCAACACCGACCCGGTCTGCGACGCCGCCGCCGTGGCGGCATCGGTGTGGCGGCGCGGTACCGAGGTCGGCCTCGTCGACCTGTTCCCCGTCGGCGCGATCACGAAGGGGCTGCGCGGCGAGGAGTTGGCCGAGTTCGGCGAACTGCGCCACTCCGACGCACGGGTCGACTTCTTCTCCGACGACGGCAAGCCGGTCGCCGACAGCCTCGTGATGCGGCGGGCGCTGCAGTACGCCGGCGCCTTCGACGCGGTCATCTGCAACCACTCCGAGGACCCCGATCTCACCGCCGAGGCCCAGATGAACGAGGGCCAGATGTCGTCGGTCCTCGGGCTGCCGGGGTGGCCGCACGAGGCCGAGGAGATCATGATCGCCCGCGACCTGATCCTCGCCGAGGGTCTGGGCGCCCGCCTTCACGTGCCGCACGTCACGACCGCCGGCGCGGTCGAACTGATCCGCGCCGCAAAGGCGCGCGGCGCCCGTGTCACCGCCGAGGTCACGCCGCACCACCTCAGCCTGCGCGACCACCTGATCGACGGCTACGACCCGGTCCTGAAGGTGAACCCCCCGCTACGGACCGACGCCGACGTGCAGGCACTGCGCGCCGCTTTGGCGGACGGGACCATCGACTGCGTCGCGACCGACCACGCTCCGCACGCACCCGAACTCAAGGACCAGGAGTGGGAGCACGCCCCTTGCGGGATGCTCGGACTCGAAACCGCGTTCGCGGTGGTCAACACCGACTTGGTGCGGGGCGGCCTGCTCGACCCGCTCACGGCCATCGCGCGACTGACCACCGGCCCGGCCAGCGTGCGTGACGTCCGCGGCCACGGTGGCGCGATTGCACCCGGCCGCGAGGCGAACCTCGCCGTCCTCGACCCCGAGGCCCCGTGGACGGTCGACGGCCGCGGGCTGCACTCCAAGGCCCGCAACACCCCGTTCCACGGCGCCGACCTGGTCGGCCGCCCCGTCCACACCCTGCTGCGCGGCCACTTCACCCTGCGCGACGGAAAGGTGCAGGCATGACCGTTCCACCCGCCGACCGCGCGCCGTTCTCCCCGCGATCGAGCGCCCCGGCGCTGCTCGTGCTCGAGGACGGCAGCGTCTTCCGTGGCCGCTCCATCGGCGCCGCGGGCACCGTCTTCGGCGAGGCCGTGTTCAACACCGGCATGGCCGGCTACCAGGAGGTCCTGACCGACCCCTCGTACCGGCGCCAGATCGTGACCATGACCGCCCCCCACGTCGGCAACTACGGCCTCAACGACGGCGACATGGAGTCCGATCGCATCCAGGTCGCCGGGTTCGTGGTGCGCGAGGCGGCCCGCAGGCCCTCGAACTGGCGCTCGCAGCACGACCTGCGCAGCTCGCTCGTCGAGGCCGGGGTCGTCGGCATCGAGGGCATCGACACCCGCCGCCTGACCCGCCTGCTTCGCGACAAGGGTGCGATGCGGGCCGCGCTGTCCACCGAGATCCTCGACGCCGACGCCCTGCACGCCCGGGTGCTCGACAGCCCCGGCATGGCGGGCGCGGAACTCGCCAGCGAGGTCACCACGGCCGAGCCGTACGTCCTCGAGGCTGCGGGGGAGCGGCGCTTCCGCGTCGTCGCGCTCGATTTCGGCATGAAGCGCTCGATCGGCCGCTACCTGCGCGAGCAGGGTGCCGAGGTCCACGTCCTGCCGGCGTCCGCGACCCCGGACCAGGTCCGCGAACGCGACCCCGACGGACTGTTCCTGTCGAACGGGCCGGGTGACCCGGCCACGGTCACGCAGGGCATCGCGACCACGGCCGAACTGCTCGGCGAGGTGCCGACCTTCGGAATCTGCCTCGGCTCGCAGTTGCTGGGCCATGCGCTGGGTGCCGAGACCTACAAGCTCGACTTCGGCCACCACGGCGTCAACCAGCCGGTCCTGCGGCGTGCCGACGGCGTGGTCGAGATCACCAGTCACAACCACGGCTTCGCCGTGCGGGGCTCGACGCTGGGCGAACAGGACGACGAGCACGTGTTCGCCACCCGCGGCCACGGTCGCGTCGAGGTCAGCCACGTCAACTTGAACGACGACGTGGTCGAGGGCCTCACGGCGCTGGACATCCCGGCCTTCAGCGTCCAGTACCACCCCGAGGCGGCGCCCGGCCCCACCGACGCCCGCTACCTGTTCGAACGGTTCACCCGACTGATCCAGGAGGTCCGTGGTGCCACGGCGTGACGACATCACCAGCGTCCTGGTGCTCGGTTCCGGCCCGATCGTGATCGGTCAGGCCAGCGAATTCGACTACTCGGGCACCCAGGCCTGCAAGGTCCTGCGCGAGGAGGGCCTGCGGGTCATCCTGATCAACTCCAACCCGGCCACGATCATGACCGACCCGGCCATGGCCGACGCGACCTACGTCGAACCGCTCACCGTCGCCACGGTTCGCGCAGTGATCGAGAAGGAACGGCCGGACGCGCTGCTGCCGACGCTCGGCGGCCAGACCGCGCTCAACCTCGCCGTCGAGTTGTACGAGTCGGGTGTGCTCGACGAGTACGGCGTCGAGGTGCTCGGCGCCGACCTCGAAGCGATCCAGACCGCCGAGGACCGGCTCAAGTTCAAGGACGCGATGTCCGAGATCGGCCTCGAGTCGCCGCAATCCACCTACGTCAAGGAGGAGTCGCAGGCCTTCGAGGCGGCCGCCGAGTACGGCTACCCGGTCGTGCTGCGGCCCTCGTTCACGTTGGGCGGCAAGGGCGGCGGCATCGCCTACGACGAGGACGAACTGCGCCGCATGATCCGCCAGGGGCTGGCGGATTCGCCGGTCCACGAGGTGCTCGTCGAGGAGTCCGTGCTCGGCTGGAAGGAGTACGAACTCGAGGTCATGCGCGACCGCAACGACAACTGCGTGATCGTGTGCTCGATCGAGAACCTCGACGCCATGGGCGTCCACACCGGCGACTCGATCACGGTCGCGCCCGCGATGACGCTCTCCGACCCCGAATACCAGCAGATGCGCGACGCCGCGTTCGCGGTCCTGCGCCGCATCGGGGTCGAGACCGGCGGCTCGAACGTGCAGTTCGCGGTCGACCCGGCCACCGGTCGCCAGCTCGTGATCGAGATGAACCCGCGCGTGTCGCGTTCGTCGGCGCTGGCCTCGAAGGCCACCGGCTTCCCGATCGCGAAGATCGCCGCCAAGCTCGCGATCGGCTACTCGCTCGACGAGATCGCCAACGACATCACCAAGAAGACCAAGGCCGCCTTCGAGCCGAGCATCGACTACGTCGTGGTCAAGGTGCCCCGCTTCGCCTTCGAGAAGTTCGGCGGTACCGACGACACGTTGACGACGAAGATGAAGTCGGTCGGCGAGGTCATGGCCATGGGCCGCACGTTCAAGGAGGCGCTCAACAAGGCGATGCGCAGCCTCGAGGACGGCCAGGTCGGTTTCGGTGCCGGCCCGTCGCTCGACATCGACGACGACGAACTCGAGGCACGTCTGCGCCGCCCGACGGCGTCGCGCATGGACGCGGTCGACGAGGCCCTCACCCGCGGCTGGTCGGTCGAGCGCGTGAGCGAACTGACCGGTTTCGACCCGTGGTTCACCGACCAGCTGCTGCAGTTGGTCGAGCGACGCCGCGAACTGCGTGCCTACGAACACCTCGCCGCACTGCCCGACGGCCTGCTGCGCGACGCGAAGTCCGACGGCTTCTCCGACGCGCACCTCGCCCGGTTGCTCAACACCAGCGAGGACCACGTCCGCGACCGCCGCCACGCGGCGGGGATCCGGCCGGTGTTCAAGACCGTCGACACCTGCGCGGCGGAGTTCGAGGCCTACACGCCCTACCACTACTCGACCTACGAGGACGAGGACGAGGTCACCGACTCCG
>JBBDSX010000173.1:0-4662 GCA_040904725.1 Egicoccus sp.
CTTCTTCGCCGCGGACTTCTTCGACGCGGTCGTGCTCGCCGACGCCTCGTCGGACGAGTCGGACGAGGAGGCACGCTGTGAGCGGGTCAGGCTGTGCTTGAGGTCGGCCACCTGCTTCTGCAGTCGGTCGATCTCCTTGTTGGTCGCCAGGCCCATGCTGCGGACCACGCGGGTCGACTCGGCCTTCACGAGCGCAAGGATGGCCTCGCGGTTGCGACCACTGCGTTCCACGAGGTCGTCGACGAGGTCGCTCACCTGGTCACCGGCTGCCTCGCCGGAGCGCACCATGCCCTTGACGATGCGTTCGGCCTTCTTGGCGGTCACCTGCGTCAGGCCGGTGGCGGCCTCGACGTATCGCTGCATCGCGTCGTTCACGGGGGTATCCCCTCTCCGGGTCGACCGCCGAGGCTAGCAACGATGCCGGGGGTGGCGTCCTACAGCCGATCGGCCGATTGGCGCACCACCCCGTAGTGGAGCAGGAGTTCGCTGTCGTGTTCCCTGAGTGCGAGCAGCTCCAGCGGACGTGGGACGTGTGTGCCCGCCACCGCAATGATGCGGGGAGCGTCCCCGCCGACCAGCGTCGGCGCCAGCGTCAGGAACACCTCGTCGACCAGGTCCTCGGCGAACAGGCTGGCGTTGAGTCCCGGGCCGCCCTCGCACAGCACGCGGCCGAGGCCCCGCTCGGCCAACGCCTGCAGCGCCGTCGGGAGGTCGACCTGCTCGTCGCCGCACACCACCACCTCGCCCCGGCCTGCCACCTCGGGCCGGTCCGCGACCGCCTGTTCGGTGGTGATCAGCAGCGGCGGGTGGTCGGGCTCGCCGAAGACGCGGGCGTCCGGCCGCAGGCTGAGCCGGTTGGTCACGATCGCCAGCCGTGGCGAGGCAGCCAGCCCCTTCCGGAGGCGACGCCGTCGCCGTTCCGCGGACCCGGCCCCCGGCCCGTAGTCCTCGGCCGTCACGGTTCCCGCACCGACCAGGATCGCGTCCGCGGCGGCGCGCAGGGCCCCGAAGGCGGCCTGGTCCGCCTCGCCCCCGAGATCTGCGGTCCGTCCTGCCACCGTGGCCCCGCCGTCGACGGAGCTCACCATGCCCAGGCTCACCGCGCTGCGACCTTCCGCGGGACCCGCGAGGACGAGATCGTCGTAGACGTCCGTCGTGCCCTCGTCGCCCGGAGTGGGCAGCAGACGGCGCATGGCAGTTCCTCGGTCGGACGGTCCGAGCTCGACGCTACCCGGCGCTGCTAGCGTCGAGCGACCTCTGCCCCGCGGTTCGACCGATTCCAGGGAGTTCGTCCAGGTGCCCACGGCCGAAGACATCGACGCGGTCCTGTGGCAACTGCTCGGCCGGCTCGGCGAGGTGGACGACGATCTGCGGGCACTGCTGCCCAGCCAGCGGACCATCGAGGCCCGCTGCCCCGACATCGACTACGTCCGCTACGCCGAGTGGCGTCGAGGTACCGTGGTCGTGCTCGACGAGCCCCCGCCCCGCCGGGCCGACATCCGGATCTCCGTGCGGTCCGACGACCTGATGGAGATCGCCTCGGGTGAGCTCCCCTTCGCGCGGGCGTATGCCACCAACCGCGTGCGCCTCGACGCCTCGATGACCGACCTGCTGCGTCTGCGCGCCGTGCTGTGATCGCGCGGCCGACGGCCGTGATGCCGATCGTCGACGTCACCCCGACGCGTCGCCGGGCCGTGGGCCGTGTGCGCGACCGGCGCCGTCCGCCGCCGCCCCTCCCCCGAGCTGACGGGAGCTGGCCGGTCGGGCGTTCGCTCCCGTCTACCCTGCCGCGACCACCACCCCTCGAGGAGCGACCCGTGTCAGCCGCCCGCCACCGCCGTGACCTTCCGGTGCTGGGCTGGAAGGAACACGTCAAGCTGCCCGAGTGGGGCCTGGATCTGCGCGGCAAGCTCGACACCGGCGCCCGCTCCAGCGCGTTGCACGTGACCGAACTCGAGGAGATCGGCGAACACGAGCACGACAACGATCGTCTGCCGGTCGTGAAGTTCGATGTCGTGCTCGGGCGCCGTGACGCGCCGGAGCACCACCGCATCGAAGCGCCGGTCGTCGGGCACAAGGTTGTCAAGGACACCGGCGCCCGGGCCGAGCGACGCCCGGTCGTACGCACCCGCATCGTCTGTGGCCCGCTCGACACCGTCGCCGACATCACGTTGACCGACCGCAGCGGGATGATCTTCCGCATGCTGCTCGGGCGACTGACCCTCGAACACCTCTGCGTGGTCGATCCCGGCCACGGCTACGTCGCCACGGGGCCGGGCTCGAGGCCGGCACCGTGAACGGGCCCGTCAGCGTCGCCGGCGTGAGCGTCGCCCCTGGTGAACGACGACACCTGTTCCCGTCCGCCTCCGAGTCCTATACCGGCGACCGCACGACGTTGCCGATGGCCGTGCTCAACGGCACTGGCGACGGGCCGCGCCTGTTCGTGACCGCGGCGGTCCACGGCGACGAACTCAACGGCATCGCCGTCTGCCGGGCGCTGCTCGACACGATCGACCCGGTCGACCTCGACGGCGTGCTGGTCGTGGTCCCGATCGTCAACGTGCTGGGCGTACAGATCGGCTCGCGCTACCTGCCCGACCGTCGCGATCTCAACCGTTCCTTCCCTGGTACCCACGGTGGCTCGATGGCCGCGCGGATCGCGCGACTGCTGGTCGACGAGGTGATCGACGGCAGTGACGTCGGCATCGACCTGCACACGGCTGCCAACCAGCGCACGAACACGCCGCAGATCCGTGTCGACACCAGCGATGAGCAGGCCCGCGACCTCGCGGTCGCCTTCGGGGCGCCGTTCGTCCTCGACGCGCGCCTGCGACCGGGTTCCCTGCGGGAGACGGCGGGCGACCTCGGGGTCCCCGTCCTGACCTACGAGGGTGGTGGACCGCTGCGCTTCGACGAGCAGGCCATCGACGTGGCCAGCCGCGGTGTCCTGCGGGTGCTGTACCGCCTCGGCATGATCGACGAGGCACCGGCCCCGGCCCATGCCGCGCCGATGGTCCTGCACGAGTCGCGGTGGTTGCGCGCCGAGCGCGGCGGCCTGCTCGAGTTGCACGTCGCCACGGGAGACCACGTGCAACAGGGACAACCCCTGTGGTCCACCGTCAGCCCGCTGGGCGAGGAGCGGGCGACCCACGAGGCCACCGACGAGGGCTTCGTCATCGGCGCGACGACGCTGCCACTCGTGCAACCCGGGCAGGCGCTGTTGCACGTGGCGTTGCCCGGCGATCGTGTCCCGGTCGAGGACGACCCGACCGAGGAAGAGGACGACGACCCCGAGGTGGCCGAGGACCGCTGACCCCGGTCACGTGAGGACGTCGGCCGGGTCGACGACCGTGACGCTGGTCGCGCGGATCTCGATGCGGCTGGCGCGACCGGTCCCCGCCGACCACCACCGGCGACGCAACTCGCCCCGAACCTCGACCTGGTCCCCGGCCTGGCTCCGTTCGGCCTGTGCCAGCAGTCGACGGCCGACCTGGTCCGGGCCAGGACGCCCTCGGGCGGGTGCCGGGCCGACCGCCACGGGCAGGGTGTCGGCGCCGCGTCCGGTGGCGCGTGGCACCACCACCCGAAACAGCACGACCTCGTCACCCGACGGCAGGGTCTTGCGCTCGGGTGGTGCGCTGGTCCTGCCGATGACCCGCACCTCGTTGACGCGCTGGACAGTGCTCGTCGTCGCCATGGCCGTCTCCCCGTCTGCTCACGTTGGCGTACCGGAACGCTACGGACCCGGCCGGGGTCGGGCTCACTAGGCTGCCCCCACCCTGTGGAAAGGCCGCGTGCATGCCCGCCGACGAGCCCCCCGGACCGGTCGACGACGCTGCTCCCCCGCCCTCGCCGGCCGAGCGCTACGACGACGGGGTCATCGGGCTCGACACCCTGACCGGCGGGATGCACACCGTCACGGCCGGCTTCCTGCTCTCGGCGCCGCGCCCGGCACTGATCGAGTGCGGCCCGGCACGCTCGATCGGCAGCGTCATCGCCGGATTGCAAGAGCTCGGTTTCGACCCCGACGACCTCGCCTACGTCGTCCTGACCCACATCCACCTCGACCACGCGGGCGGCGCCGGCGACATGGCCCGGGCCTTCCCCAACGCCACGATCGTGGTCAGCGACGTCGGCGCGCCCCACCTGCACGACCCGGCGCGACTCAACGCCTCGTCCCAGCGCGTCTACGGACCGCTGTACGACCGCGTCTACGGGGCGTGCACGCCGATCGAGCGCGAACGGATGCGTGGCGTCGTCGACGGTGACCGACTCGACCTCGGCGGCGGCCGCGAACTCGAGTTGCTCTACACGCCCGGGCACGCCAAACACCACGTCGGCGTGCACGACTCGGAGACCGGTGCCATCTTCTCGGGCGACTCGGTGGGCGTGAAGCTGCCGGGCATGACCCACATCCGACCGGCCACGCCGCCCGCCGACTTCCACCTCGAGGCCGCGCTCGCATCGCTCGCGCGCTACCGCGACCGCGAGCCGTCGCGGGTCTATCTCGCCCACTACGGGCCGGTCGACCCACCCGACGAGGCCCTCGCGGAGGCCGACGAGCGGTTACGGATGTGGGCCGCGACCGCCGAGTCGGCGTATCGCCACGCCATCGCGGGCGGACCGACAGACACCGAACTCGACCACGTCGCCGAGACGCTG
>JBBDSX010000174.1:0-27109 GCA_040904725.1 Egicoccus sp.
CCCCCCCCCCCCCCCCCCGCGAGGGGCTACCAGGGAGGAGCGAGGCATGCCGGGGGTGAAGCAGTCTCAGCGGGCAGTGACCCTGCTCGTCGCTGCGGTTGCCCTGGTCGGTCTCGGCACGGTGCCGATTGCCGTCCTGCTCGTCGGCTGGGACTGGCCGCAGGGGTCGGCGCTCGCCACCCTCGTTGTCTTCTTCCTGTTGTTCCTGGCGGCGGAACTCTTTCCGATCCGCCTGCTGAACCGCGCCGAAGCCGGCGAGTACACATCCTCGTCGACCTTCGCGTACTCGCTGCTGCTGCTCGTCCCCATTCCCGTGGCCTTGGCGGCCATCGGATTGGGCACGCTCATCGCCGAGCGGCGCCCGGGCTCGAGCAAACCCTGGCTACGGACGCTGTTCAACGTCGGCCAGGTCCTCATCGCGTTCTCTGCCGGAGGCGCGGTTCTTCACGTGTTCGGACTCGCCAATGGAGCCGATGAGGCGCTGCACGGCATCACGGTCCTGGGGCTCGTGCCATCCGGCCTGGCGATGTACAGCACCAACATCCTGCTCATTGCGCTGATCATCTCGGTCGACCAGCGGATCTCGATGATCCAGATGTTGCGCAACGACATGCCGCTCTCCGACCTGCTCTCGCACTTCCTGCTGCTCGGTTTCGCACCGGTCTTCGTGCTGGTCTGGACCCAGAGCGCGCTGCTGACGCCGATGCTGCTCGTCACGATCTACGCGACCTATCGCGCCACGCAGTCCGCCGTCGCCGGCAGACACGACTCTCGCCACGATGCGCTGACCGGCCTGCCGAACCGGCGCATGATCGACGAGCGCCTGGCGGAGCTGACGGCGGTCCGGGACGACAACCGGGCATTCGCAGCCATGTTGATGGACCTCGACCGGTTCAAGACGATCAACGACGTCATGGGGCATCACGTCGGCGATCAGCTCCTGGTAGCTGCCGCTGAACGGCTGCGCTCACTTGCTGGCATCGATACGGTCGCTCGGGTCGGCGGCGACGAATTCGCCTTCATCGTGCGCGATGACGACGACGCCGAGCTGTTGAAGATCGCCACGGAGATCGTCGAGGCCATCACCGCCCCGTACGAGATCCAGGACGTCCCCCTGCAGGTCGGCGCGAGCCTCGGCATTGCCCGCTTCCCCGTTCACGCCCACGACGCCCCGAGCCTGATGCGCCGCGCCGACTCGGCCATGTACCTCGCCAAGCGCAGTGGGTCCGGCATCCGGTTCGCCAGCCCCATCGTGTCGGCGTACGACGATGTGCCTGCCGACGACCCCGGCCGGAACTCGCTGCTCGGGGACGTCGAGGCCGCGCTCGCCGAGGGCCAGTTCCGCCTCGACCACCAGCCCCAGATCGACATGGTGACCGGGCAGGTCGTCGGCGTGGAGTCACTGCTGCGCTGGGACCACCCCGAGCACGGCCCGGTGCCGCCGTCGCGCTTCGTCCCCGCCATCGAGCACACCGAGTTGTACTCGGCACTGACGCGCCACGTCCTACACCTCGCGCTCGCGGACCAGCGCATGTTCGCCGCCGCCGGATTCGACCTGCCGGTGGCGGTCAACATTTCTGCCCGCGACCTGCTCGACATGCGGCTCGCCCGGGACGTCGCCGAACTGTTGACCGGTGCAGGCGTGCAGGTGGACCGGCTGACGCTGGAGATCACCGAGAACGCCCTGGTCGTCGATCTCGAGCGTGCTCAACAGGTCGTTGCCGAACTGACCGAGCTGGGTGTCGGTATGGCGCTGGACGACTTCGGGACGGGCTACGCGTCGCTCGGGACGCTTCGCGAACTGCCGGTCGGGGAAATCAAGATCGACCGCAGTTTCGTGGCGGCGATGGGGACGGCGTCGGGCTCCAGCATCGTCCGGGCGGTCGTCGGCCTCGCCCACGATCTCGGTCTCCACGTCGTCGCCGAGGGCATCGAGACACAGGCCCAGTTCGACGAACTCCGCAGCTTCGGGTGCGACATCGCGCAGGGCTACCTGCTGTCCCGGCCGCTGCCGCGTCAGCGCCTCGTCGGCTGGCTGCGCGAACGCCAACTCGGTGCCGTGGAGATCCGCGCACCCTTCGGGTTCGACCACCAGTTTCAGGAGGTAGCCGGATGATTCTCCCGGTCTCGGTCCTACTGCTCATCATCTCGGTCCCGCTGACCGGCGGCCGCCTGTCCCGGCTGGCGAGCATCGAGATTCGTTGGATCTCGGCCATCCTGGCTGCCCTCGCCCTCCAGATCTGGGTCACCACGGTCCCCACCGACCCCATGCTGGGGACGGTCGTCCACTTCATCAGCTATGCACTGGGCATCTGGTTCATCTGGGCGAACCGCAAGGTGCCCGGTCTGGTCCTCACGTCGTCGGGCGGCGGGATGAACCTCGCGGCGATCACGGCGAACGGCGGCGTCATGCCCGCATCGCCCGAGGCGCTCGAACTCGCCGGCATGACCCATGTGGGTGACCACTTCGTCAACTCCGGCGCCGTGGAAGGCGCGCGACTCGCCTGGCTCGGCGATGCGTTCGCGATCCCGGCGAGTTGGCCGTTGTCGAACGTGTTCAGTGTCGGTGACGTCGTGCTCGTGGTCGGCGTCGGGGTGATGATGCACCGCATGTCGCGGCAGCGGGACCTGCCGGAGCAGGCCCCGCTGGCGACGGACGTGGTCGAGCCCGCCGGGGCCTAAGCCGCGGCGAAGTCGTCGATGATGCGGTTGAGCGTGGCGCTCGGCCGCATCATCTGCGTCACACGCTCGCGGTCGACCCGGTAGTAGCCGCCGAGGTCGGCCGGCTCGCCCTGGGCGGCGTTGAGCTCGTCGACGATGGTCGACTCGTGCTCCGCGAGTTCCTCGGCCAGGGGAGCGAACTCGGCCGCGAGCTCGGGGTCGTCGTTCTGACCCGCCAGCTCGCGCGCCCAGTACAGCGCCAGGTAGAAGTGGCTGCCGCGGTTGTCGAGTTCGTTGACCTTGCGCGACGGCGAGCGGCCTTCCTCGAGCCAGACGCCGACGGCCCGGTCGAGGGTGTCGGCCAGGACCTTGGCGCGTTCGTTGCCGGCCGACTGGCCCAGGTGCTCGAACGACACCGCGAGGGCGAGGAACTCGCCGAGCGAGTCCCAGCGCAGGTGGCTCTCCTTGACGAACTGCTGCACGTGCTTGGGGGCCGAGCCACCCGCACCCGTCTCGAACAGGCGACCACCCGCCATCAGCGGCACGATGGACAGCATCTTGGCGCTGGTGCCGAGCTCGAGGATCGGGAACAGGTCGGTCAGGTAGTCGCGCATGACGTTGCCGGTGACCGAGATCGTGTTCTCGCCCTTGCGGGTGCGCTCGAGCGTGAAACGCGTCGCCTCGGCGATGTCCATGATCTCGATCCGCAGTCCATCGGTGTCGAGCCGGTCGAGCTCGGCCTCGACCTTCTCGAGCAGTTCGGCGTCGTGGGCCCGGTTGCGGTCGAGCCAGAACACTGCCGGCCACCTGGTCGCGCGGGCGCGGTTGACGGCCAGCTTCACCCAGTCGCGGATCGGGGCGTCCTTGGTCTGGCACATGCGCCAGATGTCGCCTTCGGCGACCTCGTGTTCGATCAGCGTGTCGCCGGCCGAGTCGACGACCCGGACGGTGCCGGCGGCCGGGATCTCGAACGTCTTGTCGTGCGACCCGTACTCCTCGGCGCCCTGCGCCATCAGGCCGACGTTGGGCACCGTGCCCATCGTGGTCGGATCGAACGCGCCGTGCTGACGGCAGTGGTCGATCGTTTCCTGGTACAGCGCGGCGTAGCTCGAGTCGGGGATGACCGCCTTGGCGTCCTGCGTCTCGTCGTTCTTGTTCCACATCTGGCCGGATTCGCGGATCATCGCCGGCATCGACGCGTCGATGATCACGTCCGACGGCACGTGCAGGTTGGTGATCCCGCGTGCGGAGTTGACCTGTGCGAGGTCGGGACCTGACTCGTAGGCGGCCTGGACGGTCGCTTCGATCGCGCGGCGCTCGTCGTCGGGGAGTTCCTCGATGGCGGACTCGAGGGCGGCCATGCCGTTGTTGGCACTGACGCCGAGGCGGTCGAGGGTGTCGCCGTGCTGCTCGAACAACTCGTCGTAGTAGACGCGGACGGCGTGGCCGAAGATGATCGGGTCCGAGACCTTCATCATCGTGGCCTTGAGGTGGACGCTGAACAGCACGCCCTGTTCGCGGGCCTCGGCGACCTGCTCGCGCAGGAACTCGACCAGGGCGGCCTTCCGCATGACCGCACCGTCGATGACCTCACCGGCCAGCAGCGGGGTCGACGCCTTGAGCACGGTGGTCTGGCCATCGGCCCCGACCAGTTCGATGCGCACGTCGGTCGCGTCGTCGACGGTGACGCTGCGCTCGGTCGACTGGAAGTCGCCCTCGCCCATCGTGGACACGTGCGACTTCGACTCGGACGACCAGTCGCCCATCGAGTGGGGGTGCTTGCGCGCGTACTCCTTCACGGCCGCGGGGGCGCGGCGGTCGGAGTTGCCCTCGCGCAGGACCGGGTTGACCGCGCTGCCCTTGACCGCGTCGTAGCGCGACTGCGCGTCGCGTTCGTCGTCGGTCTGGGGGGCGTCGGGGTAGTCCGGCAGGGCGTAGCCGGCCGCCTGCAGTTCCTTGATCGCCGCCTTGAGTTGCGGGATCGAGGCGCTGATGTTGGGCAGCTTGATGATGTTGCCCTCGGGGCGGGTGGCGAGGTCGCCGAGTTCGGCCAGCGCGTCGTCGACCTGCTGGTCAGCGGGCAGCCGGTCGGCGAACGCCGCGAGGATGCGTCCGGCCAGCGAGATGTCCCGCGTCTCGACCTCGACGCCGGCGGCGCCCGCGAACGCCTGGATGATCGGCAGCAGCGAATGCGTCGCCAGCGCCGGTGCCTCGTCGGTGTAGGTGTAGAAGATCTTGGTCATGTCGGGCCCGTTGGTCGTCGTCTCGAAGTCGCGGCGGCAACGCGAGAGCGAAGGCTGGCCGGCCGCGGTGGTCGGGTCGTGCACAACCTACTCCCTGGCCCGCAGCGACCCCACGCCACGACCTCGTCGGACGACGGCGGTGGCCCCGTCCGGCCATTGCCGCAACGGCGGGACGACGCTACGTTCCCGACCGAACGTTCGGTTGGAGTGCTGTCCGGCGATGGCCGGCGGCCGAGCGGCGTCCGCGAGCGGGAGAGAGCGATGGTCGCGACCGAGCAGCGCACCGAGGAGTTCCTCGCCCACCTGCATGCCGGCGGCAAGGTCGAGGCGCTCGGTTGGGTCGGCCCCGGGTGGAATGACGCCTGGATGCCCGACACCTACCGGCAGATGAACATCAAGTTCATCGAGATGCACGCCAACTCCGAGATCATGGGTGCCCTGCCGGAGCGGGAATGGATCGCCCGGGCACCGACGCTGCGGCGCAAGCGTTCGCTGGCCGCCAAGGTGCAGGACGAGGTCGGCCACGCCCATCTGATCTACCGCGTTGCGGAGACGCTGGGCAAGCCGCGCCAGCAGATGTACGACGACCTGATCGCCGGACGCGGCAAGTTCCACAACGTCTTCCACTACCCGACCTACTCGTGGGGCGACGTGGCCTGCATCGGCTTCCTGGTCGACGGCGCCGCCATCGTCACGCAACGCGCCCTGCTCGAGACCTCGTACCTGCCCTACGTCCGCGTGATGCGCCGGGTCGTCGCCGAGGAGTCGCTGCACTACCGCCACGGCGAGGACATCATGCTGGCGCTCGCGAGCGGCACCGACGAGCAGTTCGAGATGCTCCAGGAGGCGGTCAACCGCTGGTGGGAGCCGATCATGCACTTCTTCGGCACCGACGTCGCTGCCGAGGACGACCCGATGATCCACTGGGGCGTCAAGAGCCGCACCAACGAGCAGTCGCGCCAGGAGTGGATCAACACCTACGTCCCGAAGATGTGGGACATGGGGATCGAGACCCCGGATCCCAACCTGCGCTACGACGAGGACGAGGGTCGCTGGCACTACACCGAGCCCGACTGGGACAAGCT
Source organism: Egicoccus sp. (assembly GCA_040904725.1). Taxonomy (GTDB): domain Bacteria; phylum Actinomycetota; class Nitriliruptoria; order Nitriliruptorales; family Nitriliruptoraceae; genus Egicoccus. The sequence continues at coordinate 5,990 of JBBDSX010000174.1, forward strand.
CAAGGCCATCGTCAAGGGCGAGCCCACCGAGTCGACCGCGACCCGCCTGTACTGGCGGCAGGTGCTCGCGCGCGACCACGAATGGGTCCGCCAGATCGTCACCGGCGACCGCCCGCCGGTCGCGGCCTGATCCGAGGAGTCCGACATGCCCACCTACGAGGTGTTCGGCCGCCGCAAGGCCGATGACCCGCTCGAGCACGTCGGCGCGGTGCACGCCGCCGACCCGCAGACGGCCCTACTGCTGGTGCGCGAGACCCACTTCCGCCACAACGAGGGGGTCGACTACGCGGTGGTGCCATCGGACCAGGTCTTCCGGCTCGAGGACCCGAGCCTGATCCAGCACCAGATCGACATGGACTACCGCCTGCAGGCCGGCTACTCGGGCTTCCGCGAGAAGCGCCAGGCCGCCCGCGAGGCCGCCGACCAGCGTGGTCGCGGCCACCTGCGCGAGCGGCCCAGCCCGGGTCGTGGCTCGAAGGTGGGCACATGAGCGCGACCGACGCCACCACCGGCCACCTGCCCGACCTGACCACGCCGCGGGCGCGGCTGTTGCTGGTGCTCGCCGACGACGAACTCGTCAGCGGCCACCGCGCCTCGCACTGGACCGGTGTCGCCCCATCGCTCGAGGAGGACCTCGCCTTCTCGACCATCGCCCAGGACGAGATCAACCACGCCGACGTCTGGTATCAGGTCCTGCTCGGCGAGGACCACACCGATGTTCGCGCCGGCGTCGACGCGCTCGGTCTCGGGCGTGAACCCGACGCCTACCTGCACGCGATCGTGTGCGAGCGCCCGCCCACCGACTTCGCCTTCTCGCTGGCGCGTCACTGGGCCTACGACCGCTTCGACGTCGTCCGCCTCGCGGCCCTCGCCGAGTCCTCGGACGCCGCGATCGCGGCCGTGGCCCGCAAACTGCTGCACGAGGAGCGCTACCACCTCGAGCACGCCGACCACTGGTTCGGCCGGCTGGCGAACGGCGGCGACGAGCCACGCCAACGGCTGCACGACGCGCTCGCACGGGTACTGCCCGAAGCGCTCGGGTTGTTCGAGCCCTTCGAGGGCGAGGACGCCGCGGTCGACGCCGGCCTCCTGCCGGCACCCCACGCCGAACTGCGCGTGCGATGGGCCGAGATCGTCGGCGGGATGCTCGACGAGGCCGGCCTCGGTGACGTGCTGCCGGCTGCCGACGCCACGGCGCCGGTCGAGGCAGCCGGGGGCCGACTCGGCCGCCACAGTGCCGACTTCACCGACGACGTCTGGCCCGAGATGACCGCGCTGTACCGCGCGCACCCGGGTTCCCGGTGGTGACCGACGCGGCCACGCAGGTCGACGCCGACGAGGTGCGTCGGGCGGTCGAGGGCGTCGCCGACCCGGAACTGCCGGCGGTCACGATCGGCATGCTCGGCATGGTCCACCACCTCGAGGTGGCGCCCGACGGCACGGTGCACATCGAGTTGCTGCCGACGTTCTCGGGCTGTCCCGCGACCGAGATGATCGAGCGTGACGTCGTCACCGCCGTCCACGCCCTCGACGGGGTCGGCGAGGTGCGCGTGCGGTTCCGCTTCGACCCGGCCTGGACCCCCGACCGCATCGACGCGACCGGTCGCGAGCGGCTGCGCGAGTTCGGCATCGCCCCGCCCGGGGGAGCGGTCGCCTCGCCGCGGCCCGAGGGCCGACCGACCCTGCCGCTGGCCATCGGACCGGCGAGTGATCCACGGCCGTGTCCCTACTGCGACTCCGACAACACGGTCCGCGAGTCGTCGTTCGGCCCGACGCCCTGTCGCGACCTACGGTTCTGTGAGCAGTGCCAGCAACCGTTCGAGGCCTTCAAGACGTTCTGACCGCGTGCTCGCCTTCGGCCGGGAGCCGGAGGTGCGGCGGTCGCCATCGCGTGAGGAGAGCACCAGTGGCACGCACGTTGGAGAGCTACGTCGTCGGCGAGTGGGTGACGCCGGACGGTGACGGCGAACCGGTCGTCGACGCCAACACCGGCGAGCAGGTGGCGGTCGCGACCGCCGCCGGCATCGACTTCGCCGCCGTCGTCCGCCACGCCCGTGAGGTCGGCGGTCCCGCCCTGCGCGAGCTGACCTTCCACGAGCGCGCCGCCAGGCTCAAGGAACTGGTCGGCGTCATCGCCGAGCACAAGGACGAGTTGTACGCCCTGTCCGCGCAGGGCGGAGCCACCAGCAAGGACGCCTGGGTCGACGTCGACGGCGGCATGGCCGTGCTGGCCACCTACGCGTCGAAGGCCCGCAAGGAACTGCCGAACGCCAAGGTCGCCGTTGACGGCCCGCCCGAGCACCTCTCTCGCGACGGCAGCTTCCTCGGCCAGCACGTGTGGACGCCCAAGCAGGGCGTTGCCGTGCAGATCAACGCCTACAACTTCCCGTGCTGGGGCTCGCTCGAGAAGCTCGCCCCCGCGCTGGTCGCCGGCATGCCGGTGATCGTCAAGCCGGCCCCGCAGACGGCCCAGGTCGCCGAGGCGCTCTACCGGCACATCATCGCGTCGGAGGTGTTCCCAGAGGGCTCGATCCAGTTCGTCGCCGGCCACCCCGGCGACCTCCTCGACCACCTCGATGGCCGTGACGTGCTCGGTTTCACCGGCTCGGCCGCCACCGCCGAGGTGATCCGCGGCCACCGGGCCTTCACCGCCCGCGCCGCCAGCCTGATCACCGAGACCGACTCGCTCAACGCCGCGATCCTGCTGCCCTCCGCCGCCGGGGACGAAGCCCACGTCGACCGGTTCGTCAAGGAGATCAAGCAGGAACTGCTCACCAAGGCGGGGCAGCGCTGCACCGCCATCCGGCGTGCCCTGGTGCCCGAGGCGGCCGTCGACGCCGTGGTCGCCAAGCTGCAGCAGGCACTCGAGGGGGTCACGCTGGGCGACCCGACCCGCGAGGACGTGCGGATGGGGGCGCTGGTCAGCGCGTCGCAGAAACAGGACGTCGAACGCACCGTCGAGAAGTTGCTCGCCGGCTGCCGCAGGGTCGTCGGCGGCGACGAACCGGAACTCCTCGGCGACGTCGCCCCCGGTGCGTTCATGGCGCCGACCGTGCTGCTGCTCGAGGACCGGGACTTCGACGCGGTCCACGAACTCGAGCCGTTCGGGCCGGTCGCCACGCTGCTGCCCTACCGCGACGCCGACGAGGCGGTACGGCTCGTGCAGCGCGGCGGCGGCAGCCTGGTCACCTCGGTGTTCGGTTCGGCCGACGACCCCGACGCCGCGACGGTCTTCGCCGGCATCGCGGCGCACCACGGCCGCCTGCTGTTCGTCGACGAGACCGATGCGACGTCCCAGACCGGACACGGCACCCCGTTGCCGCACCTCGTCCACGGCGGGCCCGGGCGGGCCGGCGGCGGCGAGGAGATGGGCGGCGTGCGCGGCGTCCACCACTACCTGCAGCGCACCGCCCTGACCGGGTCGCCGGAGATGATCACCAACCTGACCGGCCGCTACGCACCCGGCGCGCCGCGCAATCTCGACGTCGACCACCCGTTCACGCTGACCTACGACCAGGTGCAGATCGGCGACGCGCTGCTGACCGACGAACGCGAGATCACCCTCGACGACATCGAGGCGTTCGCCGCCCTGTCGGGCGACACCTTCTACGCGCACATGGACGACGAGGCGGCCAAGGCCAGCCCCATCTTCGAAGGACGCGTCGCCCACGGCTACTTCCTGGTCGCCGCGGCGGCGGGGCTGTTCGTCTGGCCCGATCCCGGTCCGGTCCTGGCCAACTTCGGACTCGAGAACCTGCGCTTCATGACCCCCGCCTACCCGGGGGACCGAATCCGGCTGTATCTGACCTGCAAGGACAAGGTCACCCGCCGCGAGCCGGACCAGGGCACCGTGACCTGGGACGTCGAGGTACTCAACCAGGACGACGAGGTCGTGGCCGCCTACGACGTGCTCACCATCGTGAAGCGCGAGGTGCCGGCGTGACCCCGGTCGGCGTCGCCGGCGGCGGCACGATGGGCGCCGGCATCGCCCACCGCCTGCTGGTCAACGGCATCGAGGTCGTGCTGGTCGAACGCGACGACGTCGATGCCGCCAACGCCCGTGACCGCGTGGCGAGCAGCCTGCACCGTGCCCACGAGCGTGGCTACCTCACCGACGACGTCGACGCGGTGCTCGAACGGCTCACCACCGCCGGTGCACTCAACGCGTTCGACGGGCTCGGGTTCGTCATCGAGGCCGTCCCGGAAGACCCCGAACTCAAGCGCGACCTGCTCGGCAGGATCGAACCGGTCCTGGCCGACAACGCCGTGCTGGCCACCAACACCTCGTCGTTGTCGATCGACGGCCTCGCGGCGCAACTGCAGCGACCGGGTCGCTTCTGCGGGATGCACTTCTTCAACCCGGTGCCCGCCTCCGACCTGCTCGAGGTCGTCCGTGGCCCCGCGACCGAGGCGGGTGCGGTCGCGGCAGCGGTCGACCTGGGGGAGCGGCTGGGGCTGACCACGATCGAGGTCGACGACGCCCCCGGGTTCGCGACGTCACGGCTCGGCGTGGCGCTCGGGCTCGAGGCGATCCGCATGGTCGAGGACGGCGTCGCGTCCGCCGAGGACATCGATACCGCGATGCGGCTCGGCTACAGGCACCCGATCGGGCCGCTGCGGCTGGGTGACCTGGTCGGTCTCGACGTGCGCCTGGGCATCGCGGAGTACCTCGCCGCCGAACTCGGACCCCGCTTCGAGCCGCCGCAACTGCTGCGCGACATGGTCGCTGCCGGCACGCTGGGCAAGAAGAGCGGTCAGGGCTTCTTCGCCTGGGACTGAGCAGCTTGGGACGGAGCAGCCGGGGACTGGGCGCGCCGGTACACGCCCCACGCGATCAGGCCCTGGGCCGCGGTGTAGGTCGACATCACGACCGCGCCCGAGGCGGGCACCGTCAGATCGGCGAGGTTGGTCAGGGCGATGACCCCGTCGGAGATCACGAACAGGACCGCGCCGACCGCCGCGAACCGGTTCACGCCGAGGACGACGACCGCCATCGTGATCAGCAGGGCGCCGTACACGGCGACGACCGGGAACAGGTCGCCGATTCCCGTCCCATCAGCGTTCGAGCCCGCGCAACGTCATCTCGACGAGCGTGTCGGCGACCTGCCCCGCGTCCGCGCCGCGGGAGGGGCGGTACCACTCGACCAGCGAGTTCACCGTGCCGAACAGCAGTCGCGTCACGAGCGCGGGTTCGAGGTCGGCGCGCAGGTCGCCCTCGGCCATCGCCTCGGTCACGAGCGCAGTGACGCGCCGGTCCAGTTGGCGCCGCCGCTCCAGGGCGTCCTGCTCGGTCGGCGTGTTGCCGCGGACCCGCAGCAGCAGGGTGACGAACGGCAATTCGGCGTCCAGCACCGCCACGCTGCGACGCAGGACGTGCTCGAGCCGGTCGCGGGCGGGACCGCGGGTCGAACCCGGTTCCTCGAGCACGGCGAACAGCGACGACAGGGCCCGGTCGAGCGCGAGGCCGAGCAGCGCGTCCTTGCCGGCCACGTGGTGGTAGATGCTCGACTTGCTGATGCCGAGTGCCGTTGCCAGGTCGCCCATCGACGTGCCGTCGTAGCCGCGCTCGTTGAACACCCGTACGGCCACGTCGAGCAGCGACGCGGCCGTGTAGTTGGTGCGGGAGACCTCGGACATCGGGCGCAGTCTGGCACACCCGACCGGCCGGGCCGGCACGCCGGCTCAGGCCGTGCGGGTCGCTGCCGACGCCGGTCGTCGCCCGCTGAACGTGCGGCGGTACGCGGACGGCGTGGTCTGCAGCTCGCGACGGAAGTGCTCGCGCAGGTTCGCGGCGGTACCGAATCCGGCCCGCGCCGCCACCTGGTCGATGTCGAGGGGGGTCGTCTCGAGCAACTCCTGGGCCCGCTGCACCCGCTGGGTGAGCAGCCACCGGAACGGGGTCGTGCCGGTCGACTCCTTGAACCGCCGGTTGAAGGTGCGCTCGCTCATCGCCGCCCGATCGGCGAGCACGGCCACCGACAGGTCCTCGTCGAGCCGGGTACGGGCCCACGCGAGGACGCCCGCGAGTTCGTCGGCGCGGACCCGTGCCTGCGGCGCGCCGTCGATGAACTGGGCCTGTCCGCCGTCGCGGTGGGGTGGCACCACCATCCGTCGTGCCACGACGCGTGCTGCCTCGGCCCCGAGGTCGTGGCGCACCACGTGCAGCGCGAGGTCGATGCCCGCCGCCGTCCCCGCCGACGTCAGCACGTCGCCCTCGTCGACGAACAGCACGTTCGGGTCGACCTGGACCCGGGGGAAACGGCGCCGGAACTCGTCGGTGTACGTCCAGTGCGTGGTGGCGCGGCGGCCGTCGAGGATGCCCGCCGCGGCGACGAGGAACGCGCCGCTGCAGAACGACATCACGCGGGCGCCGCGCGTATGGGCGCGTGCGATCGCCTCGATCACGGCCGGCGGGTGCGGTTCGAAGACGGGGCCGGCCGGGATCACCAGGGTGTCGGCGCCGTCGACGGCTTCGAGGCCGGCGTTTGTCTGCAGGGTGGCGCGGGTGCCGTTGAGGGTCACGCGCCGTCCCGGGGCGGCCAGGGTGAACGTGTAGTCCCAGCCCGGGATCTCGGGCCGATCGATACCGAACACCTCCGCCGCGACCGCGAACTCGAACGGGTTGGCGCCCTCGACGACCAGTGCGGTGACCCGGTGTCCCATGGTGCTACCTCGTCGTCGACGGTCGGTTGGCAGGATCGTTTCGACCATCGTCACTCCTGCCAATCGTCGTTGTCAAGCGCGATCGGCAGAGTGGGGTCATCGAACGAGGAGATCGCCATGCGTCGCGTCACCACCCCCTGGACCCCGCCCCGTCGTCCGCAGGCAGCCGAACTGCTGCGTCGCCGCCTGGACGAAGCGGCCGACGCCGTCGCCCGTGACCTCGACCGCGGTGCGCTGGCGTCTGCCTGGGCCCGGACCCGGTCGCTCGAGCGGGAGGTCGACCCCACCGCGGCCTGCACCCCGGCTGAACCCATGCCGCCCGCCCCCGTGATCGGACGGCGGTTCGCCGCCGCGCACCGGCGCATGCTGTTCGACCCGCCGGTCGCCGACCACGCCGGGGCGGCCGTCCGGACCCATCCCGCAGCCTGAGCAGTTCGCGACTCAGACGACCAGTGACGACAGCAGGGCGTCGAGCACGTCGCGGATCGAGACGACACCGACGGGCTCGTCGCGCCTGGTGACCACCAGGTGACGGATGCCCGCGTCCCGCATCAGGCGCGCGCTCTCGTCGAGCGTCGCCGATTCGGGCAGGCTCAGGACATCGGGGCTGGCGTAGTCGGCGACGCGCTCGATCGCGAGGTCTGCACCGTCGGCCACGGCGGCGACCAGGTCGCGCTCGGAGATCACGCCGCGGATGCCGGTCGGTCCGACGACGACGAGCAGACCGAGTTCGTCCGCGGTGAGCAGCGTCGCGGCGTCCTCGAGGGTCGCGCTCGGCGACACCCACGCGATCGGCGTCCGCACCAGACCGGCGATGGTGGTGGATGGGCCCTTCATGTCGGCCTCCTGGGCTCGGAGGCAACGGTCGCCCATGGCCCTCGACGCAGGCAGGGCCACAGGTCCCGTTCGGGCGGGACCCGGCGATGGTCACCCGTCGAGCAGGCGCCGCTTCTGCCGCTCGAACTCGTCCTGGCTCAGATGCCCACGTTCACGCAGCGCCGCGAGGCGCTCGAGCGCCTCGACCGGGTCCAGGCCACCACCGCCACCGCGCTGGTCGAGCATGCGCAGTTCGCGTGCGGCATACACCTCGTGTTGGAACCCCTCGGGATCGGGGATGTCGTGCAGTTCGCTCCGTCCCTGGCTACCGGCCGCCTCGAGCACGACGTCGCCGTAGCGCAGCAGCCGCTCGAGCACCGACTGGCTGAACAGCACGTTGGTGACCTGCTCGAGCGGGATCTCGACGCCCGTACGGGCGATCATCCCCCTGCGGACGACGATGCGTTCGGTCGTGAGCACGTAGGCGGTGAACCACCACGACAGCACCGAGCGGATGGAGAACAACAGCCACAGGGCGACCGCCACCCCGACCGCGACCCACTCCCACGGCGGATCGAGTGCCGCGAACGCCGCGCCACCGAGCGCGGCGAGCAGCATCGCCCAGAACAGCGACGGCAGCAGCACCTTCCAGTGCGGCCGGAACAGCAGCAGCACGTCCTCGTCGTCGGACAGCAGCCGCTCGGGGTAGCGCATCGGGGTCCTCGTTCCCACCGTCGCGGCGCGGGGTGCGCCGGGAAACGGATGCTAGGAGCCCGCGACCACCCACGACAGCCTTCGGCGACGCACCGGCCGGACCTTCGGCGACCGGTTCGGGACTTGACGCCCTGTCGATCCGCGCCCCGGTGCGGCATCGTGGAGGTGTTCAGCCGGTCAACCTCGAAAGGAGACCGTCATGGGCCTCATCGTCGTCGGCATCGACGCGTCGGACCACGCCAGGCGAGCCCTCGAATGGGCCTTCGCCGAGGCCGAGCTCCGGGGCGCCGAGCTCGAACTCGTCCACGCCTATGCCCGTCCCGAACCTCTCTACTACCCGGGCATCATGGTCACCGACCTCCCCTCCCAGGAGGAGTTGGCGTCGGCAGCCCGCCAGGTCGTCGAGGACACGGTCGCCAAGATCGTCCCGCGGCCGGACGTCCCGTACAGCATCACCGTGCAGACCGGCGGCCCCGCCGGTGTCCTCTGCGGCCGCGCCAACGACGCCGACCTGGTCGTCGTCGGTGCCCGCGGCCTGGGCGGCTTCCGTGGCCTGCTCCTGGGCTCGGTCAGCCAGCAGGTCGTCACCCACAGCCCGTGCCCCGTCGTGATCATCACGCCGGAACGGCGCCACGCCGACTGACCCGCGGGTCGAGACGCGTTCCCCGGCCGGACCATCGGCCGGGGACGCACGGCTGCCCGGCCACGGTGGGCACGGGTCACGTGGCCGCTAGGTTCGCACCCTGCATCCCCGAAGCCGAGGAGTTCGACGCGTGCAGGACCTGGGCGCGGCTGCCCTCGTGCGCGGTCGCGGCGTCCACCTCGGCGACCTGACCGCGCTGCTCGCGCAGCGCTACGGCACCCGTCCGGCGGTCGAGGACCCGGCGCCGACCCCCGGGCGTGACGTCGACCCGTCACGCACCTTCGACGACCTCGAGTCCGCGGTCGGCCGGTTCGCCCGGGTGCTCGCCGACGAGGACATCGGCACCGGCGACCGGGTGCTGGTCGCGATCGACAACCGGCTCGACGTCGCGCTGCTGACCTTCGCGCTCGCTCGGCTCGGCGCCGTCGCCGTGCCCGTCAACCACCGCCTTGCCCCCGGCGAGTTCGCCGCGATCGCCCGCGCCGCGGACGCCGTCGGGGCCGTCGCCGACCCCGAGGTCGCGCCGCGCCTGCCCGACGGTCTCGCGGTCCACGACGCCGCCGACCTCGGCGTCCGTCTCGACGCGGTCGAACCGATGGCACCGACCGGCGGCGATCCGCGTGACACGGCGGTCCTGCTGGCCACGTCGGGCACCACGGGCACCCCGAAGGCGGCGGCGCTGACCAGCCGCGGGCTGCTGGGCGCCCTCGGCCGGCTCGCGGCCCTGCCGGTTGGTCGCGGCCGCGGGCTGCGCGGTGGCCGCGACCTCGTGTTGGCGACCCTGCCGCTCACCCACGTGATGGGCTTCTCCGTGCTGCTCGGCAGCCTGTCCGCGGGGGTCCCGCTGGTACGGCGGTCCCGCTTCGACGCCGTCGAGACCTTGGAGCTGATCGAGCGACGTCGCCCGAACGTGGTCGTCGGGGTGCCGACGATGTACGCCGACCTCGAGGCCGCGCTCGCGCCCACCGCCGACGGCGCCCCCACCTTCGACCTGAGCAGCGTGCAGCTGTGGATCTCGTCGGCCGACGCCATGCCGCTCGACCGGGCCCGCCGGTTCCAGCGCCGCGGCGCGATCGTGCAGGTCGGCGGGCGCCGGTTGGGCAGCGCCGCGTTCCTCGACATCTACGGCATGGTGGAACTGTCGGGCCCGGCGGCCGTTCGCCTGCTGCTGCCCGGTCCCGCCAGACCGCTGCCGACGCCGCCGGTCGCCGTGGCCCTGCCCGGTGTTCACGTGCGGGCGGTCGACGACGACGGCAACGCGCTGCGCCCGGGTCGGACCGGTGAACTGCAGTGGCGGGGCGGGTCGGTGCTGCAGCGCTACGAGGGGCACGTGGAGGAGGGGCGCGACGACGCCGGTTGGTTCGCCAGCGGCGACGTCGGCCGGGTGTGGCCCGGTGGGGTCCTGCAGGTCAGCGGTCGCAACCGTGACCGCCTCAAGGTGGGCGGCTTCTCGGTCTTCCCGGCCGAGGTCGAGGACGAGTTGCGCGGCGCCCCCGGCGCACGCGAACTGGCGATCGTGGGGATGCCGGACGACCGCAGTGGGGAACGCGTGGCCGCCGCGGTCGTGCCCGACGCCGACTTCGACGCCGACCGCTTCCTCGCCTGGGCGGGCGAGCAGACCGCGGGCTACCGCCGCCCGCGCCAGGTCGTGGTGGTCGATGCGATTCCGCGCGGCAACCATGGCAAGATCGACCGGGCCGCGACGACCGACCTGGTCGCGTCGCGTCTCGACGACGAGCAGCCGACGGGGACAGCATGAAGACCACACGCCTGCGGCTGCCGGTGACCGACGTGCGCGTCGACGAGGTCACGGCCGTCCTGCACGCCCCCGACCGGCCGACGCGCCCGCCGGTGCTGCTCACGCACGGTGCCGGCGGCGACCTCGACGGCGACGGCCTGGTCGCGCTCGCCGGTGTCCTCGCCGACCTCGGCAGCGTGGTGGTCCGCGCCAACCTGGCCTACCGCGAGGAGGGCCGCCGGGCCGCACCCCGTGCCGAGAGCTCGGTCGCGCCGTTCGTGTCGTTGTGGCGCTCCGCCGACCGGCTGCTGCGCGACAAGGGGCTGACGACGGCCGGGCCCGGCTGGGTGCTCGCGGGCAAGTCCTACGGTGGACGGGTCGCGTCACTGGCGCTGGCGGACGAGCCCGCCGACGGGCCGACCCCGACCGCCGCGGGCCTGCTCTTCTACGGCTACCCACTGCACGCCCCCGGCAAGCCAGAGAAGCTGCGGGTCTCCCACTGGCCCAGGATCGGTGTGCCGTGCCTGTTCCTGCAGGGTGACCGCGACACGTTCAGCACCGGCGATCTGCTCGAGCAGCACCTGACGAAGCTGCCGCGCCGCGCCACGCTCGAGACGGTGCGGGGCGGCGACCACTCGCTGAAGGTGACCGGAAAGGCCAGCCCCGACGGTCGTCCACGCAGCGCCGTGGCCGTGCTCCGTGACCTGTCCGGCGTCATCGAGGACTGGCTACGGTCGCTCTAGACCGGGCGGGGCAGGCCCACCGGCGACGCAGGCGGTGGCGCCACGATGCTCCGAGAGTTCCGGGAATTCATCAACCGCGGCAACTTCGTCGACCTCGCCGTCGGTTTCGTCATGGGCGTCGCCGTGACGGGCGTGGTGAACACGATCGTCGACCGGCTGATCATGCCGGCCATCGCGGTGGCCTTCGGACAGCCCAACTTCGACGCGATCGGCGAGTTCGCCTGTACCGCCGAGGGCTGTGCCGGTTCGGTCGGCGCGGTCCTGACCGCGCTGGTGAACTTCCTGATCATCGCGTTCGTGCTGTTCCTGATCGTGCGCGCCTACAACCGGCTCCAGCGCGACGACCCCGCCCAGCCCGAGCCCGAGGCCGATTCCGCCGAGGTCCTGCTCCTGCGCGAGATCCGCGATGCCCTGCGGGGGACAGGCGCGGCAACGAGGGAGCGCTAGCGACCGAGATGATCGGGGTGGTGGGCGGGATCGGATGAGAACCTCGCCGCGACGGCGCGGCGCACCGCCCGTCGGGCCGCCTCGTGCAGGGCGGCCTGCGACTCGGAGTCGCGTGACCCGAACGAGCCGGGGCGGACGTGACCCTGGGCACGCGCCGTCGTGGCCACGGCCTCGGCGACGGCCGGGACGACGGAGCGGTCGAACGGCGAGGGGACCACGTAGTCGGCCGACAGGTCGTCGCCGACGATCGACGCGATGCCGTGCGCGGCGGCGACCTTCATCTCGTCGGTGACGGCCGTGGCGGCCGCGTCGAGCAGGCCGCGGAACAGGCCGGGGAAGCACAGCACGTTGTTGATCTGGTTGGGGAAGTCGGACCGGCCGGTCGCCATCACGCGCACGTGGCCGCGCGCCTCGTCGGGGTGGATCTCGGGCGCGGGGTTGGCCAGGGCGAACACGATGCGGTCGTCCGACATCGTCTGCACCAACTCGAGGGGCAACGAGTTCGGTCCCGACACGCCGATGAACACGTCGGCGCCCTCGAGCGCGACCTCCTTGCCGCCGGTGAGTTCACGCGGGTTGACCTGCTTGGCGAGCCGGCGGCGGATCGGGTCGGTGCCCTTGCGCTTCGGTTCGACGATGCCCTCGATGTCGACCGGGACGATGTCCTCGACCCCGGCGGCCCGCAGCAGGTTGATGATCGCCACGCCCGCCGAGCCGATGCCCTGCACCACCACGCGCAGCGAGGCGAGGTCGCGGTCCACGACCCTGGCGGCGTTGATCAGCGCGGCGAGCACGACCACGGCGGTGCCGTGCTGATCGTCGTGGAAGACCGGGATGTCGAGCCGTTGTCGCAGCTTGCCCTCGATCTCGAAGCAGCGGGGCGCGGCGATGTCCTCGAGGTTGATGCCCGAGAAGCCGCTCGCGATGCGTGCCACCGTCTCCACGAAGGTGTCCGGGTCCTGCTCGTCGACCAGGATCGGATAGGCGTCGACCCCGCCGAAGGACTTGAGGAGCATCGCCTTGCCCTCCATCACCGGCAGGGAGGCGAGCGGACCGATGTCCCCCAGGCCGAGCACGGCCGACCCGTCGGTCACGATCGCGACCGAGTTGGACCGGATCGTGAACCGGTAGGCAGCGACCGGGTCCTCGGCGATCAACTGGCAGACCTTGGCGACCCCGGGGGTGTAGACCAGCGAGAGGTCCTCGGGGCCGTTGACCTCGCGGGTCAACTCGATGCGGATCTTGCCGCCCTCGTGGGCCGCGAGGACGTCATCGAGGATCGAGAGCACCTCGACGCCGTCGAGGTCGTTGAGGGCGGCGGCGACCACGTCCGCGTGCCGATCATCGGACACCTCGACGGTCAGGTCGCGGAACACGACGTGGCGTTGCTCGTCGGTGCGCTCGGTCGCCACGAGTTCGGCGCCCTCGGCCTCGAGCGCCTCGGTGACGCGGGCCAGCATGCCCGGCGCGTTCTCGAGCGCGAGGCGCAGGGTCAGGCGTTGGGACAACGGCGGCACATGTGCTCCTGCGCTCCCGGGCGGTGGACGGCGCGAGGATAGGCTGCGGGCTCGTTGCCCCCGTCACCCACGCTTCTTCGGAGCTTTCCATGTCCGCCGACCTCGCCCAGCGGTCCATCGACACCGTCCGCACGCTCGCCATGGACGCGGTCCAAGCGGCCAACTCCGGCCACCCCGGCATGCCCATGGGTTGTGCGCCGATGGCGTACGTGCTGTTCAACGAGGTGATGAAGCTCGACCCGACCGACGTCGACTGGCCCGACCGCGACCGGTTCGTGCTCTCGGCCGGGCACGGCTCGATGCTGCTGTACGCCTCGCTGCACCTCGCCGGCTTCGAACGGCCGACGCTCGAGGACATCGAGAACTTCCGCCAGTGGGGCTACCCGACCGCGGGCCACCCGGAGAACTTCCTGCTCGACGCCGTCGAGACCACCACGGGCCCGCTGGGCCAGGGCGTGGCCAACGGGGTCGGCATGGCGCTGGCCACCGAACGGCTCGCGGCCGAGTTCAACCGGCCCGGCCACGACATCGTCGACCACCGGGTGTACGGCATCGTCTCCGACGGCGACCTGATGGAGGGCGTCGCGTCCGAGGCCGCGTCGCTGGCCGGCCACCTGAAGCTCGGCCGGCTCACCTACCTCTACGACGACAACACGATCACGATCGACGGCAAGACCGACCTCGCCTTCAGCGAGGACGTGCTCGCGCGGTTCGACGCCTACGGCTGGCACACCCAGCGGGTCGACGACGGCACCGACCTCGACGCGATCCGGACGGCGATCGCCGCGGCCGACGCCGACGACCGGCCGAGCCTGATCGCGGTCCGCACCGTGATCGGTCACGGCTCGCCGAACAAGGCCGGCACCTCCAAGGCACACGGCTCGCCGCTCGGCCCCGACGAGATCGCCGCCACCAAGGAGGCGATGGGCTGGCCGCACGAGGCCTTCCACGTCCCCGACGAGGTCCGTGACCACCTCGACCTGTCCGTGCACGGCCGCAAGGTCCGCGAGGACTGGGAGTCCCGCTTCGCCGCCTACCGCGAGGCGCACCCCGACCTGGCCGACGAGTTCGAGCGGCGCGTCGTACGCGGCGAGCTGCCGGCGAACTGGGCCGACGCACTGCCCACGCTCGACGACAAGCAGGCCACCCGCAAGCACTCGGGGTCGGTGATCAACGCGATCGCCGACACGGTGCCCGAGTTGTTCGGCGGCTCGGCCGACCTCGCCGCCTCCAACAACACCGACGTCGAGGGCGGCGGCGACTTCTCCGCGGACGACCGCCAGGGGCGCAACCTGCGCTTCGGCATCCGTGAACACGCGATGGCCTCGATGGCCAACGGCATGGCGCTGCACGGCGGCGTGATCCCGTACGTGGCGACGTTCCTGATCTTCACCGACTACTGCCGGCCCGCGATCCGGCTGTCGGCGCTGATGCAGCAGCGCGTGGTCTACGTCATGACCCACGACTCGATCGGCCTCGGCGAGGACGGCCCCACCCACCAGCCGATCGAGCACCTGCCGTCACTGCGTGCGATTCCCGGCCTGACCGTGCTGCGGCCGGCGGACGGCGTCGAGACGGTCGGGGCGTGGAAGTTCGCACTCGAGCACCAGGGCCCGTCCATCCTCGCGCTCACCCGCCAGGGGCTGCCGCCGCTGGGCGACCGGCCCGCGGACGCGGTCGAGCGTGGCGCCTACGTGGTGCGTGAAACGGACGGCGATCCTGAGGTCATCCTGATCGGCACCGGGTCCGAGGTGCAGGTCTGCCTCGGCGCGGCCGACGTCCTCGCCGAGCAGGGCGTCGCGGCCCGCGTGGTGTCCATGCCGTCGTGGGAGCGCTTCGCGGCGCAGGACCAGGCCTACCGCGACGAGGTACTGCCACCGTCGGTGCGCGCCCGCGTCGCGGTCGAGGCCGCGGCCAACTTCGGGTGGGAACGCTGGGTCGGTGACGGCGGCGCCGTGGTCGCGATGGAGCGCTTCGGCGCTTCCGCGCCGGCCGAGAAGCTGTTCGAGGTGTTCGGCTTCACTCCCGAGAACGTCGCCGAGGTAGCCACCGGCCTGCTGGGCTGACGTCGTCGCCGGTTCGGGGCGCGCCGGCCTTGCCGGCCGCGCCGGCCTTGCCGAACGCGTTCGGCTTGCTTCGGGTCGTCTTCCCGCGGCCCTTGCCCTCCATGAGCGCGAGGTTGGCCTGTTCGGCCCGGCGCGCCCGGGTGAACCAGAAGCGGCCGACCAGCCCGAACATCAGCATGCCGATCAGCGCGTTGACGGCGACCGCCTGCCAGCCGTCGCTGAGGGCGACGAAGCCGACGGCGCCGCCCAGGATCCACGCGTAGCGCCACAGGCGCATCTGCCGTTGGGCGATCACGACCGCGAGCGGGGCGTGCTTCTTCTTCTCGACCGCCACGCCCCGGTTGACCGCGCGCACGACGTTGCGTCGCTCGCTGACGGTGAGGGTGCCGAAGTGACGGCGGTGCTCGGCGGGCTCGGGGATCTTTGCCACGGGGAACGGTCCTGTGGTTGGCGGGGACGTCCCACGAAGCCTACGCACGGCTCCGCCCCCGCCCGCCGCCTGGCGCCACTTGTGCGGGTCATCCGCTGGTTACGCTCGGGGTAACCCGCACAAATGACGTCGGCGACGACGAGGAGTGACCATGTCCGTGGTGAAGATCAACGTCCTGCAGGTACCCGAGGGGCGCGGCGAAGTGCTCGAGCAGCGTTTCGCGTCGCGCGCCGGCGAGGTGGAGAAGGTCGACGGGTTCGAGTCGTTCGAACTCCTGCGCCCCACCGAGGGCTTCGACCGCTACCTCGTCGTCACCCGCTGGCGCGACGAGGAGGCGTTCCAGGGCTGGATGAGCAGCCAGGCGTTCCAGCAGGGCCACGCACGCAGCCAGGCCGACGCCGCGCAGGCCGAGGGCAGCGAGGGCGGCGGTCACCCCGGAGGACACCCGGGCGGCGGCCACCCCGGCGGGGCAGAGGGCGAGGCCCCGAAGGGTCACGGCGGCCCGGCAGCCGTCGGCTCGGAGCTGTGGCACTTCGACATCGTCACCAGCGCCACCAAGGCCTGACCCTTCTCAGGTCGGGTCCCCTGTCTCGCTCGCTTCGCTCGCTCGTTGCCCCCCGACCTACCCGCCGGTTTCCCAGAGGTCGACGGCGGCAAGCACGTCGGCCTTGACGTCATCGGGGGCGAACGAGGCCCGCGCGGCGCGCCGCTGCAGGTCGGCGAGGTCGCTGCGCCCGAGGTCGAGCAGTCGCGCGGCGTGGCCGAGTTCCTCGGTCAGCGTCGTGGCGAAGAACGGCGGGTCGTCGCTGTTGATCGTGACCGGCACCCCGGCCTCCCACAGCGTCGGCAGTGGATGACTGGCGAGGTCGGGGACGATCGAGAGGGTCACGTTCGAGCTCGGACACACCTCGAGCACGACCTGCTCGTCGGCGAGGCGTCGCATCAGTTCGGGGTCCTTCGCGGCGGCGATGCCGTGGCCGATGCGCTTGGCGCCGAGGTCGTCGACGGCGGCGCGCACGTTGTCCGCGGTGCCCGACTCGCCGGCGTGCACCGCGAGCCCGATCCCGAGGCGCGCGGCCGCGTCGCGCAGGTGACCGAAGTCGCCCTCGGGTACCGACCCCTCGATCCCGGTCAACCCGAGGCCGACGATCGGTGCATCGGCGTCCTCGACCAACTGCAGCGTCCGGCGGCTCGCGTCGACCCCCAGTTCACGGATGCTGTCGATGATCAGGCCGATACGGGTGTCGGGGACCTCGGCGAACCCGTCGCGCAGGGCCGCCCACATCGCTGCCGGCTCCATCCCGTTGTCCACCAGCGTCAGCGCCGTGAACGTCGTCTCGGTCCAGCGGATGCCCTGGGCGGCCTGGCCACGTGCGAAATCGGCGGCGACGGTCGCGAGGTCGTCGGGCGTGCGGATCTGCCGGGTCGTGGCCAGGAACGTTGCAACGAAGTGCATGAAGTCGCGGAAGGGCGAGGGGTAGCCGAGGCCGCCATCGTCGCCGCGAACGACCTCGAGCACCGCCTCGGGGTCCTCGCCGTGCCGGCGGGCCAGGTCCACCGCCGTCGTGGCGGCGACGGATCCCTCGAGGTGGACGTGGAGTTCGACCTTGGGCAGCGTGGCGAGGTCGAGGTCGTCGGGGGTCGAGGCAGCGGACACGGACGGACTCCTTGGGCCCGCGCGGGTCGGCACGCGGCCACCGGGAGCGGACGCTCCGGGTGGCGATGCAAGCTAGTTGACCGGCCGCGTCCGGTCAGGGCCTCACCCCGACCGGTCGCTGTTCAGCGGGCGCCGGCGAACAACTCGTCGGCGAGCGCGCGGTCGCGGGCCTCGTCGCTGCTGTCGCGACGGGCGAGGACCGGCAGCAGCACCCCGGTCGCGAAGGTGGCGGTCGCCAGGATGCCGGCGACGACGATCAGGTGTTCCACGGTGGGCCTCCTGGAACCGGGCGGGCGGTGGCAAGAATCGGGGCGGGAGGGAGAGCGGGACGGTCAGCGGGAGCCGCCCCCCGCATCCCCACTGACGTCTCAGTTCGGCCGTCGGTTGCGCAAGCTCTCGCGGTCGCGCGACGAGCGCCCATCTGCGGCCTGACCGGGCGACCTCCGCGCGGGGCGAGCGGGCGGGCAGGGAAGCCCGTCAGACGAGGCGAACCGCGAAGGTGGCGGTGCTTCGTGTCCGGTCTCGAAGCCCGCCAGGTTGCGGGGCGGGTGCTCTCGGAGGGGGGAGCGCCCGCTTCGCACTGCCCCGCCACGGTGGTGTGCCCGACCGCACGGCGGGGCCGGCTCGGTAGCATCGCAGCCCAACCCGCCCGCGTCCGCGGTGCGCGCCGACCCATCCCAGGAAGCGTCTCTCATGCCGGGCTCGCACGCCGACGCGCTCGCCGCTGCACGTGATCGCGTGGAGCAACTCGCCAACGACCTCGACGTCGTCGGCAAGCGGCAGCGTCTCGAGGAACTGCAGGCATTGGCCGGCTCGCCCGGCCTGTGGGACGACCCCGAACGGGCACGGGGCGTGACGACCGAGCTGTCCTCGGTCGAAGGCGTCGTGCAGCGCTACGACACGCTGGTCGAGCGCCTCGACGACCTCGACGTCCTCGACGAACTCGCCGCCGAGGAGGACGACGCCGGCTCGGCCGCCGAGGTCGAGACCGGTCTGCGTTCGGTGGGGGCCGAACTCGACCGACTCGAGGTCGCCACGATGCTCTCGGGCGAGCACGACCGCAGCGACGCGATCGTGTCCGTCCACGCCGGCGAGGGCGGCGTGGACGCCATGGACTGGGCCCAGATGCTGCAGCGCATGTACCTGCGCTGGGCCGAGGACCGCGGCTTCGCCACCGACGTGTACGAGCAGTCCTACGGCGACGAGGCCGGGCTCAAGTCCACCACGTTCGAGGTCAAGGGCCCCGACGCGTACGGCTGGCTCAACGCCGAGCACGGCGTGCACCGCCTGGTCCGCATCAGCCCGTTCGACTCGCAGGCCCGCCGTCAGACCTCGTTCGCGCTGGTGGACGTCGTGCCGGTGCTGCCCGAACTCGACGAGGAGATCGACATCCCCGACGAGGACATCCGCGTCGACGTCTACCGCTCGTCGGGTCCCGGGGGGCAGTCGGTCAACACCACCGACTCGGCGGTGCGCGTCACCCACCTGCCGACCGGCCTGGTCGCGAGCTGCCAGAACGAGAAGTCGCAGCACCAGAACAAGGCCGCCGCCCTCCGGGTGCTGAAGGCGAAGCTGGCCGACATGGAACGTCAAAAGCGTGCCGAGGAACTCGACGAGTTGCGCGGCGCCGTCCAGAACGTCGGGTTCGGCTCGCAGATCCGCAGCTACGTGCTGCACCCGTACCAGATGGTCAAGGACCTGCGGTCGGAGTTCGAGACCGGCAACGTCTCGTCGGTGCTCGACGGCGACCTCGACGAGTTGATCGAGGCGGAACTGCGGCGGCGTGTCCGCGATGCGCAGGAGTGAGCCGCATTCGCGGGCCGGGGGGCCGACTTCGGTACGCTGCCCGATCGTCCGGCCCGTCGCGTCGCCACCCCTGCGCGGGCCCGCCCCTCGAGGCTCGGAGGATCCCTCGTGATCACGCTCCGAAACGTGACCAAGACCTACAAGCGCGGCGGTGATGACGAGGTCATCGCGCTCAACGACGTGTCGATCGAGGTCGCCAAGGGCGAGTTCGTGTTCGTGGTGGGTCCGTCCGGCTCGGGCAAGTCGACCTTCATGCGCCTGCTGACCCACGAGCAGCGCCCCGACGAGGGCGAGATCTGGGTCGCCGGCAAGAACCTCGGCAGCCTGCGCCCGTGGAAGGTCCCGATGCTGCGGCGCGAGATCGGCTACGTCTTCCAGGACTTCAAGCTGCTGACGAACAAGACCGTCTACGAAAACGTCGCCTTCGCGATGGAGGTCATCGGCAAGCAGCGTCGCGAGATCGACCGCCGAGTTCCCGAGGTCCTCGAACTGGTCGGCCTCGAGGCCAAGGCCAAGGCGCAGCCGCACGAACTCTCGGGCGGTCAACAGCAGCGGGTGTCGGTCGCCCGCGCCTTCGTCAACAGCCCCCGGATCCTGCTGTGTGACGAGCCCACCGGCAACCTCGACCCCTCGACGTCGGTCGGGATCATGAAGTTGCTCGACCGCATCAACCGGACCGGGGCGACGGTCGTCATGGCGACCCACGACCAGCACATCGTCGACTCCATGCGCCGGCGCGTCATCGAACTCGAGAACGGTGTGGTCGTGCGTGACCAGTCGCGCGGCGTCTACGGCTACGCCGGCTAACCGCACGGGGCCGGTCTTTTCGGAGCACGAACAAGGACAGCGCATGTCCGCGCGTTGGCGCTACATCCTGCACGAGGCCTTCGTCGGCCTGCGTCGCAACCTGATGATGACCGTCGCGGTCGTCCTGTCGGTGACCGTGTCGCTGACCCTGCTCGGCGCCAGCCTGTTGCTGTCGGACCAGGTCGACCTCGCCACCGACGACTGGGTCGGCAAGGTCGAGGTCTCGATCTTCTTGTGCGACGGCCGGACCTGTCCCGAGATCACCCCCGAGCAGCAGGAACAACTGCGCGAGGAACTCGAGGACCAGCCGGTGGTCGCCGAGGTGTTCTTCGAGTCCAAGGACGACGCCTACGCCCGCTTCCGCGAGCTGTTCCGCGACCAGCCCAACCTCGTCGACTCGGTCGACCCGGACGTGCTGCCGGCGTCGTTCCGGGTCCGGCTCGAGAACCCGCAACTGTTCAACGTCATCGCCGAACAGTTCGCGGCCTACCCGGGTGTCGAGGAGATCGTCGACCAGCGCCAGGTGCTCGACCAGTTCCTGCGCTTCACCAACGTGATCCGCAACGCCGCGCTGATCGTGGCGGCCATCCAGCTCATCGCCGCCGGTGTCCTGATCGCCAACACGATCCGCGTGGCCGCGTTCGCCCGCCGTGAGCAGACCTCGATCATGAAGCTCGTCGGTGCCAGCAACTGGTACATCCGGTTGCCGTTCGTGCTCGAAGGCGTCTTCGCCGGCATCCTCGGCGCCGTCGCCTCGTGGGGCCTGCTGTACGCCTCGGTGCCGCGCGTCGCCGAACAGCTCTCGCGCGACATCGAGCTGATGCCGTTCATCGGGGCCACCCAGGTGATCGAGATCGGCCCCATCCTGCTGGCCGCGGGCGCGGGCATCGCCGCGTTCAGCTCCGTCGTCGCCCTCCGCCGCTTCCTCGATGTCTAGCGCCGGGCGTGCTCGGCTTCGCCTCCGCGCCGCCGGCGACGATGTCTAGCGCCGGGCGTGCTCGGCTTCGCCTCCGCGCCGCCGGCGACGATGTCTAGCGCCGGGCGTGCTCGGCTTCGCCTCCGCGCCACCGGCG
>JBBDSX010000175.1:0-17745 GCA_040904725.1 Egicoccus sp.
CCGCCAACCGCACCGAGGACCCCCACAAGGCGTACCTGCGGGCGCGGGCCAACTCGATCGAGGGCGGCACCAGCGAGATCATGAAGAACATCCTGGGAGAACGCGTGCTCGGCCTGCCCGGCGAACCGCGTGTCGACAAGAACGTCGCCTGGCGCGACGTGCCGCGTAGCTGAGGGGGCCGACGATGACGACCATGACGATCGCGTTCGCCGAGACCGACGAACAGCAGCAGTTGCGCGGGATGCTGCGCGACTTCCTCGCCGCCCGCGGGACCTCCGAGCGGGTCCGCGAGGTGATGGCCTCCGACACCGGCGTCGACGGCGCCGCGTGGAAGGAACTGGGGGAGTACGGCCTGCTCGGGCTGACGATCCCCGAGGCCTACGGCGGTGCCGGCTCGACGTTCGTCGAGCTCGCACTCGTCGTCGAGGAGGCCGGCAAGCGCCTGCTGCCGGTGCCGCTGCTCTCGTCGGCCGTGCTCGGCACGACGGCGCTGCACCTGGCCGCCACCGACGAGCAGAAGCAGCAGTGGCTGCCGCAGGTCGCCACGGGTGCGCTGCGGCTGGCGCTGGCCCACCTCGACGAGCGCGGGCGGATGACCGCGGACCCGGGCGTGTCCGCGCGTAAGGACGGGGACGGCTGGGTGCTCGAGGGCACCGCCGGCTACGTCGTCGACGGCCGCACCGCCGACCTCGTGGTCACCGCCGCGACCACCGACGACGGGCTGCAGCTGTTCGTCGTCCCCGGCGACGCCGACGGGCTGACCCGCGACGCCGTCCCGGCATTGGACCTCACCCGGCCGCTTGCGACGCTCGGCTACGACGGCGTCCGCGTCGGGGCCGACGCGCTGCTCGACGGTGGCGATCCGATGATCGCCTTGCACGACGCGGTGGCCGCCGGCATCGTCGCCATCGCCTGCGAGCAGGTCGGTGGTGCCCAGCAGGTGCTCGAGATGACGACCGCCTACGCCCGCGAACGAATTCAGTTCGGGCGCAAGATCGGCTCGTTCCAGGCCGTCAAGCACCGCCTCGCGGAGGGGCTGGTCAAGCTCGAGGCCGCCCGTTCGGCGGCGCTGCACGCCGCACGTGCCGTCGCTGCCGGTGACAAGCAGGAGGTCGCGATCGCGGCGGCGATGGCGAAGTCGTTGTGCAGCGAGGTGTACGAGGCCATCACGGCCGACGCCATCCAGTTGCACGGCGGCATCGGCTTCACGTGGGAGCACGACGCCCACCTGTACTTCAAGCGGGCGAAGGCCACCAAGCTGCTGCTCGGCGACCCGCACCTGCACCGCCGTCTGCTCGGCGACGTGCTCGGGCTGTGATCGCTTCTCCTCCCGGGGCCGACCGATCCGGGTCCGCTCCCGGGGCGGCGACTGCTCCCGCCACCGCGCGGGGGCGGCGCCGCCGCGAGGAACTGCTCGACGCAGCCGAGCAGTTGTTCCTCGACCAGGGCTTTCACGGCACCAGCGTGGACGACCTCGGGGCGGCCGCCGGGATCTCCGGTCCGGGCCTGTACCGCCACTTCGCGTCGAAGGACGCGCTGCTGATGGCGGTCCTCGACCGGATCTGGGCCCAGCTGCGTCCCGCGATCGACACCGCGGCCGGCCAGGAACCGGATCAGGCGCTGGCCACCCTGCTCGAGGGGCAACTCGAACTGGCCATGGGCCAGCCATCGGCGCTGGTGCTGCTGGTGCGCGAGTTGCGCCACCTCGACCTCGAGTACCGCCGCCTCGCCGCCCGCAACCACCGCCGCTACGTCGACGCCTGGGTGGACGCGTTGCGCCGGCGCGCGCCACACCTCGGTGACGAGGACGCCCGGAGCACCGTGCTGGCGGTCCACGGCCTGATCGACTCGGCCGCGATCAACCCCGAGGCACGTCGTGTCGCCCAGCGCCGTGACTGGCTCCGCGAGCTCGCCACCGCCGTCATCGACCGCGCGACACAGGACACCGGCTGACCGCGTCTCGGGACTACGGTGCCGAGACAGCCGAGTGGACGGTCGCAGCCATGGACGTCACCCCCGTCACCGCCGAGGAGTTCGACGCGCTCGAAGGCGTCGATGACTGGCGCTTCCTGCTGGGGACGATCACGGCGAACTTCCGTGCCGGCGGCTTCGCTGCGGCCGCGTCGTTCGCTGCCGATATCGCCGCCGCGGCCGACGAGGCGGACCACCATCCCGACCTCGACGTGCGCTATCCCGACCATGTCCGGGTCACCTTCACGACGCATGCCGTCGGCAGCCTCACCGACCTCGACGTGACGATGGCCCGCCGCGTCTCCGCGCTCGCGGTGGAGGCCGGCGCGACCGCCGAACCACGGACCACGCAGACGCTCGAGATCGCCATCGACACGATGGACGCGGACCGGATCCGGCCGTTCTGGGCCGCGGTGCTCGGGTACCGCGAGGTCGACGGCGAACTGGTCGATCCGCTGCGGCTGGGTCCGTCGGTGTGGTTCCAGCAGATGGACGAACCACGCACCGACCGGGACCGCTTCCACATCGACGTGACCGTGCCCCACGACATCGCCGAGGACCGCGTCGAGGCCGCCATCGCCGCGGGCGGCACCCTGGTCGAGGACCGCTTCGCGAGGTCCTGGTGGATCCTCGCCGATGCCGACGGCAACGAGGCGTGCGTGTGCACCTGGCAGGACCGCCCCGGGTGACCGCTACCGGGGGACGGAACCGGGCAGCAGGTGGTCGATGACGTCGGCGGCGGTGTAGCCGCTGCCGCCGCGTTCGAGCAGGTCCACGACCAGGGCCAGGTCGTCGCCCGCCGTCACCAGCGGCGGCTCCTCGTACCCGTCACGCCGAACCTGGCCGAGGCCGATGTCGGCGACCAGCGCGTTGCACAGGCACTGGCGGCCGACCGTGTCCTGCGCTGCGCCACCCTTGGCGACGTAGTCGGCGACCGGTTCGGCGGGGCAGCGGTAGCCGACCCGGCCGTCGGGGCGCTCGTAGAGCTCGCGCAGATACCCGAGGTCGCACAGCCGCTCACGCTCGCCGGAGACCGCCGGGTCGCTGAGCGTGCCGGCCATCTGCAGGACCTTGAATGGATAGCCGGTCGGTGAGGCGAACGGATCGGTCTTCACCGCCGCGCCGCCGCGCACGTCGGCCAGGGCGGCCCGGCGCAGCACCTCGTCGTACCCGGATTCGTCGCAGAAGGCGAAGGCGGTCCCGACCTGGACGCCGACGGCGCCCGCCGCCTGCGCCTCGACCACCCGTTCGGGGGAGGCGTATCCGCCGGCCAACCAGAAGGGCAGCCCCAGGGCGGCGATGGCCGACAGGTCGATCGCGTCGCGCGGGCCGTACACGGGCGCGCCGGCCTCGTCGAGGTTCAGCTTGCCGCGCGGCGGTGCGTTGTGCCCGCCGGCGACCGGCAACTCCACGATGAACCCGTCGGGTGCGCCGGTCCTTGACGCGGCGAGGTACTTCGCCAGCGTCACCGACGACACGATCGCGAGGAACTGCGGTCGTGACACTGGCACCGGCTCGACCTCGCCCCACAGACGCCGAGGCTCGAAGCCCGCCTCGTGACGCCGGTCCGGGGCGGCGCCGGTCACGTCCAGCGGCAGCGCGGCGTCGGCGTGGGCGGCGAGGCGGTCGAGGACGGCGGGGATCTTGACCGGCACGCCGGCACCCATCAGCACGTGGTCGACGCCCGCCAGCATCGCGCCGTACAGCGTCGGCAGGGTCGGCAACTGGATCTTCTCGAGCAGGTTGATCCCGACCAGTCCGTCGTGACCGTCCTTGGCCAGCCACACCTGTACGAAGGCGGCGATCACGGTCAGCTCGATCAACGCATCGCCGGGATCGACCGTCGGTCGAGGCACGGCCCGGTAGCGCTCGCCGCCCCGGCCATCGGCGTCGAGGTAGCGCCCGAGGACGCGGTCGGCGACGTCGGGGATCGGGAACTGCGACAGGGCGCGGCGCACATCGCCGTCCGGGTCGCCGTCGGCGAGCTTGCGCGCCTCGGTCACCGCGACGGCGGTGCCCGACACCACGCCGAGATGGCCGCGTTGCGCGACGGCACTGGCGAGCTGCCAGCTCGAGACGCCGACGCCCATGCCGCCCTGGATGATCACTGGATGCTGCAGAACGTCCTCCGTGGTCGCGACCAGCGACCAGCAACGCACGCCCGCCGATGTCCCGCCTAGGGCCGAACGGCACGCATCACCCGGGTCCGACCATCTCCCGCAGACGCTCGGTGGGGTAGCGCTCGACCTCGGCGAGCAGGTCGGCCAGCCCCTGGTCCCCGGACACCTCGACGTCGTGGCGCAGGCGGCTGAGCAGGTGGTGGGCCACCTCGTCGAGGTTGACGACCCGGCCCGCGAGCCCGTCGGGGTGCAACGAGACGCGGTAGACGTTGGCCGGCGGTCCGAGCAGCGTCGGATCGACGCCCTCCATCAGCACCATGGCCGCGGCGTTGGCCTGCACCAGGTTCCACTGTCCGTCGACCGCCAGTGCCGGGTTCGGCAGGTGGCCGGTCAGGACCATGTCGCGACTCGGTTTCGAACGCCCGGTCTCGAGGAAGCTGAGGTGACGCGTCGACACCTCGGCAGCGAGCGACAGTTCGAGCTGGCTGAAGCGGCGGCGCTGGCGCCACTCGCGCAGCCGGTCACCGAACGGGTTCTCCAGCTCCTGCGTGGCGCTCATCGCCGTCCTCCTCGTGGTGCGTCGCACGCTACGCCCGGGCGGCCACGCCGTCCGTTACCTGCGGGGTCATCGACGCGGTGACCCTCCTGGCCGCAGGGTGACGACGTGCTCCCGGCGGCCAAGCGTCGGGACCGGCTCACGAAGGAATCGACATGATCACCGCAACCCGCAGCGCTCACTCCGTCCCCGCCACGCCGGCCCAGCGGCGCGTGCCGACCCTCGCGATCGTCGACCTCGTCCTCGCCGCGGCACTCTTCGCGGTCGCGGTCCTCGACCCGTTCTCGCTCTCGAACGGCGCCCGCTGGGCGATCGTCGGCGTCGGCGACGTTGCCCTGTTGTTCGCGGTCGTCACCGTCGTTCGGACCCGTCGCGCCGGCGCCGGATCGGTCGGGCGACGGTGACCGGCAGCCGGGCCGCCGGAGCGGGGTGCGACCGCGCCCCGCTCTAGAGTGGGCCGCATGAGTGAACAACCGACGACCCAGCCCACCATCGACGAGCTACGCGAGCGTGCCCGCGCCTGGATCGCGGGTGATCCCGACGAGGGCACCCGCGGTGAACTGCAGGCGCTGCTCGACGCCGGCGGCGAAGCGGAACTGCGCGAACGCGTCGGCGCCAGCCTCGAGTTCGGCACGGCCGGGCTGCGCGGGGTCGTCGGGGCCGGGACCAACCGGATGAACCTCGCGGTCATCCGCCGTACCAGCCGTGGTCTCGCCGATTTCCTGCTGGCCACCGTGCCCGACGCGACCGAACGCGGGGTGGTGGTCGGTTTCGACGCCCGCCTCGACTCGGAGGCCTTCGCCCGCGAAGCCGTCGCGGTGTTCGCCGGCGCCGGGCTGAAGGTGCAGTGGTTCCCCTCACCGCGGCCGACCCCGCTGGTCGCGTATGCGCAGAAGGTGCTCGATGCGGCCGCCGCGGTCGTGATCACCGCCAGCCACAACCCGCCCGAGTACAACGGCTACAAAGTCTACGCCGAGGGCGCGGCCCAGATCGTGCCACCGGCCGACGCCGCGATCGCGGCTGCCATCGACGCCGTCGGTCCCGCGACCGACGTGTCGCTGGCCGACCCGCTCACCAGCGGCCTCGTGGCCCCCGTCCCCGCCTCGGTCGTCGACCGCTTCTTCGACGAGCTCGCACGCGCGCGACCCGACACCCCGGGCCCCGACCTGACCATCGTCTACACCCCGCTGCACGGCGTGGCCGGTGAACTGGTGCAGCGCGCCATGAGCGAGGCCGGCTTCACGGACTTCCACGTCGTGCCGTCGCAGGCTGAGCCCGACGGCCGCTTCCCGACCGTGCGGTTCCCCAACCCGGAGGAACCCGGCGCGATGGACGCCGCGGTCGAACTCGCCCGCGAGGTCGGCGCCGACCTGGTCATCGCCAACGACCCCGACGGCGACCGGCTCGCGGCCGCGATCCCCGACGGCGAGGGCGGCTACAAGCTGCTCACCGGCAACCAGATCGGTGTGTTGCTGACCGACCACCTGCTCGCCGGCAGCGATGCCGACCGCAAGCTCGTGGTCGCCTCGATCGTGTCCACCCCGATGTTCCGCGACGTCGCCGCCAACTACGACGCCCACGCCGAGGCCACCCTGACCGGGTTCAAGTGGATCTGCGCGGCCGCCCGCGACCTCGAACGCGACGAGGGCTACTCGTTCGTCTACGGCTTCGAGGAGGCCCTGGGCTCGTCGGTCGGCACCGTCGTGCGCGACAAGGACGGGATCGGCGCCGCGGTCGCCTTCGCCGGGCTGGCGCGCTCGCTGGCCGCCGACGGCCGCACGATCGCCGACCGGCTCGAGGAGCTGTACCGCCGGGACGGGCTGTGGATCAGCCATCAGCACTCGATCACCCGGCCGGGCAGTACCGGACTGGCCGAGATCGCCGAGGCGATGGCCCTGCTCGAGACCAAGGTGCCCGAGGAGCTCGCCGGCCAGCAGGTGCTCTCGGCCGTGGACTACCGCGTCGGTGCCGAGGAACGTCCGCCGTGGCTCGAGGCGCACGACATGGTCGAACTCGAACTCACCGACGGCCGCGCCCTGATCCGGCCGTCCGGCACGGAGCCGAAGCTCAAGATCTACGTGGACCTGCGCGGCCAGGCCGACCCCGACGGCGACCTCGACGCGCAATCGGCGGAACTGCTGCAGCGCGCCACCGCCGTCGCGGAGGAGCTCGCCGCCTTCGTCGGGCTCTAGCTCGATCCCGCCCGCCACCCCGATCGTCTCGCTTCGCTCGTTGCCCCACCTAGGATGACCGTTCGATGTCCATCAGGAGTCTGTAATGCCGATCGCAACGCCCGAGGTCTACGAGCAGATGCTCGACAGCGCCAAGCGCGGCGCGTTCGCCTACCCGGCGATCAACGTCACCTCGTCGCAGACGCTCAACGCCGCCCTCGCCGGTCTCGCCGAGGCCGAGAGCGACGGGATCGTGCAGGTGTCGACCGGCGGTGCCGCCTACTGGTCCGGCCCGACCAAGAAGAACATGGTCACCGGGGCGGTCGCGTTCGCCGAGTACGCCCGCGTCGTCGCCGAGCAGTACCCGGTCAACGTCGCCTTGCACACCGACCACTGCCCCAAGGACAAGCTCGACGGGTTCATGCGCCCGCTCGCCCAGATCTCCAAGGACCGGGTCGCGCGCGGCGAGGAGCCGCTGTTCAACTCGCACATGTGGGACGGCTCGGCGGTCGAACTCGAGGAGAACCTCTCGATCGCGGCCGAACTGCTCGAGCTGTGCACCGCCGGCAACACCATCATGGAGATGGAGATCGGCGTGGTCGGCGGCGAGGAGGACGGCGTCGTCGGCGAGATGAACGAGAAGCTGTACTCGACCCCCGGCGACGCGATGCGGGTGGCAGAGACGCTGGGCACCGGTGAGAAGGGTCGCTACCTGCTGGCCGCGACCTTCGGCAACGTGCACGGGGTCTACAAGCCCGGCCACGTGCAGTTGCGTCCGTCGATCCTCAAGGACCTGCAGGACGCCGTCGCGGGCGCGACCGAGACCAAGCAGCCGTTCGACCTGGTGTTCCACGGCGGGTCGGGTTCGACGCTCGAGGAGATCCACGAGGCGCTCGACCACGGCGTCGTCAAGATGAACATCGACACCGACACGCAGTACGCCTTCACCCGGCCGGTCGTCGAGCACATGTTCACCAACTACGCCGGCGTGCTGAAGGTCGACGGCGAAGTCGGCGACAAGAAGGTCTACGACCCCCGCAGCTGGGGCGCCTCGGCCGAGTCGGGCATGGCCAAGCGGGTCGTGCAGGCGTGCGAGATGTTGCGCTCCGCCGGCACCAAGATCCGCTGAGCAGGTGGATCCGGTTCCCGAGGAGCGGTTCGAGCAACTGGTCGGCGAGGCACTCGACGAGGTGCCCGACGAGTTGTGGGAACAGTTCGACAACGTGGTGGTCCTGATCGAGGACCGCCACGAGGACGAACCGGACCTCCTCGGGATCTACGAGGGCATCCCGCTCACCGAACGTGACGACTACGCCGGGGCGATGCCGGACGTGATCCGCATCTTCCGCCTCGCCCTGTGCGACGTGTGCGAGGACGAGGACCACCTCGTCGACGAGGTGTACGTCACCGTCGTGCACGAGTTCGCCCACCACCTCGGCATCGACGACGAACGCCTGCACGACCTGGGGTGGGCGTGATGGTCCGCCTGCCGTTCGAGGAACTCGACTCCCAGACCACGCCGATGGGCGAGATCAACCTGCGACGGCGGATCGAGCCGTCGCTGCGGGTCGACGTCTACGAGGTCAAGCTCGGTGACGAGTTCCTGATGTCGAGCCTGTTCACGGTCGCCGAGATCGAGCTCGCCCGGCTCGGACTGGCCGAGGTCGGGGGCGAATCCCTCGACGTCGTGGTCGGGGGCCTGGGGCTGGGCTACACCGCGGTCGCCGCACTCGAGGACGACCGGGTCGGCTCGCTGGTCGTCGTCGAGGCGCTGCCCGAGGTGATCGGTTGGCACGAACGCGGCCTGCTCCCGGAGGCCGCGGGGCTCGCCGACGACCCCCGGACGCGCCTCGTCCAGGGCGACTTCTTCGCCATGACCGCGGGGGAGGCCGGCTTCGACCCGCAGGCGCCGGACCGGCGCTTCGACGCGATCCTGCTCGACGTCGACCACTCGCCCCGGCACGTCCTGCACCCGAGCCACGCCGGTTTCTACACGCCCGACGGCCTGCGGCGGATGCGGCGGTTCCTCGCACCCGGCGGCGTGTTCGCGCTGTGGTCCGACGATCCGCCCGACGACGACTTCCTCGAGGTGTTGCGCGGGGTGTTCGACGACGCCCGCGGCGAGGTGGTCGCGTTCGACAACTTCTACATCGGCGCCGAGTCCACCAACACGGTCTACGTGGCGCGGTAGTCCCTCAGTCGTCCATCTGGGGGAGGGCGTCGACGAGGATCTGTGTCTTCTCGTCTATCTGGCGGCGCGTCGGGCCTTGACTTGGAACTCAACGTATGTTGAACTCAACAAACGTTGAACTACTGGTCGGTGGAGGTCGAGGTGGGAACACGGACGGTGTGGGCGATGACCGGCAAGGAGTTTCGCCAACTGCGTCGCGACCGGCGCACCGTGGCGCTGCTGGTGTTCCAACCGCTGATCATGCTCGTCGCCTTCGGGTACGCCGTCGGCTTCGACGTCGAGGAGATCACGACGGCCGTGTACGGCCCACAGGCCGAGCAGGTGGCCGACGCCCTGCCGCCGGCACTGGTGGCGGAGACCGTCGACGCCGCTGGCGGCCGAGCCACCGCCGAAGCCGCGCTCCGCTCGGGGGACGTGACCGTGGCGATGGTCGTCGACGGACAGGTCCAGGACGTCCTGATCGACGGCTCGCAGCTGTTCGCGGCCCGCAGTGCGGTCGGCGTGCTGCGCGAGGCCCGGTTGCCGGTCGAACCGGAAATCCTCTACAACCCCGACCTCGCGAGCCCGCCCGTTCTGGTGCCCGGGCTGGCCGGCCTGGTGATGGCGTTCGTGGGCACGATCGCGACCAGCCTGGGCGTCGTCCGTGAACGACAGTCCGGCACGATGGAGCAACTGGCGGTGATGCCGTTCCGGGCCGTCGATGTCCTTGCCGGCAAACTGGTGCCGTATCTGTTGGTGGGCCTCGTCGACCTGGTGCTCGTCGTCGGCGCAGCCATCGCCGTCTTCGACGTTCCCTTCAACGGATCGATGCCGCTGTTCGCGACCGGCGCCGTGGTCTTCCTGGTCGTCACGCTCGGGTTGGGCCTGTTCATCTCGACGGTGTCGGAGAACCAGGGCCAGGCGATGCAGTTGGCCCTGATGGTGACGCTGCCGCAGGTGCTGTTGTCCGGGATGATCTTCCCGCTCGACGCCATGCCCGATGCCCTGACGTGGGTTTCGTACCTGCTGCCGCTGACCTGGTTCGTGCAGATCGCGGTCGGCGTGATGCTGCGTGCGGCGACGTGGGCCGACCTGGCACTACCGCTCGTGGCGCTCGGCGTACAGGCGCTGGTCGTGTTCTCCCTCAGCATCGTGCGGGTCCGACGCGACCTGCTCCCGTCGGCGGGACGGCGCCGGAAGGTCCGGCAACCGGACGCACCGGTGGCGGTGGAGACATGAGCTGGGGACTGACCGAGGCATCCGTGTCGTGGCGCGGGGGTCCCTGGCTCGACGACGTCACCCTGCCGCTCGAAGCAGGGGAGGTGGCCGTCGTCGTCGGCGGAGACGGCGCTGGCAAGACGACCACGCTGCACCTGGCAGCCGGGTTGCGTCTGCCCGACCGCGGCTCGGCCCGCTACCCGCGGCGCGAGCGCATCGGTGCGATGCTCGAGGTGCCGGGGGTCTACGCGGACCTGACGGTCGATGAGAACATGCGGTTCACCGCGGGTGCGTACCGCCTGTCGCGTCGCCAGAGGGAGGGTCGCGGCGGCGAACTGCTCGAACGCGCCGGGCTCGCGGACGCCCGCACGCGCCTGGCCGCCCAGCTGTCGGGTGGCATGCGCCAGAAGCTCGCCGTGGTGCTCGCGCTGCTGCACCGTCCGGACCTGCTCGTCCTCGACGAACCGACGACCGGTGTCGACCCGGTCAGCCGTGCCGAACTGTGGCGTCTGATCGGACATGCGGCAGCCGAGGGTGCGGCCGTGCTGGTCGCGACCACCTACCTCGACGAGGCCGAGCGCGCGCTGCAGGTGCTGGTACTCGACGAGGGCAGACCGTTGCTGCAGGGCACGCCCGACGTGCTGACCGATGGTGGGCGGCGGAGTCTCGAGCAGATCGTCGTCGACGCGCAGCGGGCCCGTCGGGCCGAGGTGGTGAACGCATGAACCCCGTGCAGGCGCACCACCTCAGCCGCACCTTCGGCTCGCACGCCGCCGTCGACGACGTTTCGCTGACGGTCGCGCCGGGTGAGGTCGTCGGCCTCATCGGCGCGAACGGCGCCGGGAAGACCACGCTCATCCGCATGCTGCTCGGCCTGCTCGCACCGACCGCGGGCGAGGTCCGACTCGTCGGCCGCCGCCCCGACCGCGAGACCAGCCGTCGCATCGGTTACGTCCCACAGGGCATGGGCCTGTGGCCCGATCTGACGCTGCGCGAGCACCTGGAGCTGTCTGCGGCCGCGTACGGCCACACCCGTGTCACGGTCGACGATCCCGAGCTCGATGCCGCAGCGGACGACATGACGGGACGTCTGCCGCTTGGCCTGCGGCGGCGCGCCGCCTTCGTCATCGCGGGGGCGCACCGTCCCGACGTTCTGCTGCTCGACGAACCCACCTCCGGTGTCGACCCGCTCGGCCGGGCCGAATTGTGGCAGTTGATCGGCGCGGCCGCAGGCACCGGCACCAGTGTGCTGGTCTCGACCCACTACCTCGACGAAGCCAGCCGCTGCGATCGGATCGTGCTGATGGCACAGGGGCGTGTCGCCGCCGAGGGTCGTGTGGCTGACGTCATAGGCGGGCGCTCCGCCGTCGAGGTCCGTACCGGCCGGTGGCAGGACGCCTGGCACCGGTTCGACGCCGCCGTCGGGGTGAACCTGCTGCCGATGGGTCGGGTGCTGCGTGTCAGCGGCGCCGATGTGGCCCGGGTCGTCGATATGGTCGCCGATCTCGACGCCGAGGTGCGCGAGGTACCGGCAACGCTCGAGGAGGTCTTCTTGGCAACCGCGTCGTGACGGGTGGTCGCACGGGCCGTCGGCCCGGCAACGTCGACACCCGCGAAGCGATCCTGGTCGCGGCCCGCGGCCGGTTCGCCGCCGCGGGCTACCGCGGCGCGAGCATCCGTGCCATTGCCGGCGACGCCGGCGTTGATCCGGCACTGGTCCACCACTACTTCGGCACGAAGCGGGCGCTGTTCGCGGCAGTCCTCGAGGTCCCGGCGGACCCCGCAGAGGTGGCCCGGCGCATCGTCGACGCGCCACGGGACGAGGTCGGCGCTGCAGTCGTGCGGACCTTCCTGAGTGTCTGGGGTTCGCCCGAGCGGCGTGAGCGTCTGCGCGTGATCCTGGCCAGCGCGGCGACCGACCCGGCAGTCGCCGCCATGGTGCGTGACTTCGCGGTTGATGCGCTGCTCGGCCCCGTCGCCGAGGGGCTCGACGTCGACCGGCCGCAGGTGCGCGCCACGCTGGCCGCGTCGCAGATGATCGGGTTTGCCTTCCTCGGCTATGTGCTCCGGATCGAGTCGCTCGAGTCGCTCGACGTCGAAGAAGTCGTCGCGCTCTACGGACCGACGGTGCAGCACCACCTGACCGGCGACCTCGACGGTCTTGGCGTCACCGGTTGACTCGCCGTTCGGCCTCGCGCAGCTACACCGTGCGGACCTCGACCGGCTCGAGTTCGTCGGCGGGCTCGAAGCCGAACACCTGGCCGAAGAAGCTCAGTTCGGACTCGAGGGCACGGATGAGATTGTCCGCCTTGCGGAAACCGTGGTCCTCGTCGTCGAACAGCACGTAGGCGTGGGGAACCCCCCGGGCGGCCAGGGCCGCGACCATCGCCTCGGCCTGCGCGGGCGGCACGATGCGGTCGAGTGCGCCCTGCAGCAGGATCATCGGTGCCGACAGCCGCTCGGTGTGGTGCAGCGGCGAGCGAGCCCGGTAGACCGCAGCTGCCTCGGGGTACGGGCCGACCATCTGGTCGAGGTAGCGCGACTCGAACTTGTGCGTGTGCTCGGCGAGCATCGCCAGGTCGGCAACGCCGAACAGGCTCGAACCGGCCGTGAAGACGCCGCCGAACGTGAGCGCCGCGAGGGTGGTGAAGCCGCCGGCCGAGCCTCCTCGGATCGCGAGTCGGGAGGGATCGACGTCGCCGCGGTCGGCCAGCCAGGTTGCCACCGCCGTGCAGTCGGCGACGTCGACCTCGCCCCAGCGACCGCGAAGCGCCTCGCGGTACGCGCGTCCGTAGCCGGTCGAGCCGCGGTAGTTGACGTCGGCGACCGCCCACCCGCGGCTCGTCCAGAACGCGATGTCGAGTGACAGTCGCGGCGACACGTGCCCGGTCGGACCGCCGTGGCTGAGCACGAGCAGCGGCGGGCGCTCGTCGCCGGGGCCGGTGCAGTCCGGGCTGGTCGGCGGGTAGTACAGCGCGTGCGCGACGGCGTCGTCGGTGGTCGGGAAGGTGACGGTCTGTGGCGTCGGCAGCCAGGACGGGTCGACGGGCAGGTCGCGGGCGACGCCGAGCACGTCGACCGCGCCGGTGTCGGGGTGCACCTGCACCAATGCATCGGGGCGGTCCGCGGATCCGACGATGGACACCACCGTGCCGTGCACGACCTCGATGCCCCGGCAGGTTCCGCCCGGGACGGGCAAGGGAGCGAGCATCCCGGAGGTCACGTCGATCACCGCGAGTTGTTCGACCGCGTGGTCGGTGGCGACCACGGCTGCACGGCGGTCATCGAGGAAACGCAGCGACGGGGCGCCACCAACCCAGCGTGGTGCGCCGAGGTCCACCTCGGCATCGCAGACGCGGTCGACCTCCCCGGGCGCCGATTCACGGTACAGCTGCCAGAAGCCGGCGCGGTCGGCGAGCAGGTAGAGCGTCCCGTCGGGGGCAAAGGTCGGCCCGATCGCGCTCTCGCTGACGTCGGGAGCGCCGGCGACCCGCCGCAGCGAGCGAAGCGTCAGCGTGTCGTCGGTCTCCTGGAGGGTGCCGGCCACGACGGTGGTGTCGTCCCACGGCATGTTGGGATGTTCCCAGACCAGGCAGGCCAGGCTCGTGCCGTCCGGGCTGATGGCGGGGGCAGCGACGAAGTCGTGCCCGCCGAGCAGCACGACCGGCTCCTGCTCGGCGCCGCCGTCGGCGCGCAGCGCCACCAGATCGTGTTCGACGTCGGTTGCCGCGGCCCCGAGGTGGCGTTCGCGGACACACACCACCCAGCTGCCGTCGGGCGTCACGACCGGTTCGGCGAAGCGCACGGCGGCGGGGGAGTCCGGGGCGGTCGTGAGCGGCACGGGCTCGTCGTCGGGACCGAGCCGCCACAAGCGCTGGTCGGCGAAGGACACGTACCAGACGACCCCGTCGCGGACGGTGTAGGCGCCGCCGCCGTATTCGTACACGCGGGTGCGGACATTGATCCCGGGTGCGGTCACTTCGGTGGTCGTGCCGTCGCCGGCGCGACGGAGCAGTACCTGGCGGCCGCCCTCGCCCGGCCGACGCTCTAGCCACAGCACGTCGTCGCCGTCGACCTGGATCTCGGCGAGCCCACGCGCCGCGGAGACGATCGTCGCGGCGGTCAGCGGGGAAGGCCAGCTGCCATAGGGCAACGTCTGGAACGACAAGGGGTCTCCGGGAGCGGTAGGAGAGGTGACCGTAGTCCCGCCGGCACGGATTTTCGTCGCTGTGCGAGACGCCGTCACCGCGCCAAGGCCCCTCAGCCGCCGGCCATGGCGCCGATCACGGCGAACGGTTCGTCGCCGCGCGCGACCGCGTCGGGCAGTGGGTCGTCGGGGGCGTCGTGCGAGTGGTCCTCGCCGCAGGCGAAGAACCGGACGAACGCGCGTCGCTTGTGGGTGCCGTGGTCGCGGATCGTGCCGCGCAACACCGGATAGGTCGCCTCGAGCGTGTCCAGGATCGTGCGCTGGGTCACGGGTGCGGGCACTTCGAGGTGGACCTCGTGGCCGGTCTGCGCCAGGTTGCGCAGGTGGGCGGGGAGCAGGACGCGGACCATCACGACAGCGTCTGTGCCTCGACGGACAGGATGCGCGGCAGTCCCTCGACGATCGGTGCCCAGGAGTCGCCGGCGTCCGCCGACCCGAACAGCTGTCCGCTGGTTGTGCCGACGTAGACGCCGCAGTCGTCGAGTCGGTCGACCGCCATGCAGTCGCGCAGGACGTTGACGTAGCAGTTCTCCTGCGGCAGACCCTTGGTCAACGGCTCCCACTCGTCGCCGCCGGTCGTGGAGCGCCAGACCTGCAGCGCACCGTCGATGGGGTAGTGCTCGGAGTCGGACTTGATCGGCACGACGTACACGGTCTCGGGATCGTGGGCGTGCACGTCGATCACGAAGCCGAAGTCGGTTTGCAGGTTGCCGCTGATCTCGCGCCACTGGTCGCCGCCGTCGTCGCTGCGCATCACGTCCCAGTGCTTCTGCATGAACAGCGTGTTCGGCCGCGTGTGGTGGCGGGCGATCTTGTGGACGCAGTGGCCGACCTCGGCGTCCTCGTCGGGGATCTCGCCCGAGCGCAGGCCCTTGTTGGTCGCCTTCCAGGTCTGTCCGCCGTCGTCGCTGCGGAACGTTCCGGCGGCCGAGATCGCGACGAGGATGCGCTGCGGGTCGGTCGGGTCCTGCACGATCGTGTGCAGGCACAGGCCGCCGGCGCCCGGCTGCCACTGTGGGCCGGTGCCGTGCTCGCGCAGGCCCTGCAGTTCCTGCCAGCTCACCCCGGCGTCGTCCGACCGGAACAGTCCGGCGTCCTCGATGCCGGCGTAGACGACGTCATGGTCGGTCAGCGACGGCTCGAGGTGCCAGACCTTGGCGAACTCCCACGGATGCGGCGTGCCGTCGTACCACTGGTGGGTGCCCGGCACGGTGGCGTAGGCGAACTCGTTGCCGACCGGATTCCAGGTCTGCCCGCCGTCGTCGGAGCGCTGGATCACCTGACCGAACCAGCCGCCTGCCTGCGAGGCGTAGATCAGGTCGGTGTCGAGCGGCGAGCCCTGCATGTGGAAGATCTCCCAGCCGCCGAACAGCGGCCCTTCGACCTTCCAGTCCCGTCGCCGCTCGTCCGAGGTCAGGACGAATCCGCCCTTCGCGGTGCCCACCAGCAGTCGTACCCCAGCCATGGTCGAGTCCTTGTCTTGTCGCGTCGTCATGTTGACGACCAGGGGCGGGCGAAACCATCGGCCCGGCTCCGATGAGTCTGGCACCTGCGCGAGGTCGATGCTGGTGTTGCCCTCCAAGGAGCGACCGTGGCGGATCTCCGCGTGCACTGCATGTCCATCTCGCGCGGCGCCTGGGGCGGCGACGAGTGGCGCGGCTGGGGGGGATCCGCCCTTCCACCATCCGGTGTTCGTCCTGACCCGCCATGCCCGCGACCCGATCGAGATGGCCGGCGGCACCACCTTCCGCTTCGTCACCGATGGTCCCGAGGCCGTCCTCGAGCGGGCCGTGGACGCGGCCGCCGGACTCGACGTCCGCCTCGGTGGCGGCGCGGCCGCGATCCAGCAGTACCTGTGCCGTGGACTGGTCGACGAGATGCACCTCGCGGTGGTCCCGGAACTGCTCGGCAGCGGCGCCCGGCTGTTCGAGAGGCTCGGCCGGCTCCCGACCCGCTACGAGACCGTCGAGGTCAAGCAGTCGACGGAGGTCACGCACGTGTGGCTGGCGAGGCGGCAGGACAGCGATGGAGTCGTCGGGGACGGCGGTACGCGCCCGCTCACGCCGCCCGTGGCAGGCTGAACCGGAAGGTCGTACCGCGGCCCTGTTCGCTTTCGACCTCGAGCGTGGCGTCGTGGAGTTCGACCAACTGCCTGGCGATCGACAGACCGAGGCCGGTACCCCCGCCGGCGCCGCGCTGGAACCGCTGGAACACGCGCTCGAGCAGTTCGGGTGGGATGCCCGGACCGTCGTCGGCGACGGCGATCTCGACGGCCCCCTTCGCCGGCCGTGCCGAGATGGTCACCCGGGTCCCTTCCGGCGTGTGACGCACCGCGTTGCCGAGCAGGTTGCGCAGCACCCGTTCGAGTGCCTGGCGGTCGGCCAGCAGCGTGATGTCGTGCACCTCGCAACGGATCTCGTGGCCGGACAGGATGGGGCTCATGTCGGCGACGAGTTCCTCGACGAAGGTGCGCAGCCCGACCGGTTCGGGGCGCAGCACGACGCGGCCGTCGCTGAGCAGCGTGTACGAGCGCAGGTTCGACACCAACTCCTGCATCGTCCGGGCGTTGGACAGCAACCGGTCGTGGACGTCGTCGACCCCGTCCGCAGAGATCTCGCCGCGCGTCAGCAGTTCGAGGAAGCCGCTGATCCCCGTGATCGGGGTCTGCAGGTCATGGACGACAGCGCCGATGAACTCGCGGCGCCAACGGTCGAGTTCCTCGAGTCGGACCAGCGCCTGCTCGTGTTCCTCGAGCGCACGCTCGCGTGCCTCGGCGGCCAGGTGCGCCTCGGTCATGTCGCGGGTGACCTTGGCGAAGCCGGTGTGCACTCCGTCGTCGTAGAGCGCGGTGATGACGACATCGGCCCAGAAACGGGTGCCGTCCTTGCGGACCCGCCAGCCGCTGTGCTCGGCCCTGCCGTGCGTGAGCGCGGTTCGCAGCAACTGTTCCGGCAGGCCCTGTTCGCGGTAGTCGTCGGGGTAGAACAGCGAGTAGTGGCGGCCGACGACCTCGTCGGCCTGGTAGCCCTTCAGCCGCTGCGCTCCCGCGTTCCAACTCTCGACGATGCCGGTGGGACCGAGGATGTAGATGGCGTAGTCGACCACGGTCTCGACCAGCAGGCGGAAGCGTTCCTCGCTGCGCTGCAGGGCGCTGCTGTCCGCGACGGGCCCTTCGTCGCCCAGCATTCGATGCTGCACTCACGGCTCCGGTCTGAACGTGGTTGCGACGCGAACGTAGTTGGGACCGACCGGGACCCGATCACGGTCGAACGGCCATCGCCCGACGTGATGCCGGTGGCCGCCAAAGAAGCGGGGCCCCCCCGAGGGGGGGG
>JBBDSX010000175.1:17755-26913 GCA_040904725.1 Egicoccus sp.
GCCAAAGATGCGAGCCCCGCGGTCGGGGGGCTCGTCTCGATCTCGTTGTTCGACTGGCGGAATGCCGTACGCGAACCTCAGGATCGTGGTGCGTCGACGCCTTAGAGCGGCGTGACCTCGGTCGCCTGCGGGCCCTTCTGGCCCTGACCGACGTTGAACTCGACGCGCTGACCTTCGTCGAGGGACTTGTAGCCCTGCGACTGGATCGCGGAGAAGTGGACGAACAGGTCGTCGCCGCCCTCAGCCGGGGTGATGAAGCCGAAACCCTTGTCGGCGTTGAACCACTTGACGGTGCCCTCTGGCATGTTTCGTTTCCAATCGAAAAGCGCCGGCCGAGGATGTTCCCGACGAAAGCTAGGAACGAGGAATCCTGACCAGCGCGATGACAGAGACTCTACCTGATCGCTCACCATCCTGCCCAACCGGTTCTCGGGCCGTTCGGCCTTCGGCGCGAAAGAGGATCAGGCCGGTTGCCGGTGCGCGGCGTCCCGCAGGGCCCGCAGGACGTGGTTGCCGTCGCCGAGCAGGCGCTTGAGGTGCCGCTCGAGCCCGGCGATCGGATACAGGTTCTGCGGGGCGCGCCGGTCCTTGTGCGGCCGCGAGGCGAACCGGGGTAGTTGCCCGGCGGCGAGGTCGGCCAGTCGTGCCGCCTCGGTCGGCCCGACGTCGGCCGACGCCTCGCACCGAACGATGCCACCCCACGGGTGGTCGCCACCGAATGGCAGGCGCAGGTACCACGAGAACCGGGTCCACGACGACTGTGCCAGGAACAGCGGGGTGCGTTCGCCGGCGGCGAGGGCGCCGACCACGTGGCGGACCTCGTCGGGCAGGTAGGCGACGTGGTGGGACTTGACGTAGCCGATGGCGTGCGGGACCTCGACCGAACCGTCCAACGGCCCGTCGAGCACGAGCAGGCCGACCTCGCCGACGTCGTCGGGCCAGGCGAGTTGGTCGAGCAGGCGGCGTTCGAGGCGGCGCAGCCGCTCCTGCATGCCGCGCTGCAGCGCGGCCGGGTCGTCGTCGGCGACGGCCCGTGGTTCGAACCGCCCGGCGCGGGTCTGCAGCGGTGCGAAGCCTGCGGGACCGACCAGCAGGCGTTGCACCTCGGCGTTGGTGATCGTGGCCTTGTCGCCCGTGCAGCACACCGCGCCCGCGGCGATGGAGACCGCCGCCGCCTGCCGGACCGCGCCCGTCGGGCCGTTCGGGTTTCCGAGACCGGCAGCCTCGTCCTGCGGACCCACTCGGCTGCCGCCGCTCAGCTCGGCGCCCCAGACGATCGCCTCGACGCGGCGGACGCCGTCGACGAACGCCACCGGCGTGTCCGCGACGATGGCCGGTCGCCGCGGTGCCCAGTCGGCAGCCGCGACCTCGACGTCGGGATCGACGTCGCCGGGTCCGGTGGGCAGGTCGTCACCACCGCCGGGCGCGCCCATCTCGGGGGACCAGGTGTCCACGGCCAGTTTCATGCTGCGTCCTCGTCGGCCGAGCTCGGGCCGCCAGTCGGATCGGCAGGCGTCTCACCGGCGTTCAGGCGGCGCACGACCGACCCGGTCGGGCCCCTGCGCACCTCGAAGCGGACGGGGAGGCGTTCGGCGAGGTCGGCGACGTGGGTAACGATGCCGACCATCCGCCCGCGCGAGCCCAACTCCTCGATCGCGGCAGCGACGACGTCGAGCGTGTCGGCGTCGAGCGTGCCGAAACCCTCGTCGAGGAACAGCGACTCGAGGCGGGCAGCGCCCTCGGCGGCGAGGTCGGCGACGTGCTCGGCCAGGGCCAGGGCCAGGGCGAGCGAGGCGAGGAAACGTTCGCCCCCGGACAGGCTGCGCACGGTGCGGGGTTCGTCGGCGTTGCGGTGGTCGATCACCAGGAACTGGTTGGTGTCGTCGAGCGCGAGCGAGTAGCCGCCCGACGACAGTTCGCGCATCACGCCGGATGCGCCGACCACCAGCAGCCGCAGCGCACGGTTGAGCAGCCAGCGTTCGAACCCGTCGGCACGCAGGTGGTCACCGAGGGCCTTGGCGACGACCTGGTCCTCGCGGGCGGCGGCGAGGTCGGTGCGCGCCTGGCCGGCGCGCTCGAGGCGGGTGTCGAGTGTGCGCAACTGCTCCTCGGCCCGGGCGCGAGCACCCGACACGGCGACCGCGGGCGCGGATCCGTCGGCGAGGTCGACACCGGCGTCGGCGCACTCGTCACGCAGGCGCCGGTCGAGATCGCGCCAGCGGGCCTTGGCGCGTTCCACCTCGGCCATCGCGACCCGGGCCCGCTCCTGTGCCTGCGGGACCTGCTCGCGTCCCCAGTCCAGCAGTGCCTGCCACGCGCCGGTCAGGTCGTCACGGTCGGTGGCAGGGGGGCCGAGGGCCGCCACGGCATCCCGCGCTCGGTCGAAGGCGGCCCAGGCGTCGCGTTCGCGGGTGCGCAGGCGATCCGCGGTCGCCGCGACCTCGCGTGCGGCGGTGCGGGCCTGACGTTCGACACCCCGGGCCGTCGCCAGGGCCTGCTGGGCCGTGCGGATCCGCCCGTCCAGTTCGGTCACCGCGGCAGGATCGGGTGCCACCTGCAACTGCGCAGCGAGTTCGTCCCGACGGTTGGTGAGCTCGGCCGTGCGTTCGGCGTGGGCCGTCGCCGCCTGCTGGGCGATGGCCGCGGCACGATCGGCCTCGGCCCGTTCGCGGGCGGCGGTGGCGGCCCGGGACTCGGCGTCGGCGAGGGCCGCCCGCGCGGCATCGGTGCGCTGGGCCGGCGGGTGGCGGGGCAACACGTGGACCTCGTCGAGGCACACCGGGCACGGTGCGCCGACCTCGAGGTGCTCGGCGAGCGTGAGCGCCAACTCCGCGCGCGTGGCGTCCTCGACCGCGGTCCGCGCAGCGGTGACGGCCTCGGTCGCCCCGGCTTCGGCGGCGGCGGCGTCGCGGGCCGCGGTCAGCGCCGTGGTGGCGGTCGCCTGCAGTTCCCCCGCCCGCTGGTCGGCCGCGGCCAGTTCCTGCAGCAGGCGACCGAGTTCGCCGACCTGGTCCGCCGGCGGCAGGGCCTCGGCCTCACGCTCGGCCGCCT
Source organism: Egicoccus sp. (assembly GCA_040904725.1). Taxonomy (GTDB): domain Bacteria; phylum Actinomycetota; class Nitriliruptoria; order Nitriliruptorales; family Nitriliruptoraceae; genus Egicoccus. The sequence continues at coordinate 20,807 of JBBDSX010000175.1, forward strand.
CGAGGGCCACGGACGCGTCGGACAGTGCGGCGTCGGCGGTCGTGCGCTGCTCGGCGACCTCGCGCAGCTGCTGACCGAGTTCAGCGGTCCCGTCGGGCATGGCCAGCTGCGCGAGGGTCGTGGCCGCGGCCTGGGCCTCGTCGGCTTCCTGTCGGCGACGGCGTCCCTCCTCGACGATCGCGTCGAGCTCGGGTTGCAACTCCTCGCACCGCGTGCTCAGCCCCTGCAGCTGCTCGAGCCGTTCCGCGGCGGCCTGACGCGCCTGCGGCGTGGCCTCGGCGAGTTCGCCGTCCAGCCGCCGCTGCAGCTCCGTGACGCGCGCCTCGGCCTGGGTGGCGCGGGTCCGTGCCCGCTTGCCGATGTCCTCGTACACCCCGAGGTCGAGCAGTTGGACCAGCAGATCGGCGCGCTCGGACGGCTTGGCGAACAGGAACCGGTCGAACTCGCCCTGTGGCAGCACGACCGAGCGGGTGAACTGCTCGAAGCTCAGTCCGAGCAGCTTCCCGACCGCCGTCGACAGCTCGTCGGCGTTGCCCGCCAACGTGGCCAGGCCGCCGTCGGTCACGTCCTCGAGCCGGGCCTCCTTGGTCGTCGCGCCGGTCTTGGTCCGGCGCACGACGCGGGTGGCCTGGTAGGTGCGCTCGGCGACGGTGAAGGTCAGGCGTACACGAGCCTCGTTGCGGCCCTGGTTCACGATCGGTGCGACCAGGCGGCGGTCGTCGTAGCGGGGCACGTTGCCGTACAGCGCGAACACGACCGCGTCGATGACCGAGCTCTTGCCGGCCCCCGTCGGACCCGACAGCACGAACAGTTCTGCGTCCGCCAGGTCGACCGTCGTCGCGTCCCGGAAGCTGCTGAACCCCTCCATCTCGATCCGCACCGGCCTCATGTCCGATCCCCCTCGCCGGCGGCCTCGTCGAGGAGTTCGGCGAACAGCTTGTCGAGGCGCGGGTCGTCGATGTCCTGCTCGGCCAGGTACTCGCCGAACAGCGCGACGGGGGACTGGCGCAGGTCGTCGGCGTCGAACGCGGCGGCGTCCACGTGCGCGGTGTCCTCGTCCTCGTCCCGCACGATGCTGACGTCGACCGCCTGGGGGAGTTCCTGCCGAACCTGGTCGGCCAGGCCCGGCCGCGGTGGCTCGTCGAGCAGCACGCGCAGGTAGTCGTCGCCGAGTTCACGGCCGTGGGCGAGGACCTGGTCGACGTTGCCACGCAGCGTGCGCATGCGTCGCCCGGCACGCAGGTCGACGCGCTCGACCTTGGCGGGCGTGTCGGGGGTCACCTCGACGAGCAGGACCTGTTTCGCGCCGCGGTCGGCCTCGCCGAAGTCCAGGTGGAGCGGCGAGCCGCTGTACCAGGTGGGGGCGGGGCCGGCGACCTTGTGGGGGAGGTGGAGGTGGCCGAGCGCGACGTAGTGCGCCGACGACGGGAACGCCTGCGGCGGGACCACGTAGTCGAAGATCGTGTGGGCGTGTCGTTCGCCGCCGCCGAGCGACGGTGCACCCGACGCGACGGTGAGGTGGCCGACCACGACGTCGACGGTGTCGCCCGAACCGAAGTCGGCGGTCAGTGCCCCGATGATGCGCCGCGCGCGGTCGGCGTAGGTGGACGACTGCTGCGCCGCGTCGTGGGCCATCAACTGGTCGCCGGTCACGATGTTGCGCTGCGAGAGGAACGGCACCAGAGCGACGCGGGCGACCTCGCCCGACGGGGTGGGCAGGTCGAGCACACCGCCCTGGTCGGGACGCATCACGCGGTCGGCGAGGTGGACGTTGCCGAGTTCGAGCAGCGGCCGGACCGCCGCCCACCGGCGGGGGTTGTCGTGGTTGCCGGCCAGCACCACCACGTGCGCGCCGGTCGCGGCGAGGTCGAGCAGTGCGCGGTAGACGATCGCCTCGGACTCGGCAGATGGCGCGCCGGTGTCGAACTGGTCGCCCGCGACCAGGATCAGATCGATCCCGCCCTCGTGCGCGATACCGGCGATCTCGGCCAGTACGGCCCGGTGTTCGTCCGCGCGGCTACGACCGCGGACGGTGCGTCCGACGTGCCAGTCGCTGGTGTGGAGGATGCGCATCCCCCCACTCTACGAACCCCGTGCGACACCCCGGCGCACCTGCGGCGCCGGGTGGGGGGCAACGAGCGAGCGAAGCGAGCGAGAACGGGGACCCGCCCCAGGTCACTGGTAGCTGACGAACACCGGAAGGGGGTCGAGGGCGAGCACCTCTTCGGGCGTGGGGGTGGGGAAGTCCTCGTCGTAGAAGTTCTTCCATCCCCACCACCACCGGTCCTCGGCGCCGGCGGTGATGGCGTCGTAGGTGCCGTACTTGGTCCCGATCGGGCCCTGCCCGTCCATGTGCACGACGCCGGCGAGTTCCGGTCCGATCTCGATCGTGTCGCGGTCGGGCAGCATCGAGTGGCGGAACTGGTGCAGCAGCAGCAGCTTCTGGGGCAGCCGCTCGTCGCGGACGAGTTCGGCGAGCCAGTCGGCGACCTGCTGGACTTCCGCCGCCTCGACGGAGCCGATCTGGCGCAGGTGACGCTCGTCGGGTTCGAGCCGCCACTCGGGGTCCAGGGCGAGGCCGACGTGGGGTTCGTGCAGCAGGTCCGCGTACTCCTGGGCCTGGGTGAGGAAGTCGGTACGGCCCGACTGCAGGTCGAGCACGACGTAGAAGCCCTCGTCGGCGGCCCGGTCGACCCACTCACGGATCAGGTCCGGGTCCCTCCGGTTGCTGTAGTCGCCCTGCTCGCCGGCCTCGGCCGAGGCGATGGTGGTGATGATCTCGAACGCCGGCAGGACCTCGCGTCCGTCGGCGCCGTAGGGCTTGGCGATCTGTTGCGCACGCTCGACGGCCGCATTCACACCCTGCTCGCCCAGCACGCCCAGCGAGCCCGAGCCCGGCGTGCCGTACATCGCGACGATGCGCTCGGTCTCGAACAGGGTGTAGGCGCCGGTCGGCAGCGGTTCGGAGGTCAGCACGGTCTGCAGTTGCCAGCTCGCGCGGGCCGCGTCCACGGCACCGACCACGCCCGTGCGGTCGGGAGCGACCTCGCGCAGTCGGGCCATCCGCTCGCCGCCGTACCACGGCGTCTGGCCACTGATCGGGAGCAGGACCTCGCCCCGTCCACCGGCGGCTGCGGCCGCCACGGCATAGCCCGGGAGGTCGGCGGGGTCGGCCAGCCACGCCACCTCGCCGGCGTCGGTGGCGAAGCGCGGCCGGCTGCTGGCCTGCGCGTCCACGCCGAGGTCGAGGAGTCGGCCGGCCAGCGCCCGGGCACCCTCTTCCTCGCGGGCGATGGTCTCGACCTGCAGGTCTGGCGGCAGGTCGGTCACGAGTTGGCGCAGGCGCTCGTCGTCCGCCGGCAGCGGCAGCAGGGGGAGCCCCTCGGCGGCGCGCGACAGGACTGCGGCCAGCGACCCGGCGTCGGTCGAGAGGAAGCCAAGCGCACGACCCGCGCCGAGGTCGTCCGCTACGGCCAGTGCGAGTGCGTTGCCGCCGGCCTCGTCGGCGTCGGCGGTGATCGCGCGCACCTCGACGTCGACCTCGAGGTCGGGGTCGAAACCGACGGCGATGACCTCGAACGGCGCCAATGCCGTGATCGTGTCGGTGACGGCGGTGAGGTCATCGCCCGGCGCGAGCAGCAGCGGCGCCCCGGCGGTCGAGGCCAGCGGTGCAGCCAGCGGCGCGGCCCAGGGCTCGTCGGCATTCGCGACGACGACGATGTCCGAGCACGTGTGCGTCGAGGAGGCGACCGCGATCGACACCGTGGCGGGGTCGTCGCCGGTCAGGTCGGTGACCACCTCGGCCGGGCCGTCCGTGGTGCACTCCCGCGGTGCGGGCTCGGACTCGGCCTCCGACTCGGACTCGGGTGCGTCGGGCTCGGCATCGGTCGACCCGGCCGCCGGATCGGCGCTGTCCGACTCGCCGTCGCCAGCCTGGTCCTCGTCGGGCGTCGTGGTCGGGTCGTCGCCCGTGCAGCCGGACAGCGCCACTGCGGCAGCGGTGGTCAGGCCGATCAGGCGTGTGGCCCATGCGAAGCGTGACACGTCGAGGCAGACCTCCCGGAGGCCGGCGACGCTAGCCCGCTGAGCCCCCGGCGATGCCACGCGGCTCGTACTCCCGGCCGAGCAGCAGGCCGACCGCGTCGGTGGCGTACCCCTGCCCGGCCGGCCCGGTTCGTAGGGCGTCGACCACGACTGGAACCGGGCCGTGTCCGGATCGGACCGGTAGCCCGCCAGCCACGTCGGACGGTGGCGGTCTTGCGGAGTCGGACGTGTGCATCCAGGCCCGGTCGATTGCGCGCGAGGACGCACGCATCGGGGCGGTCAGAAGGGGAGGCCGGAGTCGCTGTCGTCGAGGTCGGCGAACGGGTCCTCGGGCTGGGTGACCAGCGCACCTTCCTTCGGCGGCGGCGCCTCGCCGGCCTCGGACGGGCGGGTCGCCCAGGCCGGGAAGGGGAACTCGACGACCAGCGGCACGGGCAGTTGCGGTTGGGACACGATCATGGTGCCCGGCTTGACGATCGTGGCGCGCTGGCGGTGCACGGTCGGCAGGAACCCGTACTCCTCGCGCGACGCCTCGGCCGCGTCGAGGCGCCCGACGATACGGATCGCCGAGTTGGCGACCACGCGTCGTTCGACCTCGGAGGCGGTCTGCTGCGCACCGATCAGGATCATCCCGAGCGAGCGGCCACGCTCGGCCACGTCGAGCAGGATCTCCTTGATGGGGGAGGTCCCGTCGCGTGGCGCGTACTTGTTCAACTCGTCGAGCACGATGAACGTCAGGGGGTCCGGGCTACCCGAGCGCTCCTTGTCCTCGAAGGCCCGCTGCAGCACCACGCCGACCACGAACCGCTTCGCCCGGTCGTTGAGGTTGTGGATGTCGACGACGGTGACCTGCGCGTCGTGCGAGATCGTGTGCTTGCGCGGGTCGGACAGGTCGCCACGGATGAGGTGCTCGAGGTGGCGCTGCGCCCCGTACAGCCGTCGGACGAACGCGTTGACGGTGCCGATCCCCACCGCACGGCCGGCCCACTCGGGCGCGGTCAGTTCGTCCTGGACACGGGCGCCGATCAGGTCGATCAACTCGCGGAAGGTCCGGGCGGACTCGCCGTCGATCGAAACCGCACCGTCGCCGATCGGCACGGCTTCGCGCTGCAGTTGCGCCGTGACGTTGTGCACCACCATCGTGTACTGCTGGCGGTCGTCACCGGCGTCGGCGAACAGGAACGGCAGCAGTCCCTCGCGGCAGAACTCCTCGAGCGACCACGCGAACGAGGTGATGCCCTCGCTGCGGGCGCCGGTGTCGGGCGCCGCGCTGGCCGCCCCGCGCCGGGGCGGCGCCCAGAAGTCGACCGATTTGAAGGCGCTGGCCGGCAGGCCCAGCGCGGCGTACCGGTCGCGTTGGGTGTCGTCGAGCTTGCGGTTGGTGTGGTCGAGGAACAGCAGGTCCTCGCCCTTGACGTTGAAGATCAGCGCCTTGGCGTTGTGGGCGGCCGGCAGCACGCCCGAACGGAACAGGCTGTGCAGCAGGAACGTCGCGTAGGTCGTCTTGGTCGCTACGCCCGACACGCCGGAGATGTTGACGTGGGCGCCGCGGGTGCCGTCGAGGAACTCGAGGTCGATGAACACCGGTTGGCCGTCGCGGGACAGGCCGGCGGGCAGCCGTGACGCCATCCGGTCGAAGAACAGCGCCTGGTCGCGGTCGTGCCCTTCCGCCTTGAGCACCGCCTGGCCCGGCAGCGGCGGGACGAAGACCTCGGGCTCGAAGCGGGTGGAGAGCACCTTCGCCGCCTCGGCGACCTCGGCCGGCAGGACGCCGTCTTCGATCAGGAACACGTCGGAGTCGAACCGGGCGCCCTCGTGGCGGGCGCGGACCTGGCTGACGATGCCGTAGATCATGACGGGGTCACGGCCGGGCGGGGTGCGCTGCAGGGCCACGACGTCGTCGAGTTGGAGGAACCGGTCGGGCGCGACGGCGACCCAGAACTCGAGCGGGGTGGCGTCCTCGGTGCCGATCACGCGCCCGACGAAGTCGTCGCGATCCTCGCCGGCACGGGTGGGCGCCGGGGGAGAATCTGGTCGGGTGGGCGCCGGGGGAGAGTCTGGCT
>JBBDSX010000176.1:0-4610 GCA_040904725.1 Egicoccus sp.
CGAAGGCAGGCACGCGGCACCGGGCTCCCCCAGCTCGCCCGGCGGGCACGTCTAGTTCGAGCCCTGCAACTCGTCGATCGCCCCGGCGACGGCCAGCTCGAGCTCGTCGAGGTGGTCGGCATCCAACGGGTTGCCGTCCGCGTCACGTACGGAGAACACGTCGACGACCTCGCGTCCGAGTGTCTGGATGCGGGCGACCACGATGTCGAGTTCGAGTTCGGCCAGGGCGGTCGCGATCGCGTACAGCACGCCGACCCGGTCCATCGTGTGCACCTCGATCGACGTCGAACGGCCCGCGGGATCCGGTTCGGCCGTGATCCGGGTGGCGCTGTCGTCGGCCGGCGAGGGCCGCCATCCGGATGCGCGGGCCTGACGCAGCACGCGCGCGCGGATCGCGAGCTTGCCGGCCGCTGCCTCGGCGAGGTCGCCCTCGACCGCGGCCCACCAGGCGCCGGCCGTGCCGTCGGGTGGACGTACCCGGAAGGTGTCGACCGCCAGCCCGTCCTCGCGCGCGAACGCGTCGGCCGCCAGGATCGAGCCGCCGTGCAGGGCAACGACGCCGGCGACCTTGGCGAACCACCCCGGGTGGTCGAGCGCGACCACGTCGAGTTCGTCGATCCGCTCCAGCGCTCCCGTGGGTGCGACTCGTTCCTCGCCCCCGGCGAGGTCCTCACCCGGGGTGACGCGGGTGCTGACCTCGGTCGGACCGGGCGCCTGCAGCGCCATCAGCGTGTGCCGCACGACCGCGCGCGGTGAGACCGAGCGGGCGTAGCGGGTCGGCAGGAGCGCGAGGTGCTCGCGGACCGCTGCGGCCCCGGTGCCGAGCTCGGGCGCCAGGCGCTGGGCCTCGCGGACCGTCTCGACGGCGGCATCGTGTTCGAGGTCGCGGTTACTGGTCCCGTCCTGCTCGTCGAGCACGGCGTCCACTTTCGTGATGAGGGTCTGCACCAGCGAGCCCGTCCAGGCGCTCCACGCGGTCGGTCCGGTGGCCTGGCCATCGGCCGCGGCCAGCAGATGCAAGCACGCCAGGTGCGACTTCGATCCCACCTCGGCGGCGAGTGCGCGCGCCAGGTCCGGGTCCGTGACATCGCGCTTGCGGGCGGCATCGGGGATCAGCAGGTGCAGGCGGACCAGCCGACCCACCAGTTCGACCGTCGCCGGGGCCGCCCCCATGCGCGTGGCGATCGCCTGCGCCAGGGGCACCCCGGTCTCGCTGTGCGGCTCGCCGACGGCCTTGCCGACGTCGTGCAACAACACGCCCAGTAGCAGTCCCTCGCGGTCGTCGACCTGGCGCAGCGCCTCGGCCGCCCAGGGCTCGCGCCGGACGAGGTCGCCGAGGTTGGCCGCGGCGTGCCAGGCGTGCCGGTCGAGCGTGAAGCGGTGATAGGGGTTGCGCTGCGGCCTGCCGCGCAGCGGTTCCCACTCCGGCAGCAGCGCGGTCAACAGCCCGACGTCGTCGAGTTCGGCCAGCGCCGGGACCACGACCGCGCCACGCCACAGCACGTGGACGAACCGCTCCCGCTGCGTGGCGGTCCACGTCCAGGCCGGTCCAGCATCCTCGACCCGCCGGCGCAGCCGCGCGGCACTGCCACGGTCGAGGACCGCGCCGGTGTCCGCGAGGGCGGCGAGCAGCCGGGTCGGCAGCTCGGTCGTGTCGAGGTCGAACCCGTCAGGAAGCCGCAGCACCCCGTCGACCAACTCGAACCCGTCGTGCTCCCGCTCGGTCGGCCGGCGACGCCGCCTGGCACCCCGTGCGAGGTCTGCGTCGATCAGCGACCACGCCCGCCGGTGCACGTGATCGATGACCCGTGCCGCCAGGATCAGTTCACGCAGCAGCTCGTGCGCCGCGAGGTCGTGCTCGTCGCGGTCGGCGAACCCCATCCGCGCGGCCACGGCATCCTGCAACTCGAGCCGGAGCACCTCGCTCTTGACGGGTGCCGACGAGGCCCGCTCCCCCACCTCGAGGTGGAGCGCGACCCGCGCGGCGAGCAGCCGCTCGCGGGCCTGCACCAGGCGGGGGCGGTCGGCCGCGCCGAGGTAGCCGGCCGGCACCAAGGGATCGAGGCCGCTGACGCCGACCAGGGCGGCCGACGCCCACGACAACGACTGCACATCACGCAGCCCGCCCGCGCCGTTCTTGAGGTCGGGCTCGATCGCCTCCGCGGCATCGCCCGCCTTGTGCTTGCGGCCCGTGTCCGCGCGGCGCAACGCCGCGAGGAACTTGTGCGGCCGCTGCCGCAGCCGGCGCAACACCTCGACCTGTACCAGGTGCGCCAGCCCGCGGTCGCCGCAGACCGTGCGCAACTCGAGCATCGAGGTCGCCGTGTCGACGTCGTCGATCGCGCCGATCGCCTCGCGCCGGTTGCGCACCGCGTACCCGACCGTCAGGCCCGCGTCCCACAGCGGATAGACGATCTGGCGCACCACGAACTCCAGCGCCTGCTTCTCGAGCTTGTCGTGGAGCAACAGCAGGTCGATGTCCGAGCCGGGGCACAGCTCGCGGCGGCCGTACCCCCCGACGGCGACCACGGCGAGCCGGTGGGAATCGAGCACCGGCGCGGCGAACGCGACCAGTGCATCGTCGACCGCGTCACTCCACGCCTCGCACCAGGCCCGTCCCGGCGGCGGACCGTCGAGACGCAGTTCCTCGCCACGCCGTTTCAGGCGGGCGGCAACCGCCGCGGCGTCCTGCCGCGGCGGTTCGGCTGCGTCGAGTGCGATGGCGGGGTCGATGACGGCCGCCTAGAGCGCGTCGCCGTCGCGTTCCCCCGTGCGGATGCGCACGATCGAGTCCACCGAGGTGACGTAGACCTTGCCGTCGCCGACCTGGCCGGTCTGGGCGTGCTTGACGACCATGTCGACGATCTCGCCCGCCTGCGCGTCCGAACTCAGGATCTCGAGCTTCACCTTGGGTACGAACTCCACCGTGTACTCCGCACCTCGGTAGACCTCGGTGTGGCCACGCTGGCGGCCGTAGCCCCGCACCTCCGTCACCGTCAGGCCCTGGATGCCCAGGTCCTGCAGTGCCTCCTTGACCTCATCGAGCTTGTGCGGCTTCACGATCGCCGTGACGAGCTTCACGTCGTCCTCCTGTTGCCGGGTCGCTGCTGGCGGCCCTCGAGACCAGGTGACGGCCAACGCTCGCCACCGCCCACGAACCTGTCGCGGCTGCGGCAGCATCGTGCAGGGCGGTGTCCCGGCCGTGTCACCTCCGTTTCGTGTCTGTTACGCGTGAAACGCCAGCAGACTGGCGGTGTAGCCGTGGAGGTGCGAGCGGCCGCCGACCGGGCCGAGTTCCCCCGCGCAGAACGCACCGGCGACGGCACCGCCGAGGGCTGCCTCGACGGTCCGGACGTCATGGTCGGGCGCACCGAACAGCCCGCGTCCGCGCCCCGTGCACGTGAACAGCAGCGTGCCGGCCGCCGGCCCTGCGCCGGCCAGGGTCGCGGCGAGGTCCGCCGAGGCGGTCACCGCGTCCCGCACCTGGAACTGGATCGTCTGTCCGACCCGCGGCAGGTCGCCCACCGTGACGCTGCCGCGTTCGGGGTCGACCGCGAGCACGCCGCGGACCAGGAAGTCACCGGTGGCGTAGGTGTCACGGACCTCGTCGAGCACCAGTCCGACCTGCAGGCCACCGCGCTCGAGCAGGTCGCGCTCCTCGTCGTCGAGCGACGAGAGCACCTCCTGCAGCCTCTCGGGCGCCGGGACGCCGCCGAGCTCGAGGATCCGGTTGCGGTCGACGGCGGTGACCGTCAGCGGCTCACCGACCGGTCGACAGCCCTGCGAGACGAACGGCGTCACGTCGAGGCCGCGCAGCACCACCCCGACCGCACCGTCGTCGTGCACCACACCGTCGAGGAGGAAGCGGCTGGCGCCGGCCCCGCCGGTCATCGCACCGCCGGTCAACGTCGCCGCGTCACCGCGCTCACCGAGCCGGACGGCCACCTCGGCGGTCGGGAACGACAGGGCGTCCGCCAGGAGCAGGACGACGTCGGTCGTGCCGCAGTCCGGCCAACCGGCGACGGCCATCCGCTCGTCGCGGGCAGGCACCGTCCAGGCCCGGAACGGTCGCAGGTCCGCCCCCGGAAGCCGCGCTCCCCAGACGACGACTCCCGGACCGGATTCGACCTCCTCACCCGGGCCGACCACCCCCTGCGCGACGGCGCCGACCAGGACGCCGGGCTCGAGGCGTGCCTCGACGGCGAGGCCGATTCCCTCGAGGTCGGCCGCGTGTTCGGGGCGCGCGAACACCACGGCCAGGTCGCACAGGTCGCCGAGCGTCGCGGCCACGGCGTCGGCCGCTTCGGCAGCCGCCAACGAGCCCTCCGGGGTCCGCGACAGCGATGCGGCCACGTGCAACACCGGGCCTTCCTGCTCGGGGACACCCAGCCTAGGGGTGCGCCAGGACAGGGTCAGCGCCAACTGCCGTGCGATCGACGCACGTACGGGCACGGATACGGCGTCGGACGCGTTGAATCCCGTGTGGCGGTCTGCCCCTGACCGCCACAGCGCGCCGATCTTCATGCCCGACGCCCCATCGGGTGGCGCGCGCAACGTGAGCACCAGCCCTTCCCCCAAGGGCCGCTCACACGCCGGTCGACGCCGTGCCC
>JBBDSX010000177.1:0-26765 GCA_040904725.1 Egicoccus sp.
CCCGCCGCGGCCCGGGGCCCCCGCGCCGGGGGCAGCGCGCTGTTGCATCCTCCCCGCCCTGACAGGACCTCAACCCAATGCCCGACCTCGTGGAACTGATCGGCTACCTCGCCTCGGCACTGATCGTCGCCAGCCTGCTGATGGCCTCGGTGCTGCGGCTGCGGGTGGTCAACCTCGTCGGCGCGCTCGTGTTCACCACCTACGGCGTGCTGATCAGCTCCCCGCCCGTGTGGTTGGCCAACGGCGCCATCGTCCTGATCGACATCTACTACCTGTGGCGCCTGCTACGGGACCGTTCCCGGTCCGCCTACTTCGAGATCGTCGCGACCGACCCGTCCGCTGCCGTACTCGAGCGCTTCGTCACCTTCCACCGCGACGACATCCGCGAATCGCAGCCCGGCTTCGAGGGGGTCCGTGCCGACCACCTGGCCTGGTTCGTGCTGCGCGACGCGGTGCCCGTCGGCGCGGTGCTCGCCCGGCACGTCGGCGACGTCGGGCACCTCGACCTCGACTACGTCACGCCAGAACACCGCGACTTCACGGCGGGCCAGATTCTGTTCGGAGACTCCGGCGCGCTCCGCGGCGCCGGCTTCCGCCAGGTCTCGGCCCACGGCACGACCAGCATGCACCGGCGCTACCTCGCCCGCATGGGGTTCGCCGAACACGGCGACCGGTGGCTGCGCGACGCCTGAGGCGGGTGGACGTGGCCGCACCGGCCCCGGGAGCCCCTACGCTCGGCGGCCGTATGGAACTCATCCAACTCGGATCCGCCGGCCCCGATGTCGAGGACGTCCAGCGTCGGCTGGGCGAACTCGGCCTGCCCTGCGAGTCCGATCGCGGAGTCTTCGACGAGCAGACCCTGGTCGCGGTCCGGGCCTTCCAGCAGCAACGTGGCCTGCCCGCCGACGGCGTGGTCGGACCCGATACCTGGCACGCGCTCGTCGGCGCCTCGTACCGGCTCGGTGACCGGATGCTCTACGTCACCCGGCCGCCACTGCAGGGCGACGACGTCCGCGACCTCCAACGCCGCGTGAACCAGCTCGGGTTCGACGCCGGTTACGAAGACGGCCTGTACTCGTCGCAGACCTTCGAAGCCGTCCGCGAGTTCCAACTCAACGTCGGCCTCAACAGCGACGGCATCGCCGGTCCGGAGACCATCGACCTGCTGCGCCGGCTGTACCGCCAGCACCAGGAAGCGCCGGCGTACGCCGTCCGTGAGCGCGAGTGGCTGCGTCGCGCGCCGCGCCACTCCGTCGCCGGCGTCCGTGTGCTGATCGACCCGGGTCACAGTCCCGAGATGCCGGGGTTCGTCAACCCCGACGGCATCGCGGAACACCAGGTGACCTGGGAGATCGCCGCCCTGCTCCAGGGTCGGCTGGCGGCCATGGGTGCCCACGTGATCCTGGCCCGGGGACCGGCCACCTCGCCGACACCGTCCGAGCGTGCGCAACACGCCAACCGCGAGGACGTCGAGGCCATCCTCTCCATCCACTGCAACGGGATGGACTCGCCGGCGGCGCACGGCGCGGCGGCCTACTACTTCGGCCGCGATGGCGCCGTCTCCGAGCGTGGTCGCCTGCTGGCGCAGTACGCCGTCGACGAGGTCGTGGGAGCCACCGGCACCCTCAACTGCCGCACGCACCCCTCGACCACCGCCTTGCTGCGCGAGTCGCGGGCCCCCGCTGCCATGGTCGAGCCCGGATTCATCACCCACCCGGACGAGGGACGACGGCTGGCAGACCCTGGCTACCAGCGCGAGATCGCCGCGGCGCTGGCCGACGCGTTGGTGGGCTTTTTGACCGGCGCCCATGCCCGAGCCGCCGCGAGCTGACGTGGCGCCCTTCAGGCCACCGGCACGGCTGGACGCAGCCGACGGACGCCGAGATGGATGACGAGGGCGCCGAGGGCGACCCCACCGGCGCCGGCGAACAGGGCGAGACCGGGTCCTTGGACCTCCACCGCCCCACCGGAGACCGCAGCACCGGCGGCGACCCCGAAGACGACCGCGGAGTGGGTCCACGACTGCGCCTCGGTCTGGGTGCCGGCCAACGCCAGGTCGTCGATCAACTGGAACGCACAGATCGTGGTGGGCGCAAGGAACAGGCCCCCGAGGAACAGCGCCACGGCGAAGACGGGCAGCGAACCGAGCGCCTGCGGGAGCAACGCCAGTCCGAGGGCCAGCACCACCACGAGCACCCGCAGACGCTGGTCGAGGGTGCCCGGCCAGGGCCGTGCGCCGTAGACGAGGCCGCCGAGCAGGCTGCCGCCGGCGATCGCCGCGAGCAGGCCGCCGGCCGCGCCGGGCGCGCCGGCCAGTTCGGCGACCGCCGGGACCACGATGTCGATCACCCCGAAGACGATGGCCATGCACCCGAAGGCCAGCACCATCACCCGCACACCGGGGGAGCGCAACGCTCCCCCACGGCCGGCGGCGTGGACGCGCGGCGGCACGACCCGCGCCGCGGGCGACGCGGCATAACCCAGTGCGCCGACCATCGCAATCGCCCCGGCCGCCACGACCGCGACACTGCCACTGGCGCGCGCGGTGATCGCGGCGGCCGCCAGCGGACCGAGGACGAACCCGAGTTCGACGGCGATCGACGACACGGCAAAGGCCGTTTCACGCTGCCGTCCGGACGGAAACAGCCGCGAGAGCAGCACGCGTGAGCAGGCCGAGACCGGTGGCAGGAACAGCCCGCTGACCGCCGTGACGACCACGAGGAGCGCGACGGCGGCGCCCCGCGCCGCGAGCAGGGCGAGCGCGACCGTTCCCGCGGCGTACAGCACGGCGTCGGGCACCAGGACCCGGGTCTGCCCGAGGCGGTCGGCCAGCCGACCCTGCACCGGTGCGCCGACTCCGACCCCGACCTGGTGGGCGGAGGTGACCAGGCCGGCCGCGGCATAGCTGTAGCCGTTGCCACGCAACATCAGCACGATCGCCAGGGCGATCATCCCCGGCGTCAGCCGGGAGATCGTCGAGGTGAACAGCGGCCAACGCGCATCGGGGTGCGCGAACAACTCGCGGTAGGCGCGCACAGGGCATCACGTCGGGTTCGTGGCGCCGAGAAGCGTCGGCGCGAAACGTTCGGGCAGTCGCTCAGCGTACCGGTGGGTACCGCCCGTCCCGAGCTTGATGCCGCGAGACCCGCGCCGGTACGGGCGCGGGTGCCGGGGTGCGGACGCGCCGTGGGAGGTGGGCCAGCATCTCCTCGAGCGCGTGCTCGAGCGACTCGGCCCAACGCGCCGTGCGCCGGGTGTCGAGGCGCAGCAGTGGCGTCCGTGGGTGCTCGCCGTGCACCTCGAAGCCCTCGTGGAGCAGCCACGTGGCGGGCAGATGGCACTCGCGTTCGTGCCAGCGCCGGTCGCCGTAGGCCTCGACGGCCGGCAGGTCGAGGCGGAGCGCCTCCTTGAGCGCCGCCTGTACGAGCAGGCGCCCGAGGCCGAGGCCGCGCCACTGTGGCTGCACCCACACCGTCGCGAGCAGCAGCGATCCGGGGTCGGCCGGTGGTACGAGGCCGGGTCGGCGTGCGAACGCCTCGACGGGCCCGAAGACCGCGTGGGCCGCCACCTCGTCCTCGACCTTGACGACGCGGCCGGCGTGATGGCCGTCCTGGACCAGCGCCGACGCCCAAGCCTGTTTGCGGGTCAGCGGGTCGTCCCCGTCGCGTCGTCCGGCGCTGCCGTCGCGGCCCGGACAGTCACCGCCCAACTCCCAGAACAGGCACTCCCGACACGGCCGCGGCAACTCCTCGACCACGTCGCCGTGCAGCGGGACCAGGCGCCGGGCCACGTCAGGCCCGTCGGCGTCGGTACCAGGCGTCGCGCGGTACGACCTGCAACGCCAGGCTGCCCGCCAGTGCGCCGACGAGCACGCCGACGATCGCGCGTCGCCATCCACCCGCCGCGACATGGCGGGTGGCCGGTGGGGCCAGTTGCACGTCCGTCATGGGTGCCTGCCCTGTCGGCGGGACTGCTCGCTACGCTCGATCCTACCGGCGTTGCGCTCCTGTCCGGCGGGCGTCGCACTCGGCCCCACGCTCCGGCCCGACCACCGGGCGGTGCGCGACCCGAAAGAACGTGTGTGCGGCTCGACACCGATCCCTATCTCTCCCGGTACGCGCAACGCGTGCAGGGGATGAACGCGTCGGCGATCCGGGCCCTGTTCGCGCTGACGGCCCGGCCCGAGATCGTGTCGTTCGCCGGCGGCAACCCGGCGGTCGAGGCGCTCGACCTCGAAGCGGCGGAACAGGTCGCCGCCGCGGTCGTGCGCGAGAGCGGCACGGTCGCCCTGCAGTACGGCATCGGGCAGGGACGCCCCGAACTGCGCGAGCAGTTGGTCGAGGTGATGGCCCACGAGAACGTGCCGGCCCACGCCGACGACCTCATGGTCACCGCCGGTGGCCAGCAGGCGCTCGAGTTGATCGCCAAGTGCTTCGTCGACCCCGGCGACATCGTGATCGCCGAGGGCCCGACGTACGTCGGTGGGCTCGGCGCGCTGGCCAGCCACCAGGCCGACGTCCGCCACGTGCCCATGGACGCCGACGGGATGCAGGTCGACGCACTCGAGGATCTGCTCGCGAGCCTGCAGCGCGAGGGCCGTCGGGCCAAGCTGGTCTACACGATCCCGAACCACCAGAACCCGGCGGGCGTGTCGCTGTCGGTCGAGCGACGCCATCGCCTCGCCGAACTCGCCGTCGAGCACGACCTGCTCATCCTCGAGGACAACCCGTACGGCCTGCTCGACTTCGCCGGCCGGATCCAGCCCTCGATCCGTGAGCTCGTGCCTGACCGGGTCGTGTACGTCGGCACCGTGTCGAAGACGTTCGCGCCCGGCGTGCGCACGGGCTGGATCGCGGCTCCGCACCCGGTACGGGACAAGCTGGTCCTGCTACGCGAGGCGGCCGACCTGTGTCCGGCCACGCTGACCCAGATGATCGTCGAGCGCTGGCTGGCCAGCCAGCCGTGGCGCGAACAGGTGAAGCGGTTCCGCGGCGTCTACCAGGACAAGGCCGAGGCGATGCTGGCGGCCCTCGACACGCACATGCCCGAAGGGGTGAGCTGGACCCGCCCGGTCGGTGCCTTCTACATCTGGATGACCGTGCCGGACGGCATCGACACCTCGGACCTGCTCGCCAAGGCGATCAACCACCGTGTCGCCTACGTGCCCGGTCGCGGGTTCTACGCCGACGGGTCCGGTGGCAGCCAGTTGCGCCTGTGCTTCTCGCAGCCCTCGCCGGAACGCATCGCCGAAGGCGTCGAACGGTTCGGTGAACTGCTGCATGCCGAGCTCGACCTGGTCCGCGCCGTCTACGGTGCCAACGCCCCTGCCGCCGCGTCGCGCCCCAACGAGGGCCGCGGCGCCCTCGGCTGACGCACCCGAAAGGTCCAGACCCGTGTCGTCCCACGTCGCCGTCCTGTCCGGAGGCATCTCGCTCGAGCGCGAGGTCAGCCTGCGCTCCGGCAACCGCGTCGCCGACGCGCTCGCCGACAACGGTCACGAGGTGACCCGCCTCGACGTCGACGGCGAACTGGTCCGGTCCCTCGAGCAGGGTGGCTTCGACGCCGCCTTCCTCACGCTGCACGGCTCGGCGGGCGAGGACGGGACGGTCCAGGCACTGCTCGAACTCGTCGGCGTGCCCTACACCGGACCCGACGTGCTGGCCAGCTCACTCGCGTGGAACAAGCCCATCGCCCAGGGGCTGTACCGGCGCGCCGGGCTGCACACACCACGGGGCGTCACGCTCACCCAACAGGCCTTCCGCGAGATGGGCGCCGTCGGCGTCGTCGACCGCGTGGCCGACGAACTCGGGCTGCCCGTGGTCGTCAAGCCCGCCACCGGCGGTTCATCGCTCGGGCTGTCGATCGTCCACGACGCCGCGGCCCTGCCCCAGGCGATCGTCGGTGCGCTCGGTTACGCCGAGGCCGTCCTGCTCGAACAGTTCATCGCGGGCACCGAGGTCGCCGTCACCGTGCTCGACGGGCGCGCGCTGCCCGCGGTCGAGATCCAGCCCAAGGAGGGCGCCTACGACTTCTCGGCGCGCTACACGGCCGGCGCCACCGAGTTCCATGCGCCCGCCCGTCTCGACGACGCCGCGGCCGCGGCCTGCGCAGCGGCGGCGGTCGGTGCGTACGAGGCCATCGGCGCCCGCCACATCTCGCGCGCCGACCTGATCGTGGACGACCACGGCACCCCGTGGCTGCTCGAACTCGACACGTGTCCCGGCCTGACCGACACCTCGCTGGTGCCGCTGGCGGCCGAGGCGGCGGGCCTGAGCTTCGGACAGTTGTGCGACACACTGCTCGGTCTCGCCCTCGCCAGTGGTGACCAGCGCGGGGCCGCCCGGGCATGACGACCTCCGAGATCCCGGTCGACCCGAACGCCGCGCCACCGCCCGAGGACGTCGACGACCATTTGCGCGAACTCGATTTCGACCCGGCCGCGATGCCCGATCCCGAGGGTCCGGCGCCGCGCACGGTGATCTTCGACATCGGCGAGGTCCTCGTCGACGAGACGCGCGTCTGGTCGATCTGGGCCGACCTGCTCGGCGTATCGCCCCTGAGCTTCGCCGCCGTGCTCGGCGCCGCCATCTCGCAGGGCGAGGACCACCACGTGGTCTTTCCCCACCTCGCGCCCAACGTCGAGTGGCGGGACTTCGTCGAGGAACACGAACGGCGTTTCGGCGGCCTGCAGGACGTCGACGTCTACGCCGACGTGCGGCCCTGCCTGCAAGAGCTCTGCGACCTCGGCTTCGAGGTCGCGATCGCAGGCAATCAGCCCGCCATCCGCGCCGCGCAGTTGCAGCGACTCGACCTGCCGCACGACGTGCTCGTGACCTCCGAGGAGTTGGGCAGTGAGAAGCCCGACCTCGCGTTCTTCTCGAGCGTGATGGGACTGGTCGACGCCGCCGAACCGGCCGACGCGATCTACGTGGGTGACCGCATCGACAACGACGTCGAGCCTGCCGCCCGGTTCGGGATGCGCACCTGTTGGTTGCGGCGTGGCCCGTGGGGCCACCTGCAGGAGCCCCCCGACGACCTCGACATCGACCTGGTGCTCGAGGGGCTCGGGGAACTGCCCCTCCTGCTCGCCGAGTGGCGGGGTTGACGACCACCGGGAGACGTTGATGAGTGACGCGAAGCGTGCCGCCGGCGAAGCCGCGGCCGAACTGGTCGAGGACGGCATGCGCCTCGGTCTCGGGACCGGCTCGACCGTCGCGTTCTTCCTCGACGCGCTCGCCGCCCGCGGGCTCGACGTGGCCGGCGTACCCACGTCCGAGGCGACGGCCGCCCGCTGCCGCGAACTCGGCCTCCGCCTGCTGGACGTGGCCACGACCAGCGAACTCGACCTTGCCGTCGACGGCGCCGACGAACTCGACCACGACCTGCAGTTGGTCAAGGGCGGCGGCGGAGCGCTGCTGCGCGAGAAGGTGGTCGAATCGCTCGCGGCCCGGTTCGTGGTCATCGCGACCGAGGACAAGCTCGTCGAGCGACTCGCCGACACCTTCCCCCTCCCGATCGAGGTGATCCCGTTCGCGGTCGGCCCGGTCGGACGGCGGCTCGAACGGCTCGGCTTCGACTTCGAGCGCCGCGAGCGCCGCGAGCGCGAGGGTGACGTCTATGTGACCGACAACGGCAACCACGTCCTCGACGCCCGTCTGCCGGGCGGCATCGCGGACCCGGCGGTCATGGACGTCGAGTTGTCGCTCGTGCCCGGGATCGCCGGGCACGGCCTGTTCGTAGAGATGGCCACCGAGGCGCTGCTCGCCGACGGCGGCGGAGCCAACGTCCGCCACCTGCTGCGAGAGGACCGTTAGGGCTGGTCGAGGTCCGCGTCGAACTCGGGCGGTTCGACCACGCGGTCGATGACGGCGTCGAGTTCCTCGTCACCAGGGCCCGGATGCGCCTCGCCGACCGCAGCGGCCGTCGCCGGCAACCCGCTGCCGTCGCCCTCGAGACCGCGAGCGATCACCGCGACCACCCGTTCGAGGTCGTCCACGGAGCCGAACTCGATCTGCAAACGGCCCGTCCGCGGGCCCATGGTGATCTTCACGCGGGTCCGCAACGCGTCGGACAGGTCGTCCTGGAGGTCGAGCAGGCCAGGGGCGACGGGTTGGCGGCGCCGACGGCGGTTCGGCGAGCTGTCGGGCTCGTCGTCGGCATCGAGGTAGCGCACGCGCACCAGTTCCTCGGTGGCCCGCACCGAGAGGCCTTCGGCCACGACCCGGTCGGCGACCCGGGCCATCTCGGCCGGCTCGTCGATGGCGAGGAGCGCCTTCGCATGTCCCGCACTGATGACGCCGGCGGCGACGCGGCGCTGCACGGTCGAAGGCAGCGACAGCAGACGCAGCGCATTGCTGATCGCCGGGCGCGACTTGCCCAGGCGGGTCGCGAGCTCCTCCTGGGTGAACTGGAAGTCGTCGAGCAACTGCCGATAGGCGGCAGCCTCCTCGAGCGGGTTGAGCTGCACCCGGTGGATGTTCTCGACCAGGGCTTCCTTGAGCAGGTCGGCGTCCTCGGTGTGGCGCACCACCGCCGGCACCCGCTCGAGGCCGGCCATGCGCGACGCACGCAGGCGACGCTCCCCCGCGACGAGTTCGAACCGACCATCCTCACTTGGTCGTACGACCAAGGGTTGGAGAACCCCCATGTCGGCGATCGAGGTCGCCAGGCCGGCCAGTTCGTCCTCGTCGAAGACGTCGCGCGGCTGACGCGGGTTGGGCACGATCTGATCGATGTCGAGTTCGACCAGCGTGGCGCGCGCGCCACTCTCACCCGGCTCGCCGGGCGGGATCAGTGCCGCCAGGCCCCGCCCCAACCCGCCACGACGTGTCGACATCATGCCTCCTCTTGTGCAGGCGGGCGCACGGGGCTGGCGCCACCGAGCAAGCGGTCCAGCGGTGAATCCTCGGGCGGCGAGATCGCCAGGCCGAGTCGCTCGCCGACTTCGCGCGCCAGGCGCTGATAGGCCCGCGAACCCCGGCTGTGTGGATCGAACACGGTGATGGGCTGGCCGAAGCTCGGGGCCTCGGACAGACGCACCGTGCGCGGGATCACCGTGTTGTACGCACGGGCACCGAAATAGCCGCGGACCTCGTCGACGACCTGCTGGGACAGGTTCGTCCGCGCGTCGTACATTGTAAGGACGACGCCGCCCAGCTCGAGATCCCGGTTGAGGTTGTCACCGACCAGCTGCACGGTCCGCATCAGCTGCCCCAGGCCCTCCAGGGCGTAGTACTCGCATTGGATCGGCACCAGGACCTGGTCGGCCGCGACCAGGGCATTGATCGTCAGCAGCCCGAGCGAAGGCGGGCAGTCGACGAAGACCACGTCATAGTCCGCCCGGGCGTCCTCGAGGGCCCGCCGCATGCGCAACTCGCGCGAGAACGCGGGCACGAGTTCGACCTCGGCGCCGGCCAGGTCGAGCGAGGAGGGCAGGACGTCGAGACCCTCGAGATCGGTGTGGAGCGTCGCGTCGGCGATCGCCATCCCGTCGACCAGCACCTGGTAGGTACTGGGGTCGCCCTCGGCGACACGGAGGCCGAAGCCGGTCGTCGCATTGCCCTGCGGATCGAGGTCGACCATCAACACACGCGCGCCGAATTGTGCCAGCGCGGCCGCCAACGAAACGGTGGTGGTGGTCTTGCCGACACCGCCCTTTTGGTTGGCGATGCAGATCACCGTGGCCCCGCCGGGTTCGCGTTGGCGCTCCGGCGCACGGGCGGTCGTGACCGCCTCCATCAGATCCGCCGGGGGCGGCGGCGCCGCGGGTGGCGGCGCAGCGGTCGGTGCACTGCCGGTATCGGCCTGCGCCCGTTGTGCATCCATGACTTGGTGTCCATCCCACCGAACCACGTTGGCTCAGGTCCTGACGATGCTAACAACCCGCGGGGTGGCCACCGCCCCCGCGGCTGCGGGCGGCTCCTGCGGCGTAGCCTCGACACGTGCACCAACGCGACGAAGGACAGCGGCCGCCGCGTCGACTTCCTCCGCCCACCGTTCGCCCTTGATCGCGTACAAGGTGCCACCGCGGTGCAGGAACGGCATCGCGAGGGCCACCAGACGGTCGAGCGACGCCACGGCGCGCGCCGTGACGGCGTCGAAGGCGCCCTGCAGTTCGCCACGGCCGAGGTCTTCGGCGCGACCGCTGTGCACCCGCACGTCGATACCCAATTCCTGCACCACCTCGCGCAGGAACTCGGTCTTCTTGCGTGTGCTGTCGAGGAGGTCGACCCGCAGATCCGGGCGCACGACGGCCACGACCAGGCCCGGGAACCCACCTCCGGAGCCGATGTCGAGCACGTTCGTGGGCCCGGCCGGCAACAGGCGCGCAAATGCCACCGACTCCGGAACGTGCCGCGTTCGCAACTCGGCGCGGGCGCGGCTGGACACGAGGTTGTGGGGAGATGCTTCCACCGCCGCGGCGAATCGATCCAATGCGGCCTGCTGCGAAGGGCTGAGGTCATCCATGCCGGCAAGGCTACCGTTCCACGTGGAACCCCGGACCCCCAGCGTTCCACGTGGAACGGTGTCATAGTGCGACGGAACCGGTGTCCGGCGTGAAACGGGGCCAAGAGACCACGGGGCCGGGGTTCCACGTGGAACGACGTGAGCGACGCCAGGGCCGCGGGCCGTCGGACCGCGGTGCCCCTCGATGCCGTGCCTCGGCCGCTGACCCGAGCGCGTCCTTGGCACCACCACTCAGCGAAGGGCAGCAACGCGTGTCCGAGCCGGAGAATCCACCGGCTGCGACAGCCATACAGGTCGATGGGCGGCGCCACACCGCGTCGGGGCGGGCCCGTAGCCAGGACCGGGACCGCGGCCGGGTACGCGGCTGCCTCGCGCCCGAGACGGCTTCTGTGGTCCGGACATCAACATCCGGACACCCCGGGATGCCGTGGCTCCCGTTCTCCGCGGGGGCACGGTACGGCACCGGTTCCGGCGGGCCACCACCGGGCCGCCCCGGTCGTGCCCCCGCGGCGGCCCAGGTCCCGTCGCCGACAGCAGCGCCCGTCCGTTGCCCTGGGTGTTGGCTTCCGCGAACGGCCAACGAGGGCCCACCGGCGCGCGACGTCATGCATCGGTCCGGGCGCCTCGGCCGACCGGCTGCGGTCGTCGAGCCGCCCCGGCCCGGTCTCGGATCGGCCGGACTCGGGAGCACGCAACATTCGGGCCGGTGGTGGCGTAGCGCCTGGACGACGCATCTCGCCGCTGTCGAGGGCACGGGCGGGCGCCACCGGACGCGGGTCCGCTTCCACTCGCCACAAGTTACCTGTATGCGCGCTGACCGCACGTCCGATGGGGCGGCAAAGCCATGTCGTGGCCCCACCCACGCGCCGAACGCACCACAGCAGCGATCTGAGCGCGTTCGCGCAGGTCAGAACCGGTTTCCAGTATCGCGTTCCACGTGGAACGAGGCGCGGCCCAGGCACAGGGCCCGGGCCGCAACCGAAAAAGGCGCGTGCTTTACTCGTCGAGTTCGATGATGACGCGGCGCGCAGGCTCGCGGCCCTGCGAACGGCTGGCGACGCCGCCACGCTCGGCGACGAGGTGGTGTACGGCCTTGCGCTCGAAAACGTCCATCGGCTCGAGCCGGATCGACTCGCCGGTGTCGAGCACCTCATCGATGGCCTCGTCCGCCTTCTCGATCAACTTCTCCAAGCGACGCGAGCGGTAGCCCTCGGCGTCGACCTTGACCCGTGAGCGGCGCTGGAACTCGCGCTGCAGAGCACAGCGCACCAGTTCCTGGATGGCCTCGAGCGTCTGCCCCCGACGCCCGATCAAGGCACCGCTACCGATTTCGACGACCTCGACCTCGGCGTGATCCTCGTGCACGCGGATACGCAGGTCACCGGGCAACTCGAGGGCATCGAGCAGACCCTCGAGGAAGTCCGCGGCCGCATCGGCCTCCTCGTCGAGTTGCTCCGGCGTCACCAACTCCGGTTCGTCGCGCTCCTTGCGGTCCTCGCGGTCCTCGCGGTCCTCGCCGTCCTTGCGATCCTCGCGGTCCTCGCGGTCCTCGCGGTCGTCGCCGACGTCGACCTCCCCGGTGTCGACGTGACCCGGACCGGCCACGGACACCTCGAGGCGGAAACTGCCCGCCAGGTCGGCGATGCCCGGCGCATCGACGCGTAGGTCGACCTTGTCCTCGGGACATTCGAGAAGGTCGGCGACGGCACGTCGCAGCGCGGCGTCGAGGGTGTCAGCGGAGACGTGGATACGTCGACTCATGAGCGGCTACTCCCTAGATCAGCGGTCGCGGGGCCCGCCACCGCGGCGTGGCAGGTGGTCACGCTTCCTGGGCGGGCGCGGGTCGTCCTTGCCCTTGGCCGTGCCGGCAGACTTGCCGTTGTTCGACGGGCCGGACGCGTCCTTGCCCTTGCCGGGGGAGGCGTCGTCCCCGGACGACCCCGAGGCGTCCTTGTCCGGCTTGGGCTCAGGTCCCGGCTTCGGATCGCTCTTCGACGACCCGGAGGTCGCACCCCCCTTTGGCCCCTTGCCCTTGCGTGCCGACTTGGCGACCCCTTCGCCGCCGCGGTGCTCGCCCAGCGTGCCGGTCTCGACCTCGTGTTTGACCTCGCGCAGGATGACCCACTGCTGCACGACCTGCCAGAAGTTGGTCGTGACCCAGTACAGAAGGATGCCGAGAGGGAAGTTGAACGAGATGAAGGCCAGGAACACCGGCATCACGTACAGCAGGATCTTCTGCTGCTGCGCCATCGGGTTGTCGCCCGTCTGGGTGGCGGCATTGCGGGCCATCATCTGCTTCTGGGACCAGAACATCGTCGCCGACATCAGCACGATCAGCAGCCAGCCCGGCCACCCGGCGTTGCGCACCACCATCTCGAGGCCGCCCTCGCCGACCGCCGTGATGAAGTAGAACTCGGCCCCATTGAGGCCGCCGGAGCCACGGCCGGCGAACTGCAGGGTCCAGAACAGCGCGAGGAAGATCGGCGCCTGCAGCAACAGGGGCAGGCAACTCGCCGCGGGGTTGACGCCTTCGCGCTGGTAGAGCGCCATCTGCTCCTCGTTGAGCTTCTGGCGCTTCGCCTTGTACTGCTCCGGGTCCTTCTTGAGCAGTTCGCGGTCGACCTTGTACTTCTTCTGGATCTCCTTGAGCTGCGGTGACAGCGCCTGCATGGCCCGCATGCTGCGGGTCTGCTTGATGGCCAGCGGCAACAGCGCCACGCGCACGATGATCGTGAGCAGGATGATCGCCCAACCCCAGGCGTGGATGCCGAAGGCCGGCTCCACGAGGTCGTGCAGGAGGGTCAGCAGCGAATCGAGCGCGCCGATGGCGCCATCGCGAATGGTCTGCCAGAGCTGTCCCACAGCCTTCTACTTCCTCGAGGGCACGGGATCGATCCCGCCCACGTTCCAGGGATGACAACGGCCGAGACGACGGGCGGCCAGCCAGCCGCCGCGCAGCGCGCCGTGGCGGCGGATCGCCTCGACCGCATAGGTCGAACAAGATGGTGCGAAACGGCACCGGGGTTGACGAAATGGTGCGGTCGCACGCCACAACCACACGATGCCGAGCAGCAGCCAGGCCAGCGGCGAGCGTCGGTGACGCGGCGGTGCGTCTTCCGTGGCACTCATGCGGCGTCCAGGACATTGAGCGAACGCGCCAACTCGGTCAATTCATCACGGACCGGGGCAAGTTGGCTGGCGGCGAGGTCAGCGCGAGCGACGAGCACCACATCGACGCCGTGCTGCCACGGCAATCCCCGTGCGGCTTCACGCAACAGTCGCTTGCAGCGGTTGCGTGACACGGCGGTGCCGACGCGACGCGACGCCACCACCGCGATCCGGGGAGGTCCGACGGTGCGCTCGGTTCGCACATGCACCACGGCCAACCGGCCGGCGCGTTGGCGCCGACCGCGCAGGACCGCAGCGATGTCACGACCCTCGCGCAGTCGGTCGACTGCGACGGGGGCCACAGCGATCAGGCGCTCAGCGACGCGCGGCCACGACGCCGACGGTTCTTGACGATCGCACGACCGGCGCGCGTGGACATACGCGCTCGGAAGCCATGCTTCTTCGAGCGACGACGGTTATTGGGCTGAAAGGTGCGCTTCACGGACCGGCCCCCCTGGGGTGCGGTGATGGGTGCACGCGGCTGGTGGCGGGTCCGGTCCGAGAGCAAGAATGGACCGCGATCCAGCATCGGTGCAGGCAGGACGTCCGGGGAGGGTACCGCTCCGCGCGCCGAGCGGGCAACCGTCGTCGAAACCGCACACGCCGGTGCACATCCGCATGCGGCGCGCGACCCGACGCAAGGCCGCGCCGGGGGCGTGACCACGCCGTGTACGCCCCGTCCAGCGGATGCGCGCGACGCGGCCACTTCAAAACGGTGTGGATAACTCCTTGCGGGGTTTCGCTTCGGCGGTGTACGGTCCCCCGCCGTTCGCCATGACGAGGCGACGACCTGCCACCGCCGGAGCGGGTGGTCGGTCGCCACCGAGTTCACGACGAACCTTCCCCCCGCGGCTGCTCGACGTCGGTTCCGACGGAAGGGCTGCGCTTTCCACACCTGTGGACGCTGTTGTGGACAGCGTCGGGGGGTGCCAGCGCTGCTACCGACCTCGAGCCAGCCGCTGACGGGATCGCCACCCCGGCGGCCCGCCCACCCGGATCGGTAGGAGCAGGTGTGTCACAACCCTCGACGCTCGACCTCGAGACCCTGTGGGGGCAGAGCCTCGACGTGGTGATGGGGACCGTCTCGTCGCCGGCGCAACGGCAGTGGTTGGCGGCCACCCAGCCCGTGGGCTTCTCCGATGACACGGTGGTGCTCGCCAGCCCGCACTCGTTCGCACGCGAGTGGCTCGACACCCGGTGCGGGGACCGGATCCGACAGGCGCTCTCGAGCGCTGCCGGTCGACCGCTGCACGTGGTCATCACCGTCCAGCCCCGCCCGGAGCCGATCGACCACCTCGCGACCGGTGACGGCGACCGGTCACCGACCGGCGCCTCCGAGGCGGCGCCCGCCGACGACGCGGACGCGGACGCCTTCCACAACGACGTCGCTGTCGCCACCGACCACACACCCACGCTCGACCCGCAGCGCGAACGACCGCAGCCCGAGACCGAACCGACGCCGGCAGCCTCCGGCCCGAGCCCCTTGCAGGCGCCGGGACGGCCGGCCGGCCCGATCGTGTCGGTCCCCGAGCGCTCCCCGCGAAGCGACGAGGTCGAACCCGAGACGCAACTCAACCCGAAGTACTCCTTCGACGACTTCGTGATCGGCTCGTCCAACCGCTTCGCCCACGCAGCGGCGAACGCCGTCGCCGAGGCCCCCGCCAAGAGCTACAACCCGCTGTTCATCTACGGCGGGGCCGGACTCGGAAAAACGCACCTGTTGCACGCCATCGGGCACTACGTGCGAAATCTGTACCCACGCCTGCGCGTGCGCTACATCACCACCGAACAGTTCACCAACGAGTTCATCAACGCGATCCGTGACGACCGCACGACCTACTTCCAGCGCACCTACCGGCAGACCGACGTCCTGCTGATCGACGACATCCAGTTCCTCGAGCAGAAAGAGCGCACCCAGGAGGAGTTCTTCCACACCTTCAACGCGCTGCACAACGCCGAGAAGCAGATCGTGATCTCCAGCGACCGGCCACCGAAGCAGATCCCGCACCTCGAGGACCGGCTGCGCAGCCGGTTCGAGTGGGGGCTGATGACCGACGTGCAGCCGCCCGACCTCGAGACCCGCATCGCCATCCTGCGCAAGAAGGCCGAGTCCGATCGGCTCGGGGTCCCGCCCGAGGTGCTCGAACTGATCGCGTCCAAGGTCGAGTCCAACATCCGCGAACTCGAAGGCGCGCTGATCCGCGTCAGCGCGTTCGCGAGCCTGCAGCGCTCGTCGGCCGATTCCGCGATGGCCGAGATGGTGCTCAAGGACCTCTTCCCCGACGACCGCGAACAAGAGGTGTCGGTCCAACTGATCATGGACGAGGTCGCCGACTACTTCACGCTGACCGTCGAGGACCTGTGCTCGCCCTCCCGCAGCCGGCAGCTGGTCACCGCGCGCCAGATCGCGATGTACCTCACGCGCGAGCTCACCGACCTGTCGCTGCCGCGGATCGGCAAGGCCTTCGGTGGCCGTGACCACACCACGGTGATGCACGCCAAGTCGAAGATCGCGGGTCTGATGCAGGAGCGCCGGGCCATCTACGACCAGGTCCAGGAGCTCACCAACCGCATCAAGACCCGGGCTCGCCGACCGTGACCCGTCCACAGTATCCACAGCAAGATGTGGACAACCCGTGGACGAGGTTGCGGACGAGCTGTGGTCGAGCGGTGGACACCGGGGCCGGTTCCGTGGACGCGTTGGGGACACCACCCGGTCGCGACCAGTGGACGAACGGTGGAGTACTGGTGGACAATGGCCCCGTGTCGTGGAAGCACGTCGATGTCATTCGTCCGCCTGGGGAGAACATGGTTGTTCCTCCCCACACGAGCCACAACCAACAAACCCGTCCTGACCAGCGCCGATACCACGGCGTCCACAGCATCCACACCCCCTATTACTGAGACGGGATCTACCTGTTCTCATCACGTACTACATAGACGGTGTGCACAACTGCCGGTACGAGAGGAAGCCACGTGAAGTTGCGGGCCGAGCGAGCCGAGTTCGCCGAAGCCGTGTCCTGGGCCACCCGCACCGTTGGTGCCCGGGTGACATTGCCGGCGTTGTCCGGCGTCCTGCTCGAGGCTGCGGACGGACGACTGACGTGTCGTGCCACCGACCTCGAGGTCGCCGCCGAGATCTCCATCCCGGTGCAGATCGATCAGCCCGGACGCGTCCTGCTCCCCGGTCGGTTGCTGTCGCAGTTGGTGGCCCGCTTCCCCGACGCTCCGGTGCAGGTCACGGGTGAGCCCGACCGCGTCGAGATCACCTGCGGTCGGGCCACGTTCCACGTCCGGGGCATGCAGGCCGACGACTTCCCGGCCCTGGCCGAGCCCTCCGAGGACGCTCCGCAGGGCATCGTCAAGGCCGACGCGTTCGCTCGCCTCGTCTCGCAGGTGGCCCGGGCCGCCTCGTCAGACGAGGGTCGCCCGGTCCTGACCGGCGTCCACCTCGAGGCCGCCGGGGACACCCTGACTGCCGCAGCGACCGACAGCTACCGCCTGGCGGTCCGCTCGCTGACCTGGGACCAGGCGGTCGAGGGCACCGCGCTGGTTCCGGCCCGCTCGCTGCAGGAGGCCGCCAAGGCCGCCAGCGAGGTCGGCGGGTCGGTCACCGTCGTGCTCGAGGCCGGCCAGGTGTCGTTCCTGTTCGGCGACCGCCGTCTGACCACGAAGCTGATCGAGGGCACCTTCCCGAACTACCGCGCCCTGCTGCCCGATGCCCACGAGACCTCGGTGGTCGTCGAACGTGCCGCGCTCGTCGAGGCCCTGCAGCGCGTGTCGATCGTGGCCATGGGGCAGGCGAACACGCCGGTCAGCCTGACCTTCGGTGACGGCAGCGTCGACCTGCAGGCGAGCAACCAGGAGATGGGCGACGCCGCCGAGGCCCTGCCGGCCGAGATCGACGGCGAGGGTCTCACGATCGCGTTCAACCCCGGTTTCCTGCTGTCCGGCCTCGAGGCCACGGGGACCGAGCGGATCCGCGTCGAACTGCGCGATGGCCTGAAGCCCGCCGTCCTGCGGCCCCACGCCGACGACGGCCAGGTCGACGACCTGACCTACCTGCTGATGCCGATGCGGGTCAGCTAGGGCCGAGGCGGCGACCAAAGGAGCATTCGTGCGGGTACGTCGCCTCGAGTTGCGTGACGTGCGGTCCTACGAAGCGGCCCACCTCGAGCTCCCGCCGGGGGTCACCGTCCTGGTGGGCCCCAACGCCCAGGGCAAGACCAACCTGCTCGAAGCGCTCCACCGGGCCGCGACCGGCGCGTCACACCGGGTCAGCAGCGACGGGCCGCTCGTGCGGGCCGGTGCCGAGGTCGGCGTCGTACGCATCGAGGCCGAGACCGACGAGGGGCGTCGCCGCACGCTCGAGATCGAGCTCGGTACCGCCCGACGGACCCGCACCAAGGTCGACGGCCACGACGTGCGTCGCGCCGCCGAGGCGCTCGGGGTGGTCCGGGTCGTGCTGTTCGCGCCCGAGGACGTCGCGATCGTGCGTGGTGACCCGGCCGAACGCCGCCGCTTCCTCGACGAGCTGCTCGCCCAGCGGCGGCCTGCCTTCGCGGCGGCGCGCAGCGAATACGAACGGGCCCTGCGTCAGCGCAACCAGTTGCTCAAGCAGTTGCGCTCCCGGGGCGGGCCGGGATCGATGGCGGGCGCCCGCGGCGGCGCCGCGGCCACCCTCGAGGTCTGGACCGAGCAACTGATCAACCACGGCACGCAGTTGATCGCCGCGCGGTTGGCCGCCGTACGTACGCTGGCCGGACCGGTCGACGGCTTCTACCGCGATCTCGCCGACCGGCCCGAGCCCATCGGGCTGACCTACCGCAGCTCCGCCGGCACGCTCGCCGACGTCGGTGACGAGGTCGTACCCGACCCCGCACCGATCGCCGCGGCGATGCGCCGGGCTCTCGCCGACGTCGCCGCCGACGAACGGGCGCGCGGTGTCAGCCTCGTCGGCCCGCATCGCGATGACCTCGAACTGCACATCGGGTCGCTGCCGGCCCGTGGCTACTCCTCCCACGGCGAGGCCTGGTCACTCGCCCTCGCGCTCAAGCTCGCCACGTTCGAGGTGCTGGCCGACGTCGGGGATCGACCGATCGTGCTGCTCGACGACGTGTTCGCCGAGCTCGACACCACGCGGCGCAAGCACCTGGCCGCCGCCTGCGAGCGGTTCGACCAGGTCCTGGTGACCGCGGCCGTCGAGGAGGACGTGCCGCTCGAGGGCGCCATGGTCGACGTCCGGATCGAGGACGGTCGGTCGACGCTGGCGCCGCGCGCCGACGGGGCCGCATCGTGAGCCGCGACGGTCGTGATCGTCGCGCCCGCGAGGCGAGGCGCGCACGCCAGGACCCCACGCGTCAGGACCCCACGGTCGAGGCGCGCCGTGCCGGCTGGCAGGACCGCGACGAGTCCGTGTACGCCAAGAAACGGGCCCGACAGAACCGCGAGCGGGCCAAGCAGGAACGACGTGCGTTCGACCCGTCGCCACCCACCGACGACGACTGGACGGTCGCCGAACCCGAGACCGACGGCATCCGTCGTGTCTCGCCGCCGACACCCATCGGGGACAGCCTCCAACGGTTCGTCGAGCGTCGCGGCTGGGACGAACGTCTGCGCGGGGCCAGTGCATGGTCGCGCTGGCCCGAGATCGTCGGCGAGGAACTCGCCGGCCGCTGCGAGCCGGTCCGGCTGGCCGGCGGCACCCTGGTGATCCGGGCCGAGTCGCAGGTGTGGGCGACCCAGTTGCGCTACCTGACCGCGCAACTGCTCGACAATGCACGGGCGGTCCTCGGTGACGAGGTGCGTGAACTGCGCCTGACCGTCGGTCCCCTCGAGGGTCGTAGCGTTCCCGACTGACGGCCGACCGTCCGCGCTACCCGCCAGGTGGCGAAGGTCCCGACCGTCGAGGACCCTTGTGCTCTCGCCCTGCGATGCTGATCCGGTCACGCTGCTGCGTTGCTGCGTTCGATGCCGATCCCGGAGGAGCCCTGTGGTGCTGACCAGCGTCGTCGAGCGCGCGCTCGCGCTACTCGCGCTCGCCGCCATCGGCATCAGTCTGCTCAACTTGGTCGCCCTGGTCCGTGGTCGCGTGCCGGACTGGCTGCGCGAGGCCGTGCTGCCGCTGGCCGCGGCGGTCGCGATCGTGGCCACCGGCGGGTCGCTGTACCTGTCCGAGGTCGCGGGCTACATCCCGTGTGCGCTGTGCTGGTACCAGCGCATCGCGATGTACCCCCTCGTGATCGTCGTCGGCGTCGCGTCGCTGCGTCGCGATCTCGACGTCTGGTCGACGGCGCTGCCCCTGACCGTGATCGGCGCCGGCATCGCCGCCTGGCACGTCGCCGTAGAACGCCTGCCCGACCTCGGCTCGGGGGTCTGTGACCCGACGGCGCCGTGCGCCATCCTGTGGGTCGAGGAGTTCGGCTTCCTGACCATCCCCACGATGGCCCTGATCGGCTTCATCACCATCACCCTGCTCGTGCTCGTCGCCCGACGCGGCGCCGACACGCCGGCCTGACGCCCCCGACTGGAGCCCCCATGGCCACCAACGCCCGTAGCCGGCCCACCTCGAAGAAGAACGCCACGTCCCGGCTGCCGATGATCCTCGGTGCCGTCGCCGTGGTCGCGCTCGCCGTGCTCATCGCGGTCATGACCGCCTCCGACTCCGGGAGCGCGGTCTCCGTGGAGGAGTTGGCCGGGAGCCCGTCGGTCACGACCGACCCCCTGCCGCAGTTCGCCGACGACACGGCGAACGACCCCGCGATCGGTCAGCGTGCACCGGCCGTCCAGGGCGAGTCCATCGACGACGAGGAGGTGACCATCGGCGAGCCCGGCCGTTCGCAGCTGCTGCTGTTCCTGGCCTCGTGGTGCCCGGCCTGCCAGGCCGAGTTGCCGGAGATCGTCGAGTGGCTCGACGGAGGCAACCTGCCCGACGAGGTCGACCTGACCGCCGTCGTCACCGGGCTCGACGCGACGCGGCCGAACTGGCCGCCGACCGACTGGCTCGAGGAGGAGGGCTACACCGGGGCGACCATCGTCGACGACGAGTCGAGCACGATCGCGGACGCCTACGGCATGTCCGGCACGCCGTTCTGGGTCGCGGTCGACAGCGAGGGCAACGTCGTGGCCCGCGTGTCGGGACGGCTCGGGATGAGCCAGGTGCAGGTCATGGTCGACTCGCTGGCCGAGCGCTGAGCCGACCTCCGGCCGACCCGGTGGGCCGCGACACGTTGCGTCGCTCCCACCTGGCGGTCAGGATGCGCGCATGCCCGAGCTGCCAGACATCGAGGACTACCTCGCCGCCCTGCGGCCGCGGGTCGTCGGTGCACGGCTCGACCGGCTGCGCATCACCGGGTTCAGCCTGCTCAAGACGTTCGATCCGCCCGTGAGCGCGATCGAGGGACAGACGGTCAGCGGATTGCGTCGCCTCGGCAAGCGCATAGTCTTAGAGTTAGAAGACGAAGCGCTGTTAGCGGTGGTTCACCTGATGATCGCCGGCCGCCTGCGCTGGCGCGAGTACGGGGCGAAGGTGCCCGGCAAGATCGGCCTGGCCGCGTTCGACGTCCGAGGCGGTGACCTCGGCGACGGGACCCTGATCCTCACCGAGGCCGGCACCAAGAAGCGTGCGTCGCTGCACGTTGTCCGGGGTGAGCAGGCGCTGGCCGAGCACGACCGGGGCGGCATCGATCCGCTCACCTGCGACCTCGATGCCTTCGCCGAGCAGTTGCAGCTCGAGAACCGCACGATGAAGCGCGCCTTGACCGACCCGCGCCGCTTCTCGGGCATCGGCAATGCCTTCAGCGACGAGATCCTGCACGCGGCGCGCCTGTCCCCGGTCAAGCGCACCCGCCAACTGACGACCGATGAGGTCGAGCGCCTGCACGCGACGACACGCGATGTTCTCGGCACCTGGGCGACGCGGCTGCGCGAACAGACCGGTGACGGCTTTCCCGACAAGGTGACCGCGTTCCGCGACGACTTCGCCGTCCACGGTCGCTACGGCAAGCCGTGCCCCGTCTGTGGGACCGAGGTGCAGCGGATCCGCTACGCCGACAACGAGACCAACTACTGCCCACGCTGCCAGACCGAGGGCAAACTGCTCGCCGACCGCAGCCTGTCGCGCATCCTCAAGGACGACTGGCCGAAGACCGTCGACCAGCTCGAGGGCGCCTGAAGCGGGATGACATTCGGGGCCGCCAGGGGCCGCCGATCCCCGTTCGTAGGGTGGGGTACTGGAACCGGGGTCGAATCGCCCACAGCGCGTCTGGATGCCTCTGGGGACCAGGGCCGAACTGGTAGGCTGATGGTTCCTGGCCGCGACCTCTCGGTGTGCGGCGCGCTCCTCTTCACGAGAGGTTCCTAGCTTGGCTTCTGCCCACGAGTCCGGCGTGCCCGACGCCAGCGACACCCTCGCCGAGCCCGACGTCCGTCCCATGGGCGCCCCCACCGGCAACGGCGACTACAGCGCCAAGAACATCACCGTCCTCGAGGGGCTCGAGGCGGTGCGCAAGCGCCCGGGCATGTACATCGGTTCGACCGGGGCCCGCGGCCTGCACCACCTGGTGTGGGAGGTCGTGGACAACTCGGTGGACGAGGCCCTCGCGGGTCGCTGCTCGGCCATCGAGGTCTCCCTGCTGGCCGACGGTGGTGTCCGCATCGCCGACGACGGCTCGGGCATCCCGGTCGACATGCACGAGAAGGAGGGCCGCTCGGCGCTCGAGGTGGTGCTGACGGTCCTGCACGCCGGCGGCAAGTTCGACTCGCAGGCCTACGCGGTCTCGGGTGGGCTCCACGGCGTCGGCATCTCGGTGGTCAACGCGCTCTCGCGACTGCTGGTCGCCGAGGTGCGTCGTGACGGCGACCTGTACCGACAGTCGTACGTGCGCGGCGTCCCGCAGGGTCCGGTCGAGCGCGTCGGTGCGGCCTCGGATGCCGAGTACACGGTCGCCGGTTCGGCCACCGGTACCAACATCACCTTCTGGCCCGACCCCGAGGTCTTCGAGGAGATCGAATTCTCGATCGACACGATCTCGCGGCGCCTGCGCGACACCGCCTTCCTGACCGCCGGGCTGCGCATCACCCTGAACGACGAACGCGACGTCGACGCGTCCGAACTGCCCGAGGACGTGACCCCCGGCGAGCCGCGCGTCACCGTGTTCCACGCGCCGGGTGGTCTGCGCGACTTCGTCGACCACATCCGCACCACCAAGGCCAAGGACGGGCTGCACCCCGTCATCCACTTCGAGTCCGAGGAGCAGGGCCCCAACGGCCCGCAGTCGGTCGAACTCGCCTGCCAGTGGATCAACGACTACAACGACTCGATCCTGTCGTTCGCCAACACGATCAACACCCACGAGGGCGGCACCCACGAAGAGGGCTTCCGTACCGCGATCACCTCGGTGATCAACCGGTGGGCGAAGGACAAGAACCTGCTGCGGTCCAAGGAGGTCGAGTCGCTGACCGGCGACGACCTGCGCAGCGGCCTGGTCGCGATCGTGTCGGTCAAGGTCGGCGACCCGCAGTTCGAGGGCCAGACCAAGACCAAGCTCGGCAACACCGAGGTCAAGTCGTTCGTGCAGACCACGACCTACGCGCGTATCGCCGAGTGGCTCGAGGAGCACCCGGGCGAGGGCAAGCTCATCGTGCAGAAGGCCGAGGGCGAGGCCCAGGCCCGCATCGCGGCCCGCAAGGCCCGCGACCTCACGCGTCGCAAGTCCCTGCTCGAGTCGACCTCGCTGCCGGGCAAGCTCGCCGACTGCCAGTCGCGTGACCCGGCCGAGTCCGAGCTCTACATCGTCGAGGGCGACTCGGCCGGCGGTTCGGCCAAGATGGCCCGTGACCGGCGCACCCAGGCGATCCTGCCGATCCGCGGCAAGATCATCAACGTCGAGAAGGCGCGGCTGCCCAAGATCCTCAACAACACCGAGGTCCAGGCCCTGATCACGGCCATGGGCACCGGCTTCGCCGACGACTTCGACGTCACCAAGGCCCGCTACCACAAGCTGGTGCTGATGGCCGACGCCGACGTCGACGGCGCCCACATCCGCACCCTGCTGCTGACCTTCCTGTTCCGGCACATGAAGCCGCTGATCGAGGCCGGCTACGTCTACCTCGCGCAGCCGCCGCTGTACCAGATCATCCATCCGACGCGGAAGAAGGAGGTCCACTACGCCTTCTCCGACCCCGAACGCGATGCGATCTTCGAGCAGTTGCCGAAGGACAAGAAGATCGACGTGCAGCGCTTCAAGGGGCTCGGCGAGATGGACGCCGATCAGCTGTGGGACACCACGATGAACCCCGAGAAGCGCACGCTCAAGCTCGTGACCATGGACGACGCCGCGGTCGCCGACGAGATGTTCACGATCCTGATGGGCGACGACGTCGAGTCCCGGCGCAACTTCATCCAGAGCAATGCCAAGTACGCCACGCTGGACGTCTGAATGAAGCGTGCCCTGCTCTGGCTCGGCGGCGGCCTCGTCGTGTTCGTGCTGCTCGTGCTGGCGATCGCGCCCGAACTGCTCGGCTCGATCGACGTTGTCGGGGGGATGATCGCACTGACCCTGGTCACGCTGGTTCCCGCGCTGCTGGTCGCGCTGATCTTCGTTTCGGTACGACGCCGGCAGCAACGCGACCCGCGCAGAGGAGCCTGACGTTGGACCGCACGCTTCGCGCCGCCCTGCTGGCCGCGTTCATCGGCTTCGCCGCGATCGCGGGCCTTGGCGTCTTCCTCGGATTTGACGCCACCGGCTCCCTCGCCGCGGGCGGCGTGGTCGCCGTCGTCGCTGGGCTGCTGATCTGGGGCGCCGCGCGCCGCGCCGAGACCTTCCACGACACCGACACACCGTCGCGCGACTGACCGAGCACGCGACCCGACTGACCGATTCGACGGAGAGCCACCGTGTCCGACGGCCCCACCACCCCACCCGGGGACGACGACCCCACCACGCCGGGCAACGACCCCGAGGCGACGGGCGACACCTCGCGCCCGGACGACGAGATTCCCGCGTCGTCCGAGGTCGGCACGCCCGAGCCGACGCCGGGCGATCCGGTCGCCAGGCGCGAGGACGGCACGCCGCTCGACGAGTCCGGCGGCGTGCTCGCCGCGCGGGTCGAGCCGGTGGTCATCCAGGACGAGATGCGTTCGTCCTACCTCGACTACGCCATGTCGGTCATCGTCGGCCGTGCCCTGCCCGACGCCCGCGACGGCCTGAAGCCGGTCCACCGGCGGATTCTGCACTCGATGGACGAGACCGGGTTGCGCCCGGACCGTCCCTACCGTAAGTGCGCGTCCGCCGTCGGCGACGTGATGAAGAAGTACCACCCGCACGGCGACTCCTCGATCTACGACGCGCTGGTCCGCATGGGCCAGGACTTCTCGATCCGCTACCCGTTGATCGACGGGCACGGCAACTTCGGTTCGGTGGACGGCGACCCCGCCGCGGCCATGCGTTACACCGAGTCGCGCCTGTCACGGCTGGCGATGGAACTGCTGCGCGACATCGACGAGGACACCGTCGACTTCGTGCCCAACTACGACGGGTACGAGAACGAGCCGGTCGTGCTCCCGGCCCGGTTCCCGAACCTGCTCGTCAACGGCTCCAGCGGCATCGCGGTCGGCATGGCGACCAACATCCCGCCGCACAACCTCGGCGAGGTCATCGACGCCACGATCGCGCTGATCGACGACCCCACGCTGACCGCCGTCGACCTCATGCAGTACGTGCCGGCCCCGGACTTCCCGACGGGCGGGCTGATCCTGGGCAACCAGGGCGCCTACGACGCCTATACCACCGGCAAGGGTTCGATCCGGGTCCGCGCCGTCTGCACCATCGAGGAGCCCGAGAAGGGCCGTGACCGCGAGCGCATCGTGGTCACCGAGATCCCGTACATGGTCAACAAGGCCAACCTGCTGCAAAAGATCGCGCAGTTGGTCAACACCAAGGTGATCACCGGGATCGCCGACCTGCGCGACGAGTCCTCGCGCGAGGGCATGCGCATGGTCATCGACCTCAAGCGCGACGCCAACGCCCAGGTCGTGCTCAACCAACTGTTCAAGCACACGCAGTTGCAGGACAGCTTCGGCGCCAACGTCCTCGCGCTGGTCGACGGCGTGCCGCGCACGATCACCCTCGACCAGGCGCTGAGCTACTACATCAGCCACCAGGTCGAGGTCATCACCCGCCGGACCCGCTACCGCCTGCGCAAGGCCGAGGATCGCGCCCACGTCCTCGAGGGCCTGCTGATCGCGCTCGACCACATCGACGAGATCATCGCCCTGATCCGCGGCAGCGCGTCCGCCGACGCGGCCAAGACCGAACTGCAGACCCGGTTCGAGCTGTCCGAGATCCAGGCCCAGGCCATCCTCGACATGCAGTTGCGTCGCCTGGCGGCCCTCGAGCGCCAGCGCATCCAGGACGAGTACGACGACCTGCAGCGCCTGATCGCCGAACTGCGCGACATCCTCGCCGACCCGTCACGCATCCGCGCGATCATCAAGGACGAACTGTCCGAGGTCCGCGACAAGTTCGCCGACGAACGCCGCTCCCGCATCATCCCCGACGAGGGCGCGATGACGGTCGAGGACCTGATCCCGGTCAGCGACGTCGTCATCACGCTCTCGCGCGCCGGCTACATCAAGCGCACCCCGGTCGACGCGTTTCGGACCCAGAAGCGCGGCGGCCGGGGGGTCCGCGGGGCGGAGATGAAGGAGGACGACATCGTCGCCTCGCTTCTGACCTGCTCGACCCACGACCATCTGCTGTTCTTCACCAACCGCGGTCGCGTCTACCGCATCAAGGCCTACCAGGTACCCGAGAAGTCGCGGGCGTCCAAGGGCGTCTACGTCGCCAACGTGCCGGGGCTCGCGCTCGAACAGGGCGAGACCGTGGCCGCCGTGCGTGCGCTCAACGACTTCAGCGGCGAGCGCTACCTGGTATTCGCCACGAAGCAGGGCACGGTCAAGCGCACCCGTCTCGACGCATTCGACTCGCCCCGCTCCGTCCTGATCGCGATCAACCTCGCCGATGACGACGAACTCATCGGGGTCGCGGTGACCGATGGCGACCAGGACGTCGTCCTGGTGTCGCGGAAGGGCTACGCGATCCGCTTCGGCGAGGACGATGCCCGCGCCA
>JBBDSX010000178.1:0-4573 GCA_040904725.1 Egicoccus sp.
GGTCACCCCCGGCGCCCACCGAACCGGGGCCGATCTCGAGCAACCGGCCCGTGTCGCGTTCGGTGAGCAGCACCCGGCCATCGTGCTCGATCACGTCCCACGGCGCGTCGAGGTCGGTCGCCACCTCGGTGACCGAGAGCTCGACGGGTGCCTCGTCGACCGGTTCCCCGGCGCCGGTCGCCCCCTGCGTCGGTTCGCCTTCGGCATCGTCGGTCCCGGTCCCGGTCGCGTCCGGCTCGCTCGGTTCGGTCGTGGTCGGCGGCGGGTCGCGCTGGACCTGCTCGTCCTGGTCGGGCCCGCCCCCGTCATCACAACCTGCGACCAGCAGTGCCGCGGCGAGCAACAGGGCGGCGGTCCGGTGCAGGCGCATGGCGACCCCCGGGTCGTGGCGTCAGGTGAGCAGGTCTCCGGCGACGTCGAGCCACAGTTGCGTGGACAGGCCGAGCGAGTCGACGTCGATGCGTTCGTCGTGGCCGTGGAAGCGGGATTGGAACTCCTGCAGCGACGCCTTGGCGCTGAACAGACCGGCGCCGTAGCTTGGCACGCCGCGATCGCGGAAGAAGGCGGCGTCCGTGCCGCCGACCAGCATCCACGGCAACACCTCGGCATCGGGGTGGGCGGCCTCGGCGCGACGCTTGAGCGTGTCCCACATCGGGGTGTCGGTGCCCGACGCCGAGGCGGGCCGCTCCTTGACCACCGGTAAGATCTCGACGCGTCCGGCCAGGTCACCAAGCGCCTCGGCGAGCATCTGGTCGACCTCGTCGCCACCCACGCCCGGCAGCGTGCGGATGTCGACCTCGAGTTCGACCCGGTCGGGGATGATGTTGGTCTTCTCGCCGCCGTGGATCTTGTTGGGGCTGAAGGTGGTGTGGGTCATGGCGTGGCAGTAGCGGGCCAGCTTCGGATCCAGGCCGGCCAGCGCGTCGCGCAGCCGCCCCGGGTCGAGCAGGGCGTCGCGCTCTTCGTCGGGCAGGGCCATCGCCTCGACCATGCCGCGCCACAGATCCCCGATCACGGCCGTGGGGGAGTAGGCCTGCAGGCGACGGACGATCTCGGCGGCGATCAGCAGGGCATTGTCGGCGCCGTAGGGCATCGAGCCGTGGCCGGGTGTGCCGCGCACCGTGATCCGTCGCCAGCCGATGCCCTTCTCGGCCACCGTCATCACGATCTTCTTGCCCGACGGCATCGGCGCCGGGATACCGCCGCTCTCGGTCAACACGAAGTCGCAGACGACGTCGTCCCAGGCGTGCTCGGCGATCCAGTCGGCACCCCACGTGCCGCCGGCCTCCTCGTCGGCGACGCCGAGGTACTTCAGCGTCCCGCGCAGCGGTGTGCCGCGGCGGTGCAGTTCGCGGACCGCGACAGCCATCGACGCGGTGAGGTTGAGCATGTCGACCGCGCCGCGGCCCCACACCTCGCCGTCGATCAGTTCACCGCCGAAGGGGTCCTCGCGCCAGTCGTCGGGGGAGACCGGCACCACGTCGGTGTGCCCCATCAGCAGCACCGTCGGGGCGGTCGGGTCCGTGCCCGGCAGCGTGGCCAGCACGCTGCGGCGACCGTCGACCGGTTCGTAGTGGGTCAGTTCGAGCCCGTCGAGGTAGTCGCTGAGCAGATCCGAGTTGCGTGTCTCTTCGCCGGAGGTGGGGCTGCCGTCGTTGACGCAGGCGTTGCGGATCATGTGCTGCAGCAGTTCGACCGTCTGTCCGGTCAGGGCGGGATCGACGTCGGTCACGGCATGGGCCTCGGCGCTCGGGGGCGACCAGCCTACGCCGGGCAGACGGGGGACCCGGCCCTGCTATCGCCCGGTGACGGCTTCGAGGCCCCAGCTGACCAGCGAGATGATCAGGGCGCCGAGGAAGGTCCAGCCGAAGTGGTCGCTGGTCAGGCCGAGGTCCATCGCGCCCGAGATCGCGATCACGATCGCCAAAGCGATGGCGTTGATGACCAGCAGGAACAACCCGAGCGTGAGGATCACCAGCGGTAGCGAGAGCACGCTCAGGATCGGCTTGATGATGACGTTCACCACGCCGAGCAGCAGCGCGATGCCGAGCAGCGCCAGCCAACTGCCGGTGAACTCGAGCCCGTCGAGCAGTTGGATCGCGACCCACAGCGCCGCGGCGTTGAACAGGATCTTGATGAGCACGCCCACGCCGGTTCCCTTCGTCGTCCACCAACCTCAGCGCCGCAACGCTAGCGGGCGACGCTGTGCTGGCTCGGCAGGCCCGGCTCGCTGCCGGTGGCGGCCACCGTCACGGCCGGCGCGGTGAGCCTGAGCAACTCGGCGGCCGCCCGCGCTGCGACCGGGCGGGAGAACAGAAAGCCCTGCCCGTGGGTGCACTCGAGCTGACGGAACTGGCTGAGTTCGCTGGCGTGCTCGATGCCCTCGGCGACGGTCAGCAGGTCCAGTGAGCGGCCGAGGTCGACGATGGCCCGGGCGAGCGCCGGGCTCTGACGGCCGGTGGCGACCGAGGTGACGAACGAGCGGTCGATCTTGAGGACGTCGACGGGGAAGCGGTGCAGGTAGGCCAGTGACGAGTAGCCGGTGCCGAAGTCGTCGATCGCGATCCGGACACCCAGCTTCTTGAGGCGTACGAGGGTCGCGATGGTCGCCTCGGTGTCGCGGGCGAGGGCCGACTCGGTCAGTTCGAGGGTGAGCGCCTCGGCCGGCAGCCCGGCGTCGTCGAGTGCCGTGGCCACCTCGGCGACGAGGTCGCCGGCCGTGAGCTGGTGCATGGACACGTTGACGCTGACCGTCAGGTCCTCCGCTCCTGGGACGTCACGGCGCCACGCGGCCACCTGCCGGCACGCCTCGCGGAGGACGAAGCGGCCGATCGGCACGATCAGGCCGCTCTGCTCGGCCAGGGGGATGAAGCGGTTGGGGGCGATCAGCCCGCGCGTCGGGTGGTGCCAGCGCAGCAGCGCCTCGTAGCTGGTGATCCGCTGGTCGGTGAGCTCGACGATGGGCTGGTAGTACACCTCGAACTGCCGGTGGCTTAGTGCAACGGCCAGGTCGGCCTCGAGTTCGAGCCGTTCGACGACGCGGACGTGCATCGAGGTCTCGAAGACCTCGAACCGGTCGCGGCCGCTCTCCTTCGCCAGGTGCATGGCGATGTCGGCGTTGCGGAGCACGTCTGCGCCGCGGACCCCCTCCTCGGGATGGGCGATACCGATGCTCGCGGTGAGCTTCACCTCGCGCCCCACGGCCTCGATCGGTCGGCGCACCTCGACCAGGGCCCGCTGGGCGACCTTGGCCGCGTCGACCTCGTCGTCCCCGTGGTCGAGCAGGATGGCGAACTCGTCGGCGCCGATCCGTGCGAGGGTGTCGGCGCCGCGGATGGTCTCGAGCAGACGCTGCGCGACCGTGCGCAGGATGGTGTCACCGACGATGTGCCCCTGCGTGTCGTTGATGGCCTTGAACCCGTCGAGGTCGACGAACAGCACGGCGTAGCTGCCACCCAGGCGGCTGCAGCGCGCGGCGGTGTGGTCGAGACGGTCGAGCAGCAGTGACCGGTTGGCCACGCCGGTCAGCGGGTCGTGGATGTCGCGGTGGGCGAGTTGGCGCTCGAGCGCCTTGCGGTCGGAGACGTCGCGGGTGTTGACCACGAACCCGCGGATCTGCGGATCGTCGAGCAGGTTGCGGCAGTTGGACTCGACATCGATCCAGCGACCGTCGGCGGCCCGCAGGCGACACTCGAGCAGCGCCGAGGCGCCTGCATGGCTGAGCAGCTCGACGACGAACTCGATGGTCCGGTCCCGGTCGTCGGGGTGGACGAGGTCGAGGTACCGGGAGCCCTGCAGGGTGTCGGCGCGATAGCCGAGCAGCCGTTCGCTCGATGGGGACTGGTAGACGATCCGGGCGTCGCTGATGACCATCGTCATGTCGCTGGCGCTGGCCAGCATGGCCCGGATGCGTGACTCCTCCTCGACGAGCCGGTGGTTGGCGTCCTCGCCGTCCGCGGCCAGGCGCGTGACGCGGACGCCGACGAGCCACACCGTCAGCAAGCCCAGGGCGGCCATGCCGTGCGACAGCGCACCCGGCAGGACGGTGGGCGCCAGTCCGGCGGCCACGGCCAACTGACCGGCGCCGACGGCCACCGCGGCCCAGGCGACGGCGATCGGGCCGGCGGTCGATCCGGAGTAGCGCACCGTGTCGGTGACCGGGAGCAGCAGCAGGCCGGCGAGCGCGGGCCCGGCACCTGCGGTGTAGAGCAGGACCGCGAATGCGCACATCTGGAGCGCGGCACGCACGTGCACGCCGCGTAGGCCCGTCTCGCGGCCCCACACGGTGTAGGCGGTCACGCTGACCAGGACGGTGGCGGCGAGCAGGGTCAGCAGGACCCACAGGCTCGTGGTGGCCGCGCCCGTCGCCCGTGCGACGGCGACCACGACGGCAGCTCCCACCAACTCGGGCGCATGCACGAGCAGGCGTCGTCGGATTCCGTCCGTCGTCGCACCCACGCGTCGGCTCCTTGCTGGACGTCACGGCCGCCACCCGCTCCCGGCAGGCGGTCGAGGACCGGGGCACCGCGAACGTGCGCCCGTACAGCCATCGGCACGTACTGCGAGGTACTAA
>JBBDSX010000179.1:0-4554 GCA_040904725.1 Egicoccus sp.
GTCATGAAGTTGACGAACATGCCCTGCGCGGTCTCGGGCCGCAGCCAGGCGATGTTGGTGTCGGACTCGATCGGGCCGACGTGGGTCTTGAACATCAGGTTGAAGTTGCGGGGATCACCCAGCGTCGGCTTCTTGCACGTCGGGCAGATGATCTCGCCCTCGGCGGTCTCGGAGCCGAGCTGTGCCTCGCGCAGGTGGTCCTCGCGGAAGCGCTGGTGGCACTGGCTGCACTCGACCAGCGGGTCGGAGAAGTTGGCGAGGTGGCCCGAGGCCTGCCACACGTCGGTCGGGCCGAGGACGGCCTGCTCCATGCCGACGACGTCGTCACGCAGCTGCACCATCGTGCGCCACCACTGGCGCTTCACGTTCTCCTTGAGTTCGACGCCGAGCGGTCCGTAGTCCCAGGTCGAGCGCACACCGCCGTAGATCTCGGCGGTCGGGAAGATGATGCCGCGCTGCTTGCACAGCTCGACGATCGTGGCGAGTTCGACGGTGACGCTGGGGGACGCTTCGGACACGGATCTGCTCCTGGCAGGACGAACGCCACCGCTGGCTGCGGCGGCGAGCGAATGAGCCTACCGGTCGTGTCCCTCCTGCTCCTCCGCGGGGAGAAAGGTGATCGGGGCGGCGAAGGCGGCCTTGCGGCCGGCGCGGCGCATGGCTCGCAGCAGCGGGCCGCCGGTCGCCAGCACGAGCCCGGCGGTCACGAGTGCCCGTGGGATGTCGAACCCGAGCGAGGTCACCGCGCTGAAGGCGAGGAAGCGGCGCAGGTTGTCGAGCACCGGGTCGCCGGCCACGAAGGAGACCGCGGTCTGCCCCGGCAGGGTGAACGGCCAGAACGACAGGTTGAGCAACAGGCCGTAGAACAGGCCGACGACCAGGCCATAGACGGCCAGGAGCGCCAACTCGCCGCGGCCACGCAGTCGGGGCAACAGGCCCGCCCCGGCGCCGACCCAGGCCGCGGCCAGCATCTGGAACGGCAGCCACGGCCCGACCCCGCCGGTGGTCAGCGCCGACGCGAACAGCGTCGTCGCGCCCAGCACGAACCCGAAGCCCGGCCCGAAGGCGCGGCCGGCCAGCACCAGCAGGAAGAACACCGGCTCGAACCCCGCGACGCCGGTCCCGAGCGGACGCAGGGCAGCGCCGACCGCCGTGAGGACGCCGAGCATCGCCACCGCCTTGGCGTCGATGCCGCCGTCGGCGATCTCGCTGAGCACCACCATCAGCACCAACGGCAACAGCAGCGTGAACAGCAGCGGCGCCTCGCGAAGGTGGGCCACGCCCGTGCCGGGGTCGACGAACAGCGGCCATGCGAACGCGGCGAGACCGACCGCCGACGCCAGCAGCAACGCGAGCGCGGCGCGCGGCCGCACGCGGATCGCCGAGACGCGATCCGGTGCGAGCGCGGGTTCGGTGGCGGTGGTCACGGCAGGACCGCCAGGGCGTCGGCCACCTCGTTCGGGGTGAGCCACACGGCCGGCGCGAGCACCTTGGCGACCTGGGGCGAGAACGCGGGCGAGCCGACCACGACCTCGTCGGTCGGGCCGTCCGCGACCACCTCGCCGTCGGCGATCACGACGGTGCGCGTGGCCACCTCGGCGGCCAGCTCGACGTCGTGGGTGGCCAGCACGATCGCGGTGCCCTCGGCCGCCAACTCGCCGAGGACCATGGCCAGCCGCTCCTTCGCGCGGTAGTCGAGGCCGCGGGTCGGTTCGTCGAGCAGCAGCAGGGGCGGCTGCCCGACCAGCACCAGCGCGAGCACCAGGCCGAGCCGCTGTCCCTCGGACAGGTCGCGTGGGTGACGGGTGTCGTCGAGACTGGGCACGAGCCGCTCGAGCAGGGTCCGGCACGCCCCGGCCGGCACGCCGGCGTCGATGTCGGCCTGGGCGCACTCGTCGGCGACCGACTCGGCGTAGAGCAGGTCGGCGGGCTCCTGCGGGACGAGACCGACCCGGCGCACCAGGTCCCGCGGCTTGAGCGCGGCCGGGTCGGCGCCGCCCACGCGAATCTGCCCGCGCAGGGGGCGGTGCAGGCCGACCAGGCTGCGCAGCAACGTCGACTTCCCCGCACCGTTGCGGCCCATGACCGCGACGACCTCACCGGCCGTGACCTCGAGGTCGACGTCGCGCAGGGCGAGAACCGGCCCGAGCCGGACGCTGAGGTTGTCGGCGACGGCGACCACCTCGGCATCCGGTTCGAAGACCCGGCGCGGCGGTCGGTGCAGCCCGGCCAGGCGCTGACGGAGGTCACCGGCGCTGCGGCGGGCGTCGCGCACCGACAGCGGCAGCGGGTCCCAGCCGGCGATGCGGCCGAGTTCGACCACCGGCGGCGCGACCGGCGTGGTCAGCAGCACCTCGGCGGGGTCGCCGACCTGCAGGGCCCGTCCGTCGCCCGGGACGTGAATCACCCGGTCGGCGTACTGCACGACCCGTTCCAGGCGGTGCTCGGCCAGCAGCACCGTGACGCCGAGGTCGTGGACCAGTCGCTGCAGGGCCGCCAGCACCTCCTCGGCGGCCGGCGGGTCGAGCGCCGAGGTCGGCTCGTCGAGCACGAGCACCTGCGGGTGGGCGGTCAGCACGGATCCGATCGCGACGCGCTGGCGCTGCCCTCCAGACAACTGTTCGAGCGGCCGCGCGCGCAGCTCGGCGAGACCGAGCAGGTCGAGGGTCTCCTCCACACGGCGGCGCATCACGTCACCGGGCAGGCCGAGGGACTCCATGCCGTAGGCGAGTTCGTCCTCGACGACGTCGGTCACGAAGCCCGACTGCGGGTCCTGGCCGACGACCCCGACGACGTCGGCGAGGTCGCGAGGCGCGTGCTCGCGCGTGTCACGGCCGGCGACGACCACGCGGCCGTGGAGGGTT
Source organism: Egicoccus sp. (assembly GCA_040904725.1). Lineage (GTDB taxonomy): Bacteria > Actinomycetota > Nitriliruptoria > Nitriliruptorales > Nitriliruptoraceae > Egicoccus. The sequence continues at coordinate 2,865 of JBBDSX010000179.1, forward strand.
CCGCCGGTGAAGTGCGGCACGAGACCGTTCACGGTGCCGAGCAGCGTGGACTTGCCCGATCCGGTCCGACCGACGACGAGGCACAACTCGCCCTCGGGGATCTCGAGGTCGACGCCCTGCAGCGCCGGTCGGTCGGCGCCGGCGTAGGTGACACCCATCTGTTCGAAACGGATCACGCGTCCACCTCCACGGGGCGGCGATCGGGGCCGGTCTCGCGCCGGTCGGTGCGGTCGGTGCGGTCGGGAGCCGGGGCGAATGGGGCGAGCGGCGCCGGCGGCGGGGTCAGCCAGGCCGGCAGCAGTGCGACCAGCAGGCCGGCCGTCGGCAGCCATGGCAGCGACGGCCAGGTCAACGGGACGAACGACGGCTGCAGCCCCGACGGGTCGAGGATGCCGCCAACGAGCACGCATGCGGCGGCGACCACGCCGCTGGCGACGGTCGCGACCTCGGGTGGCGACCACCGGTCGGGCCGGTAGCGCGTACGCGCCGTCCGTCGCCCGGCGAGGCGGAGGCCGACGGCGGCGGCGGTCAGACCGAACGCCAGGACGGGCAACCCGAGGGCGGCCGGACTCTCGGCGTCGAGCAGGCCGTAGATGCCGACGCTGACCCCGAGCAACCCCGTCAACGACAACACACCGGTCGCGCGACGGACCCGCGCCGGGACGTCGGCGCGGCGGCCGTACCCACGCGAGTCCATCGCTGCGGCCAGCGCCAACGAGCGGTCCAGCGCGTCCTCGACGACCGGCATCGCCACCGACAGCACGCTGCGCAGCCCCCGGTCGGGGCGGCCGCGCAGACGCCGCGCGGCCCGGATCCGCTGCACCGAGGTGATCAGCGAAGGCGCGAACGACAGCCCGACCACGACCGCGACGCCGACCTCGTACAACGCGGCCGGCAGCGAGGCGAGCAGACGCTTCGGGTTGGCCAGGGCGTTCGCGGCGCCGACGCAGGCGAGGATGGTGGCCAGGCGCAGACCGTCGGCGAAAGCGGCCGCAACCGACTCGAGCGTCACCGGGCCGCCGAGCGAGATCCCCGCCGCCCAGTCCGGCAGCGCCACCTGCGGCAGCGTGAACAACAGCGTGTCGCCCTGGGGCACGCCCAGCACGACCTGGAAGACCAGGCGGATGGTCAGCACGACCAGGCCGAGCTTGAGAAAGACCACGTACGAGCGCGCCCACGGCGCGGACGAGCGGCGCGCGCCGACCACGTAACCGGCGACGGCGAGGATCAGCCCCAGCAACAGCGGGTTGAAGGTCCGCGTCGCCGCGGTCGCGAGACCGAGCGCCCACAGCCACCACGCCCCCGGGTGGAGGTTGCGCTCGACACGCGCCATGGCGGGATCGCGGACCACGGCTCAGCCCTCCCCGAGGTCGTCACGCCGACGGGCGCGCAACAACCCGGCGCCGGCGAGCCCGGCAACGAGCACACCGCCGGCGATCACGCCGACGGGCGCACCACCGCCGCCGTCACCCGCCACGTCACCGAGCGCCACCTCGTCGTCAGGCACCTCGTCCCCGGACGACAGAGGTGTCGCGTCGTCGGGTTCGCCGTCGGGTTCGTCGTCGGCGTCGGCGTCGGCGACCGGTACCTCGTCGGAGCCGTCGGCGGGCTCGGCCTCGGACGCTGGCGGGTCGTCGACACGTTCAGCCCCCGTCTCCGACGGTTCGGGGTCGGTGCCGGCCGCGGCGGG
>JBBDSX010000180.1:0-4494 GCA_040904725.1 Egicoccus sp.
TACGTGGCCGAGTTGTGCGAGCAGCCCTCGCGCATCCTGCTGCACAGCTGAGGGGACCGACATGCACGACATCGTCGTTCTCGGTGGCGGACCCGGTGGGTACGCCACGGCGTTCCGGGCCGCCGCGCGTGGCCTGGACGTGGCGCTGGTCGAGGCCGACAAGGTCGGTGGAACCTGCCTGCACCGCGGCTGCATCCCGTCCAAGTCCGTGCTGCACGTGGCCGAGGTCCTCGAGGAGGTCCATCGCGCCGACGTGATGGGGCTGAAGGTCACCTACGACGGGCTCGATGGCGAGGCGTTGTCGGGCTTCCGCGAGGGCGTCATCACCCGCATGTTCAAGGGCCTCGACTTCCTGGTGTCGAAGCGCACCACACGCCACCACGGTCGCGGTCGCCTGGTCGCCGGCGAAGGTGGTGGGGTCGAGGTCGAGGTCACCGGCGAGGACGGCGCGACGACCCGCGTGCAGGGCCGGCACGTCGTGATCGCGACCGGGTCGGTCGCCCGCAGCCTGCCCGGCGTCGAGATCGACGGCGAGGTGGTGCAGACCTCCGACCAGGCCCTGTGGTTCACCGAGCCGCCGAAACGTGCGGTGATCATCGGCGCCGGTGCCATCGGCATGGAGTTCGCCTCGATGTGGCGGCCGATGGGCAGCGAGGTCACGGTCGTCGAGGCACTGGACCGGGTGTTGCCGCTCGAGGACGCCGACTGCTCGGCAGCGGTGGCCAAGGCCTACGGCCAGCGCGGCATCGAGGTACTGACCTCGGCGCGGGTCCAGTCGGTCGAACGCGACGGCGACGTCGGCCGCGTCGTCGTCGAGGTGCAGGGTGAAGAGCGCACGCTCGAGGCGGACCGGGTGCTGGTCGCCACCGGCCGCGGCCCCAACACCGCCGACATCGGTGCCGACGAACTCGGCATCCTCGACGAGCGTGGGTTCGTCGCCACCGACGAGTGGGGCGCCACCAAGGTCGAGGGCGTGTGGGCCGTCGGCGATGTCCGACCGACACTCGCGCTGGCGCACGCCGCGTTCGCCGAGGGGTTCGCCGTCGCAGACCGGATCGCCGGCACGGACGGCGCGCAACCGGTCGACCACGCCCAGACCCCGCGCGTGACCTACTGCCACCCCGAGGTCGCCTCGGTCGGGCTGACCGAAGCGCAGGCACGCGAACGCTTCGGCGACGACGCCGTCGCGGTCGAGACGTCCTCGCTGCGGCACAACGCCAAGGGCATCCTGGCCGGCACCGAGGGGTTCGTGAAGGTCGTCCACCGCACCGATGGCGCACCCACGGGCGCGGCCGACAACGGCGGCGGACCGGTGGTCGGCGTCCACATCGTCGGACCCCACGCGACCGACCTGATCGCCGAGGCGACCCTGGCGACCACCTGGGAAGCGGTTCCGGCCGAATTGGCCGCGATCACGCACGCGCACCCGTCGCTGTACGAAGCGATGGGCGAGGCGTTCCAGTCGGCGGCCGGACTGCCCTTCCACGGCGCGTGACCGACTCCGGTCCGGACGCCATCGCCAGCCGTTGGACGACGCTGGCCGAGGCGCCCGGACTGGCCGATGCCGTTCACGACCTCGAGGGACGCGACGCGCCGCCGTTCCTGGTCGCGCTGACCGAACGGCACCGCGGACACCTCGACACGTCTGCACCCCGCACCCAGTTCGTCGGCCTGGACGGCGACGGCGCACCGCTGGTGATCGTGCGCGGCGTGGCGCTGCGCTGGGACGGCACGAGCGTCGGCGCGCCGGCGGGCGGTGCCGGTGACGTCGTCGAGGCGGCGGAGGCCGCAGCCGACGCCGGGCTGGCGGACACGCTGGCGGTGCTCGACGTGCGGGTCCGAGCGGATCGCCGTGGCCGGGGGACGGGCCGCCGGGTGCTCGCGGAGCTGTCGGGGCTGGCGTCCGGGGCGGGCCTCGAGCGCGTCCTGGTGCTGGTGCGACCGCACGCCAAGCGGCACCACCCGCTGGTGCCGTTCGCGCGCTACGTCGCCGCCACCGATGGCGCCGGCCGTCCCCTCGACGGCTGGCTCGCCGCCGCCTGGGACGCGGGCCTGCACCCCGTGCTGGCGGTCGACCGCTCGCTGCGTGCCCGCGCGCCCCTGGACGACTTCGTCGGCTGGTACGGCCGTGCGTTCCCGACGTCGGGGCCCTACCTGCTGCCGGGCGCGATCAAGCCGGCGGTCGTCGAACTCGAGCGGGCCGAAGGCCGCTACCGCGAACCGCACCTGTGGATGGCCCCCGCGGGCGATCTCGCCCAGCGGGTCGTCGACGCGTCGTCACTGCGCGTGCCCGAGGACGCCTGGCGGCGTGCGTTGGCGGCGAGCGGACTGGTCGTGCACGGTCGCCGCCACCGACAGCCCGAGTGACGCGGGGTCAGGTCTCGGGGTGCTGGGCGCGGTGCACCAGCGCGGCGCCGACCTCGGCCATCAACTCGCCGATGTGCTCCGCTTCGACCGGGTCGGCCAGCGACGCGCGTGCGAGGCCCGCCGCGACCGCCGTCAGGATGCGGGTGAAGCGGTCGGCATCGAGGCGGTCGTCCGGCACGCCGAGGTCGGCCAGGTGACGTCGCAGGAGTTCGGCCACGCGGTCGTGGATGGTGCGTTGGCGGGCCTGGACCCGCGTCTGCACCTGCTCGTTGCGGGCGGCGTAGAGCAGGAACTCGGTCTCGAGCAGGAACCAGTCCCGGTCGACGATCTCGACCTCGGGGGCGTCGCCGGTGAACAACTCGGCACGGTCCTCGGCGGGGCGTGTGAAGAGCATGTTCTCCATCGCCGCGATGCTGGTGTCGATGCGACGGTCGAGCAGTTCGAGGAACAACTCCTCTTTCGAGTCGAAGTTCGAATAGACCGCGCCCTTGGTGTAGCCGGCGGCCTCGGCCACCAGGTCGACCGACGAGGCGTGGTAGCCACGTTCCGCGAAGACCCGGGCGGCGGCATCGAGCAGGTCGTTGCGTGTCTGGGCGCGCTGCTCGTCGCGCCGGTTCGGACGGGGAGTGGTCACGGCGGCACCTCCGCTGGTCGCCATGGTCAACGGACCTGGTCGTCCGACACGTCGTGCGTCGTCCCCGCGTCGTCCGACGGGTCATCTGTCGTGTCCGCATCGTCGGACATGTCGGCCTCGCGGGTGAAATCCGTAGCGGGGCGGCGCTGCCACCACACCAGTCCCGCGACGCCGATGATGACCACGACGAGCGCGACCCAGTTGTTGCGTGACCAGCCGAAGTAGCGGTCGGCGGTGTCGATGCGCATGGCCTCGATCCAGCCGCGTCCGATGCCGTAACCGATCAGGTAGATGAACGCGAGGGCGCCGCGCCTGAGCTTGCCGCGACGATCGAGCCACAGCAGCGTCGCGAACAGCCCCAGGTTCCACAGCGACTCGTACAGGAACGTCGGGTGGAAGGTCGCAAACTCCTCGAAGCCCGGACGGCGGTAGGGCGTCTCGACCTCGAGGGCCCAGGCGATGTCGGTCGGGCGGCCGTACAACTCCTGGTTGAAGTAGTTGCCCCAGCGGCCGATCGCCTGCGCCAGCGGGACGGCGGGCGCCACCGCGTCCATCAGGGACGGCAGATGCAGCGACCGGCTGCGGGCGTACCAGATCGCCACGATCGAGCCGAGGGTCAGACCGCCGAACAGCGCGAGGCCGCCCTCCCAGATCGCCAGGATCTGTTCCGGGTTGGCCAGGAAGTGGTCGAGGCGCGGCAGGACGTAGGCGAGCCGGGCGCCGAGGAAGCCGGCGCCCAACATCACCAGGGCAGCGGTCTCGGCCCGGGCCGGGTCGCCGCCGAACGACTCGTAGCGGCGGACCATCATCCGTAGGGCGAGGTAGGCTCCGAACGCGATCAGGATCCCGTACAGGCGCACGTCCAGCGGGCCCAGTTCGAACCCGTTGAACGGTGGCGGCGGAATGGTGGCCAGGACAGGCAGCACGGCAGGGCCTCGAGGTGTCACGACGGGGGTTCGGACGGTACCCGGCCACGTACCCCGGACGGGTCTGGGCGAGCCCGTTGGGCGCTCACCGAATTGATGGTCAGACCGCGAACAGCTGCGCGAGTTCGGCCGGCGGCGGCGTTTCGAGTTGGTCGTAGCGGCACGAGTCGGCATCGCGGTCGGGACGCCAGCGCAGGAACCGGGCGCCGTGGCGCAGGCGGTCGCCCTGGAGCTGTTCGTAGGCGACCTCGGCGACCAGGTCGGGTCGCAGCGGCTGCCACGAGGTGTCCTTGGCCTGGTTCCACCGCGACGGACCGCGGGGTGTCCCGGTCGCGCCGTCGCCGTCGGCCCAGGGATGGTCGGACAGCGACTCGCCATCGGCCGGGCGGTGTGGCGCGAGTTCGTCGATCAATTCCCGACGACGTGCAGCCGTGAACGACGCCGCCACGCCGATGTGGCGCAGGTGGCCCTCGTCGTCGTACAGGCCGAGCAGCAGGGAGCCGACCCCCTCGCCGTCCTTGTGCCAGCGGAACCCGCCCACCACGACGTCGGCGGTCCGCTGGTGCT
>JBBDSX010000181.1:0-4350 GCA_040904725.1 Egicoccus sp.
GATCAGGTGAGGTGGTTCTTGATCGCCCTGGCCAGGCCGGGGCTGACGCCGGGGACCTCGGTCAACTCGGCCACCTCGGCATCGCGGATGGCCTCGACCGAACCGAAGCGGTCCAGCAGTGCCTCGCGACGGTTCGGGCCGAGCCCGCGGATGTCGGCCAGCGGATCGACCGGTTCCTCCGGCGCCGTTGTCTCGGTCGAGGGATCGTCGGCTGCGTCCGGGCCAGCGTCCGCGACAGCGTCGGCGTGGTCAACCGCCGTGTCCTCGACCGGCCGACGGACGACCGCGGTGCGACGGGAAGCGGTCGTGGTGGCGCTGTCATCGTCCGCCGAGGCCGGCACCGCGGCCGCCGACGCCGGACCGGTGGGCCGCCTGGCGGGGGCCGGCGCGTTGCGGCGGCGCAACATCACGCTCGCGCCGAGCAACAGCATCGCCAGCAGGCAGGACCCGATCGCGAGGTAGATCAGCGACAGGCCATCCTGGAACCAGCCGACCACCAACAGCACGGCGGCGGCGATGACGAGGACGAGGCTGAGCAGGATCACCGGTCATCCCCCTGGTGGTACCACGACGGCTCCGGCGGGGAACCTAGTGGGCCGACGGCGTCGGGCAAGGCCGAGCGGTCAGGTTCGTCGGCCGGGAGATCCTCGTCGTCGAGGTCACCGTCGGCGTCGTCGGGCACGGACGCGTCGGCGTCGTCGGGCACGGGCGCGTCGACGCCCAGGACGGGCGGAGGCTCGACGGGCGGGACGTAGTCGAGTGCGACGCCCGGTGCGCCGTCGAGCAAGCGCAACTGGTCGAGTTGGGCCAGCAGGTGCTGCTCGTAGACGGCGCGGTTGCGGTCGGCGAGCGCCCGCAGGGCATCGAGGCGGATCTCGATGGCCCCCCGTTGCTCGCGCGCGGCGCGCAGTTCGGACTGGGCCTCGGCCTCGGCGGCCTCGATGATGCGCATGGCGCGGTCCTCGACGCCGTCGGCACTGCGCTCGGCATCGGCGAGGCGGCGGTCGGCCTGTTCGCGCGCCTCGTCGACGATCCGGGCGGCCTCGGCCTCGGCGGCCTCGAGCTGCGCCCGCACCTCGGCCTCGCAGGCCTCGCGCAGTTCGTCGGCCTGTTCGCGGGCCTCCTGCAGGGCCCGCTCGGCGACGCCTTCGGTCGCGGCCACGGTGCGACGGATCGCGCTCTCGTTCTCGAGCGCCTCGGCCAGGCGGGCCTCGGTGTCGCGGACCCGTTCGCGCAGTTCGTCGAGTTCGCGGTCGCTGCGCTCGATCTGATCGGCGATCTGATCGAGCAGCTCGTCGACCTGCTCGGTGCTGTAGCCGCGCACGGCCTTCTTGAGCTGGTAGTTGACCAGGTCCTCGGGACGCAGGGCCACGGCGACTCCCTCGTTGTCGGTGCTACGGCCCAGGGCTAGATGCCCAGCCGGCTCGTGACGGACATCAGCACGCGGACGATGACGAACAACAGGATGATCGACAGATCGAGCGCGATGCCGCCGATGCGCAGTGGCGGGATCATCCGGCGCAGCGGCGCGGCAACGGGTTCGACGACCCGGCGCACGCCCAGGACCAGCGGCATCAGGGGCTCGGGCGGTCGCGGCACCCACGAGAAGATGACGTGGGCGAGCAGCACGATGAGGAAGATCTGCAGCAGGAGGGTGATCACGAGTCAGCCTTGAAAGGTCAGCCTTGGGCGCTGGCCGAGATGCGGTAGCCGAGGTCATCGAGGCGGCGGCGTTCCTCGGCGGGCAGGTGGACCCCGTCGGGTACCAGCAGGAAGGCGCGGGTGCCGACCTTCGTAAGCCGGCCGCGCAGCGCGTAGGTCAGGCCCGAGACGAAGTCGACGACGCGGCGGGCCTCGGCAGCCTCGGCACGCGAGAGGTCGAACAGCACGGCCTGACCGGTGCGGTACCGCGAGCCGATGGCGGGGACGTCGTCGAACCCGGTGATCTCGACCACCGCGGCGCGAGCGGGCTGGCTGCCCTGCCGGGCACCCTGGGGAAAGGCGGACACCGGGCGGACCCGGACGTCCCCGCCATCGGCACCCCGCAGGGGTCGGACGGTGTCGTCGTCGGGAACGGACGGTCGGCCCCGCGACGGATGCGGTTCGTCGGCGGCACCGCGCGATCCGCCCGCAGAGCGACGCGGCGCGGCGTGCTCGGCGTGGGGGTCGTCCTCGGGGACGAACCGCTCCGGCGTGCCGTCGCTGGTCCCCCCGTTGGCCTCCTCCGGGGCGACCATCTCGAAGTCCTCCTCGGGCTCTTCTTTCAGCCCGAGGTAGATCAGCGTGCGGTTCCACATGCCGCTGCTCATGTGCCTACCTCCTGTGGGCGCCACGGTCCCGACGTGCGGGGGCCGAACAGCGCCGTTCCGATCCGGATCATCGTCGCCCCCTCGGCCACGGCCGCCTCGAGGTCGGCGGACATGCCCATCGAGAGGTGCACGACCTCCGGAAACCTTGCTCGTGCCGCATCGCGCAGGTCGCGCAGCGCGGCGAAATGGGGCCGGGCGGCCTCGGACGCCTCGACGCCATCGCCCGGGAGGGGCGGGATCGTCATGAGTCCTTCGACCGCCAGGTGCGGCAGGTCGCGAGCGTAGGCGACCAGGTCGAGTGCTTCGTCGAACCGGCACCCGTGCTTGTCCGGATCGTCGGCGACGTTGACCTGCACGAGCACACGCTGGACGACGCCCTGGCTGCGCGCACGCTTCGAGAGTGCGTCGGCCAGCGATCGACGGTCGAGGCTGTGGACGAGCAGCGCGTGCCCGACCACGTCCTTGACCTTGTTGCGCTGCAGTGGCCCGACCAGGTGCCAGCGCGCCCCGGGGACCAGCCGCAGTTTGGCGGTCAGTTCCTGGACCCGGTTCTCGCCCAACTCGTCCACGCCCGCGGCCACGGCCGCACGCGCGACCTCGGGTGGATGGGTCTTGGTCACCGCAATCAGTCGGACGTCGGCGGGTTGGCGACCCGCGGCCTCGGCAGCGGTGGCGAGCCGGCGACGGACGCGTTCGATCCGCTCCTCGAGACCGGCGATGGACGGCATGCTGGTCATGCCGCGCCCTGCCGAACGACGAGGCCGAACTGTCGCCCCGTTCCGGGGTCGGCGCGGTGGCTGAACCAGCGCTGCTGTGGGTCGCAGCGCGTGCAGGTGTCGACGTTGACCACCTCGCCGACCCCGGCCGCAGCGAGTTGCGCGGTCACGGCAGCCGGCAGGTCGAGCGCCGGGGTGTCCCAGGTCGTGCGGGCCGCAGCCGCCGGATGGTCGGCAACCACCTCGTCGTGCATGGCGGCCGGGACCTCGTAGCAGCACCCGCCGATGGCCGGACCGACGACGGCCCTGACCTCGCCGGGGGCGTCGCCGAGGTCTGCCATCGCCTGTAGCGCGGCCGGGACGACCCCGGTCTGCACGCCCTTGCGTCCGGCATGTGCCGCGGCGACCGCGTGCCCACCCGCGAACAGCACGGGGATGCAGTCGGCCGTGGAGACGGCCAGCGGCCGGTCGACCTGCGTCGTGACCAGGACGTCGGCGCCCCCCCCCACGCCCACCCGGGCGTCGTGGACCTGGTGCATGGTGACCCAGCGGTCGGGCGGGTGGCCGATGCGTCGGCCGACCTCGGCCCGGTCGGCGGCCAGCAGCGACGGCAGGTGCGGCCGCCGGTGCGAGAGGTTGCCCGGCGCACCGACGGCGCGGGCGGGGGCCTCGCGGTCACGACCGGTGAACCACGCCCCCACGCCGGCGCCGAGATCGACGTCGAGCACGAGCACGGACATGTCGGACGGCGTCAGCGGAGGAACGACGGCACGTCGAGGTCGTCGTCGGCGTCCTCGGCGTCGTCGACGACCAGCGCGGGGGCCGATTCGGGGCGGCTGGGCCGGAAGACGTCGTCCTCCTCGTCCTCGTCGTCGTCCGCATCGGGCAGCAGCGTGACCGTCGGGTCGTCGGCGGCTGCGGCGACGGCGGCCGGGGTGGCGGTGGCCGCCCCGTTTTCGAACTTGTCGAAGCCGGCGGCGATGACGGTGACCTTGACCTCGTCGCCGAGCGAGTCGTCGATGACGGCGCCGAAGATGATGTTGGCGTCGGGGTGCGCCGCCTTGGTGATCACGTCGGCGGCCTCGTTGACCTCGAACAGGCCGAGGTCGCTGCCACCGGCGAGCATCAGCAGCACGCCGCGGGCACCGTCGATGGAGGCTTCGAGCAGCGGCGACGAGATCGCGAGTTGGGCCGCCTCGAGCGAGCGCGAGTCGCCCCGGGCCTTGCCGATGCCCATCAGCGCGCTGCCCGCGTCCTTCATGACCGTGCGCACGTCGGCGAAGTCGAGGTTGATCAGGCCGGGCGTGGTGATCAGGTCGGTGATG
>JBBDSX010000182.1:0-4327 GCA_040904725.1 Egicoccus sp.
GCCGTGCACGCCGCCTGGTGGGCGTGGAACAACCCCGAGCTGCGCGGCGACATGCTGCAGATGATCGAGGACGGCAAGATCAACGCCGTGCAGATCGACCTCAAGGACGAGGGCGGCCACCTCGGCTACGTCTCCGAGATCGAACTCGCCAACGAGATCGACGCGGTCAAGGGCCCGCTGGACCTCGAGCAGGTGGTCGCCGACCTGCATGCGGACGGCGTGCCGGTGATCGGCCGGATCGTGGCCTTCGCGGACCCGACGTTGGCGCCGTGGGCCTGGGCGAACGGACGCCGCGACTGGGTCATCCAGGACAACGATGGGCAGGACTACTACCGCGGCTCCTACGACGGCTTCTCCAACTTCACCCACCCGGAGGTGATCGATTACAACCTCGACATCGCCGAGGAAGCGGCACGCGCCGGGGTCGATCACATCCTGTGGGACTACATCCGCCGCCCCGAGGGCATCGACAACTACACGGTGCCCGGGCTGACGACCACGCCCGAGGAAGCGATCGTCGACTTCGCCCGGCAGGCCGACGAACGGCTCGAGCCCTACGGGATCGTGCACGGTGCCTCCGTCTACGGCATCGCCGTGGACCGTCCGACCCAGATCGGTCAGGACATCCAGGGGATGGCCGACCACCTCGACTACGTCGCGCCGATGCTCTACCCGTCGCACTGGGGTCCGTGGGAGTACGGGGTGGAGGACCCGAACCGTCAGCCCTACGACATCATCTCGGAGGCGCTCAAGGTCTGGAACGAGGCGACCTCCGACAAGCGGGCACGGGTCGTGCCGTGGCTCGAGGACACGCCCTACCGCGCGTGGGACCGACCGCAGCAGGTGCGCGAACAGCTGCGTGCTGCCGCCGACTTCTCGAACAACGAGTGGCTGATGTGGCACCCCGGCTCGACCTACACCCCGGAGGTCTACCCCCAGGTCGACTGAGGGCCGCGTGTGGGGCCGCCTGACCCGGCTCGGCCGAAAGCACGAGCTGCGGGTCATGCCATGGGACAGCCGGATCGAGCCGGCCTGTGGTTGCTGCCCCTGGGCTATCTCGCCCACCGATCGGGGCTGTTCCCGCGAACGTCGGGCGTGCTGCTCGTGGTCGCCGGAGTGAGTTGGATCGTCGACGACGAACGAGGCGCGCTCGCGCGGTCGGCAGGTCGCAACGTAGAGACGCTGCCCCTCGAGGTAGCGGTGGTTGGTCGGGGCGGCCGGGTCCGGGTCGCCGTACCCGCGCGGGCCGTGCTCAGGACGCCTCCGGCACGGTCACGAAGTCGATGAGTTCCTCGACCGCCCGGATCAGTGAGCGGTCGAGGTCGCGCCAGGTCGTGACCGAGGTCCGGATGCGCCGCCACAACTCCTGGTGGTCGGGGAACCCGAGGCGCGTCGCCACGCCGGTCTTCCAGTCCTCGCCCATCGGCACCTGCGGCCACGCCTCGATGCCGATCACCTCGGGACGCACGGCCTGCCACACGTCGACGAACGGATGACCGGTCACCAGCACGTCGGGATGCCGGACCGCAGCCGCCAGCCGCGACTCCTTCGTGGAGCCGACGAGGTGATCGAGCAGCACGCCGAGGCGGCGCTGCGGGCCGGGTGCGAAGTCGCGGACGACCGCCTCGAGGTCGTCGGCGCCGTGCAGCACGTCGACCACGACGCCCTCGACGCGGAGGTCGTGGCCCCAGACCTGCTCGACCAGTTCGGCGTCGTGGACGCCTTCGACCAGGATGCGGCTGGCGCGGGCGACGCGGGCCCGGTGGTCGGTGACCGCCACCGACCCGCTGTTGGTCACCGGTGGCGCGTCCGGCGTGGCGGGCGCCGCCCGTGCCGGGAGCACCAGCCGCACCTGCCGGTCGTCGACGTGGAACAGTCCCGGTTCGAGCGAGAACCGCCGCTCGCGGCCGCGCCGGTCGCGCAGCACGACCTCGCGCGCACTCGCCCCGATCACCTCGCCGACGAAGCCACCGTCGGCCTCGACCAGCAGGCCGCGGCGGACCGTGACGTTCGGCACCACGCGACGGTGGGCCGTCGGGTCGCTGAGGACGTCGTCGCCATACGGATCACGCGTCACGTCGGCCCGCCGTCAGGGCGCCGGCACGGCGTGCGGCGCGACGACTTCCTCGAGGACGCCGGTCGTGACGTCGAAGACGTACCCCGCCAGCCCGAAGGCGTCGGGCCGGTCCGGCCAGTTCGCGAGGAGCGCGGCGTCGGACTGCAGCGCGCCATGCGGGTCGTCGAAGGTGTGCCAGTCCTGCCGCTGCGGCGTGCGCCCCATGGCGTCGAGCAGCCGTGTGCCGATGTCGCCCTCGGGGTCGCGCACACCACAGTCGGTGTGGGTGATCTGGACCAGCGAACGGACACCGAGAAGGGCGGCGGACAGCGTCAGCGAGCGCAGCGCGTCCTCCGTGACCCGCCCGCCGGCGTTGCGGATGACGTGCGCGTCCCCGACCTCGAGCCCGAGGGCGGCGAAGACGTCGATCCGCGCGTCCATGCAGGTCAGCACGGCCAGTTGGCGTGCGGGGCGCACCGACACGTCGCGGTGACGGCCCCCCGACGCGTAGGCGGCGTTGGCCTGCGTCAACTGGTCGAAAACGGTCAGGTCCACGGGTGGCTCCTCTCAGGCTTCGGCGTCGAGCGTCCGAGCGGCGATCGTGCGCACGAGGGTGTCGCGCTGCTCGAGTAGCACCCGCCGCAACGGCCGTGGCAGGTCGTCGCGCTCGAGGGTGGCATCGACCGTGGCGAGCAGATCGTCCGATGCCGCCCAGTGGGGGAACATCCCCTCGGAGAACTCGAGTGCCCAGTCGAGCGACCGTTCGCGCCAGACCGGGTCGAGCACCTCGAAGTAGCGCGACGTGAACGGGGCCAGCAACTCGGCCTGGTCGAGCTGGTTGAAGCCGCCCCAGACGTGGCGGGACACGGTGTGCGACAGCGTGGTGTCCTCGAGCAGGCGCGACCAGGCGGCCTCCTTCGCCCGCACGTCCGGGCGGACGGCCCGGGCCGTCGCCGCGTGCCGATGGCCGAGATCGGTGTCGTCGCGAGCGAGTTCGGCGGCGATGCGATCCTCGTCGACCTCGCCAGCGCGGGCCAGACACAGCAACAGGTGCCATCGCAGGTCGGTGTCGAGCTCGACACCCTCGAACGTCAGCTCGCCGTCGAGGAGTCGGCCGACGTCGGCGAGCTGGGCCTGGTCGGCGCGGGCGGTCATGGCCCAGTGGCGCAGCACGGCGAGCTGGTGGTCGCCGCCCGGCGTGAGGGCCGGCAGCAGTTCGCGGGCATGGTTGGCGAGCCGGGCGAGCAGTGCCTGTCGGTTGGCCGGATCGCCGTAGCGCTCGGCGGCGCCGGCGGCCCGCAGCAGCAGCCGCTGCATGACCCCGACCTCGGTCTCCGAGGCGACGTTGCTGATCACGAGATCCACGTAGCGCCGCGAGGGCAGCCGCGCGTCTCTGACCATGTCCCAGCTCGACGACCAGACCTGCGCCCGAGCCAGCGGATCGACCAGGTGCTGCAGGTCGCGGGTCAGCACCTCGGTGCTGGCGGGGTCGATCTCGACCTTGGCATAGGTGAGGTCGTCGTCGTTGAGCAGCAGTACCTCGCCGGCGGTCACGCCAACGAGGTCCTTGACCGGCGTGCGCTCGCCCTCGACGTCGAGTTCGATGCGCTGGTCGCGGACCAGCCCTTCGTCGGTGCGGCGGTAGACGCCGACCGCGACGCGGTGGCGCCGCAGGACCGGGTCGCTCGTCGGCACGCCCGGCAGGCCGTGCCACGTGGGCGCGGGCGCCGACTGCACGATGGTGACGTCGGTGTAGGTGCCGTCGTCGGTGACCTCGATCTCGGGCGCAAGCGTGTTGACGCCGGTGGTCAGCAGCCACTCGTCGCGCCAGGCGGCGAGGTCACGACCGCTGGCCCGCTCGAGCGCGGCGAGGAAGTCGCTCAGGTCGGTGTTACCCCAGGCGTGGCGTTCGAAGTAGTCGCGCACCCCGGCCAGGAACTCGTCCTGACCGACGTAGGCAACGAGCTGTCGGAGGACGGACGCGCCCTTGGCGTAGGTGATGCCGTCGAAGTTCTGGTGCACGGACTCGACGTCGGGCATCTGGTCGGCGACGGGGTGGGTCGACGGAAGCTGGTCCTGCATCTTCGCCCACGCCTTCTCGGCGTCGAGGAAGGTGACCCACGCGTTGGTCCAGCGGGTCGCGTTCGCCTGGGCGAGCACGGCCATGAACGTCGCGAACGACTCGTTGAGCCACAGGTCGTCCCACCACCGCATGGTCACGAGGTCGCCGAACCACATGTGCGCCATCTCGTGCAGGATGGTCTCGGCGCG
>JBBDSX010000183.1:0-4297 GCA_040904725.1 Egicoccus sp.
CAGTCGCCCGTCGGGCGCAGCCTCCGAGGGTAGTGTCGACGGGGCCGGACAAACGGCCACGAACGGGCCAGTTCACCCTGGTCAGCATGGCAGTGGTCATCGGGAGGAGGAAGACGTGCACGAGTTCGACTCGGTCGACGGTCGTCACGTGGTCGTCACCGGCGGCGCGGGGTTCCTTGGCTCGCACCTGTGCACGGCACTGCTCGAGGGCGGGGCGCGCGTCACCGCGCTCGACAACCTGGTCACCGGCAGCCTCGACAATCTCGAGCACCTGTTCGGGCACGACGGATTCACCTTCGTCCACTACGACGTGACCAACTTCCTCCATGTTCCCGGCCCCGTCGACGCGATCCTGCACTTCGCCTCGCCCGCCTCCCCGGTCGACTACCTGAAGTTGCCGATCCAGACGCTGAAGGTCGGCTCCCTCGGCACCCACAACGCCCTCGGTCTGGCCAAGGAGAAGGGCGCCCGGTTCCTGCTCGCCTCGACCTCAGAGGTCTACGGCGACCCACAGGTCCACCCGCAGCCCGAGACGTACTGGGGGCACGTGAACCCGATCGGCCCGCGCGGCGTCTACGACGAGGCGAAGCGGTTCGCCGAGGCCATGACCTACGCCTACCACCGCACCCACGGCGTCGACGTCCGGGTCGTGCGGATCTTCAACTGCCAGGGCCCGCGGATGCGGATCGACGACGGTCGGGCGGTCCCGACCTTCATCGCCCAGGCGCTGCGCGGTGAGCCGATCACCGTGCACGGCGGCGGCGCGCAGACCCGCTCGATCGTCTACGTCGACGACCTGATCGACGGCATCCTGCGGCTGCTCGTGTCCGACTACTGCGACCCGGTCAACCTCGGGAACCCACACGAGGTGTCGATCCGCGAGTTGGCCGGGATCATCGCCGACATCGCCGCGCCCGGGTCCGAGCCGAACCTGGTGGACACCGAGCGGCCGGTCGACGATCCCGAGGTCCGTCGGCCCGACATCACCATCGCCCGACGCGAACTGGGCTGGGAACCGAACGTGGGCCTGCACGACGGACTCGAGCGCACCATCGCCTGGTTCCGCGGCCAGGTGGGCGCCGTGACATCGCGGGACGCGACCTCTACGGGTGGGCGACCGGCAGGTTGAGGTTGGTGTAGATCTCGCGCGTCGCCGTGCTGCTGTTGAGCGTGTAGAAGTGCAAACCCGGGGCGCCGGCGTCCAGGAGTCGCTGGCACAACGCCGTGGCCACGTCGACGCCGATGCGTGCCACCTCGTCGGGGTCGTGCTCGGCGGCGTGGAGGCGGTCGGCGAGGTCGGCCGGAAAGGCGGCGCCGGACAACTGCGCGAAGCGTTCGATCTGGCGCACGTTGGTCACCGGCATCACGCCCGCGACGATCGGGGTGTCGCAGCCGTGGCCGCACACCTCGTCGACCATGGCGAGGTAGTCGTCCACGTCGAAGAAGAACTGCGTCACCCCGAAGTCCGCGGCCGTCAGCTTCGTGGCGAGGTGACGCCGGTCGGTCGTGAGGTCGTCGGACGCCGGATGCCCCTCGGGATGTGCGGCCACGCCCAGGGCGAACTGGCCACCACCGATCTCGCGGGCCAACTCGACCAGGTCGTTGGCTCGTTCGAGTTCCCAGAACGCCTCGGCTTCGTCGGCCGGCGGATCGCCGCGCAGTGCGAGGATGTTCTGCACGCCGGCCTGGCGGTAGCGCTCCAGGATCTCCGCCAGCTCCGCCCGCGTGTGGTTGACCGCGGTCAGGTGCGCCATCGGCGTCATCGTGGTGCGGTCCAGCATGTCGACCACGATCTGGTGCGTGCGTTCGCGGGTCGAGCCGCCGGCGCCGTAGGTCACCGACACGAACGACGGCCGCAACGGCTCGAGTTCGTCGAGGGCCGCGCGTAGCTTCGCCTCGCCCGCGTCGGTGCGGGGCGGGAAGAACTCGAACGAGTACGTGGTGCCCGCGGCGAGCAGTTGATCGATGCGCGACACGCGACCTCCAGCGCTGACGGCGACGACGCGGGAGGGTACGCGCCCGGCACGGGCACTGGCCCTCGGGTCGAGGTCGTGACACCATCGGTCGGCGGGGTCGGGAAGAGAAGGGGGCGGACGTGCGCATCGATGACGAGTGGGACGGCGTGCTCGACGAGGCGGTCCGGGCCGCACGGTCCTACCTCGGTGGCCTGGCGGACCGGCGGGTGTATCCGGACACGACACCGGACGAGATCCGGGCCGTCGTGGACGCCCCGCTGCCCGAAGGGGGCACGCCGGCGGCGGACGTCGTCCGCGACCTCGCCGCGGGCCTCGAGCCGTTCATCACCGCGCACCGGTCCGGCCGCTACTTCGGGTTCGTCATCGGGGGCCTGCTCCCTGCGGCGTACGGCGCGGAACTGCTGGTCTCCACCTGGGACCAGAACGCGGGCCTGTACGCCCCGACTCCGGGTGTCAGCATCGTCGAGGAGGTCGCCACCCGATGGCTGGTCGAGCTGCTCGGGCTGCCCGACTCGAGCTCGGTCGGTCTGGTCACCGGTGGGCAGATGGCCAACTTCACCTGCCTCGCCGCCGCCCGTGACCAGGTGCTGCGGGACGTCGGCTGGGACGTGGAGAGGGACGGCCTCAACGGAGCCCCACGCGTTTCTGTCGTGGCCAAGACCGGCAGACACGCGACCATCGGCCGTGCGTTGCGGTTCCTGGGCCTCGGTGAGCGAGCCATCGTCGAGGTCGCCTGCGACGACGAGGATCGTCTGGACCCTGCCGACCTGCGGCGGGTCCTGGCCGGCGTCGAGGGGCCGACGATCGTCTGCGCCGAGGCCGGCAACGTCAACACCGGCGCGTTCGACGCCTTCACGGAGGTGGCAGACGCCGCGGACGAGCACCGGGGACGCGGGCACCCGACCTGGGTCCACGTCGACGGGGCCGTCGGCCTGTGGGCCCTGGCATCGCCGGCGCACGCCGATCTGGTCGGCGGCCTGCCCCGCCTCGACTCCTGGTCCACGGACGGCCACAAGCTGCTCAACGTCGCCTACGACTGCGGCATCGCGATCTGCCGCCACCCCGCCGCGCACCGGGCGGCGATGAGCGTCCGTGCCGGTTACCTCGTGCAGGGCGACGGCGAGCTGCGCGAAGCCATGGACTACAACCCGGAGTTCTCCCGCCGCGCCCGTGGCGTCGGGGTGTACGCGGCCGTCCGCTCGCTCGGACGGCAGGGGGTCGCCGACCTGGTGCAGCGCACGAGCGGCCTCGCCGGCCGGTTCGCGGCCGCCCTCGCCGGGAGCGGCTCGGCCGAGGTGGTCAACGAGGTGGTCTTCAACCAGGTGCTGGTGCGTTGGCTGCCACCGGCTGGACTCGACCCGGATCGGTTCAACGACGACGTCGTCGCGGCCGTCCAGCGGGACGGCACGGCCTACGTCAGCGGCACGACCTGGCGTGACCGGCGCCTGATGCGCATCTCGGTCTCGAACTGGGCGACCGACGAGGAGGACGTCGAGCGCGCCGTCGCGGCCATGCTGCGGTGCGCCGACGAGGTGGTGGTTGCGCGGGCACCCGTGTGAGTATCGAGGTGCCCACGTAGCGGATCAGTTCGCCTGCAGCTTGAGGCGGACGTCGACGGCGACGACGCCCTGCCCGTCGGGCCGGACGAAGACCGGGTTGAGGTCGAGTTCGGCGACCTCGGGCAGGTCCTCGACCATGGCGTTGATGCGGTGGAGCAGGTCCTTGAGCGCCATCACGTCGGCCGGCGGGGCACCGCGGTAGCCGGTCAGCAACGGCGCCATGCGCAGGTCGGCGAGCATGTCCTCGACGTCCATGTCGGTCAGCGGCGTGATCCGCACGCTGACGTCGCGCAGCAGTTCGACGAGCGTGCCGCCCATGCCGGCCATGACGATCGGGCCGAACGACGGGTCGTGGGTCACGCCGACCACCATCTCGAGGCCGTCACCGACCATCTCCTGGATCAGGAATGCGTCGGCGTGCTCGGCCAGGTCGGCGTCGATGAGCGATTGGCGAATGCGTCCGATCGCGTCGGCGACCTCCTCGGGCGAGTCGAGCCCGAGTTCGATGCCGCCCACGTCGGTCTTGTGGATCGGTGCCGCGACCTTCACCGCGACCGGTGTGCCGAATTCGGCCTGGGTCTGCGCGCCTTCCTCGGCGCTGCCGACGACGCGCGAGCGTGCCAGCGGCACGCCGTAGGCCCGCAGCAGATCCTCGGCCTTCTCCGACGACAGCCAGGTGGCCGCGTCCTCCACGCCGGCCAACGCCTCGTCGACGATCGCACGCGCCGTGGTCCGGTCGATGCCCTGGGGCTCGACGACGTC
>JBBDSX010000184.1:0-4191 GCA_040904725.1 Egicoccus sp.
CCTGCTCGCGCAGGTGCGGCCAGGCGGCGCGGGCGACGTGGAAGCCGCCGTAGAGGTGGACCTTGAGCACGAGGTCGAGTTGCGCCTGCTCCAGCTTGGCGAAGGAGACGTCGCGCAGGATGCCGGCGTTGTTGACCACGATGTCGAGGCGGCCGAACGCGTCGATGGCGGTCTTCACGATCGACTCGCCGCCCTCCCAGGTGTGCACCCCGTCGTAGTTGGCGACGGCTTCGCCACCGGCCTCGACGATCTCGGCGACCACCCGGTCGGCCATCTCGGACCCGCCGCCCTCGCCGGCGCGGTTGCCACCGAGGTCGTTGACCACGACCTTGGCGCCGCGGCTGGCCAGCAGCAGCGCGTGGCTGCGCCCGAGGCCGCCACCAGCACCGGTGACGATGGCGACACGTCCGTCGAAGTCGATCTGGGCCACGGTGGTCTCCGATGCTCGTTGGAGGGCGTCGACGCCACTCCGGCTCACGTGACGCGGCACCCTAGTCAGGTGGGACGACCGGATACCTCCCCCCGGAGCCCACCATGCCGGGACGGAAACGTTCCATGACCCGTCGCTAGGCTGCGCCGAAACGGCCATCTCGACGTCTGGCGCGCCGCATGGAACCCACCCTGCCCCGCCCGAGCGGCGGCTTCGCGACCCGCGCCGTCCAGGGGGCCGCGATCGTCCCCGAGGTCACGCAGAAGCCGGTCGGTCCGGCGATCTGGCCGTCGGCGACCTGGGCGATGCCGACCTCGGCGGACGTCGGCGACCTGCTGACCGACGGCACGCCCGGCTACGTCTACGGCCGCTACGACAACCCGACCGCGACCACCCTCCACGGTCTGGTCGCGTCGCTGCACGAGGCCCCGGCGGCCTGGGCGTCGGCCTCGGGCACCGCCGCGATCCACTCGGTGCTGTCGGTGCTGCGCGGCAGCGGCCGCATCCTGTCGACCTCGCGCCTGTACGGCGGCACCTGGGCGTTGCTGCAGCGGATGGCGACCGAGTCCGGTTGGGCCGTCGACCACGCCGACCTGCTGGCCGCCGACGACGTCCGTGCGGCGTTGACCGACGAGCACACCCTGGTGTACGTCGAGACCCTGGCGAACCCGTCCACGGCCGTCGCGGACCTCGCCTGCATGGCCGAGGTCTGCCGCGATCGCGGCGTGCCGCTGGTCGTGGACAACACCTTCGCCTCGCCGTGGCTGTGCCGTCCGTACGAACTCGGCGCGACCGCGGTGGTCGAGTCGGCCACGAAGTACCTCGCCGGCCACGGTGACGTGGTCGCCGGCGTGGTTGCCGCCGACACCGAGGTCGTGGCCGCGGTGCGCCACCACACGGTCGAACTCGGCGCGTCCCTCGGGCCGTTCGAGGCGTGGCTGGTCATCCGTGGCATCCAGACCCTGCCGCTGCGGATGCGCGCTTCCAGCGCGAACGCCCTGGCGGTGGCCCGTGCCCTGGCCGCGTCCGAGGCCGTCGCCGACGTCCGCTACCCGGGGCTCGAACGGCATCCGCAGCACGCACTGGCGGACGTGCTGTTCGGCGGGCGCGGTCATGGCGGGGTGCTCTCGTTCGACCTGCCCGACCGCGCCTCGGCCGAGGCGTTCGCCGACGCCTGCGACGTCTTCGCACGGGCGGCGTCGTTGGGCGGCACGCACAGCCTGGTGCTGCATCCGGCCTCGACCAGCCACCGCCAACTCGACGACGCCGCGCTCACCGCGGCCGGGCTCGGACCGGGCACGATCCGGCTGGCAGTCGGTATCGAGGACGAGCAGGATCTGGTCGACGACGTGCAGCGGGCCCTGACGGCCGCTGCCGACCTGACGACAAGGAGCCAACGGTGAAACGAGTGATGCTGCTGTACGGAGGTCGGTCCTCGGAACACGAGGTCTCGTGCCTGTCGGCCCGCTCCGTCCTCGGCGCCATCGACCGCGACCGCTACGAGGTGGTCCCGGTCGGCATCACCCGCGATGGCCGCTGGACGCTGACCGACGGCGTGATCCAGCCCCGTGCCGGGCGCGCACTGCCCGAGGTCGTCGATGCCGGACCCACCGTCGCGCTCGTCGGGAGCAAGGACGGTGCGCGGCTCGTCCAGGTCGACGAGGACGGTGGGACTGCGAAGGTGGTCGGTCGTGTCGACGTCGTCTTCCCGGTCCTGCACGGCCCGTGGGGCGAGGACGGCACGGTCCAGGGCCTGCTCGCCACCGTCGGCGTGCCCTACGTCGGCGCCGACGTGACCGCGTCGTCGATCGGGATCGACAAGGGCGCGATGAAGGCGGCGTTCGCCGCCCGCGGCCTGCCGCAGGGCCCCTACGTCAGCGTCCACCGTCGGCGTTGGGACGCTGATCCCTCGCTGGTGACGGGGACGCTCGAAGACCAGCTGCCCTACCCCTGGTTCGTGAAGCCGGCCCGTCAGGGGTCCTCGATCGGAATCGGCCGCGTCACGTCACCCGACGAACTCGAGGCGGCGCTGGCCGAGGCCTACGGCTACGACGACGTCGCGATCGTCGAGCAGGGGTTCACCGCACCCCGCGAGTTGGAGGTCGGCGTCCTCGGCAACGAGGACATCGAGGTCACCGCGCCCGGCGAGATCCGGCCGTCGCACGAGTTCTACGACTTCGAGGCGAAGTACCTCGACGACTCGGAACTGGTCGTGCCCGCCGAGATCCCGGCGGACATCGCCGAGCGCATCGACCACCTCTCGCGCGAGGCCTATCGGGCGATCGGGTGCACCGGCATGGCCCGCGTCGACTTCTTCCTCACGGCCGAGGGGGAACTGCTGGTCAACGAGATCAACACCATCCCGGGGTTCACGCCCAACTCGATGTTCCCCCGGTTGTGGGACGCCGAAGGGATCAGCTACCCGCAGTTGGTCGACCGCTTGCTCGACCTGGCCCAGGAACCCGGATGAGGCGGCGTCGGGGACGCCTATATAGTCCATGGCCGTTGGGCACGCAACCCGGGTGACCGGTCGTTCGTCCGGTGCCCGTAGCTTGCGCTCCCCCCGGGGGTGCCACGTACGGTGATGACCGCACCACGACCGGGGACGCAGACGCGTTCCAGGCGTGGTGTCACTGGCGAGTGCACCTGGAGGTGAGTTTTCGTTGGCGGGGCCAGTCCGAGGCCCCACCCGGTCGACCGTTGCGCCATGCGCCGCGGCCCGGGCCGCTCAGCGGTTGTGATGACCGATCTGATCACGTTCCGCGCTCCCGCAGCCGCAGATGCTGCGGGCCTGTGGCGGTTGACGCGTGACAGTGGGTCGCTCGATCTCAACTCGCCCTATGCCTACCTGATGTGGTGCACCGACTTCGCCGACTCGGCGGTCGTGGCGACCGACGGCGACGAGGTCGTCGGCTTCGTCGTCGGCCACCGGCCGCCGACCGACCCCGCCTGCGCGTTCGTCTGGCAGGTCGCGGTCGCCGGCTCGCAGCAGGGGCGCGGCCTCGGCCGGCGCCTGCTGCTCGCCTTCATCGACCAACCGGGCAACCGCGACGCCCGCTGGCTCACCGCCACCGTGACGCCGTCGAACGCTGCCTCGCTGGCGCTGTTCCGCGGCACGGCCGCCCATCTCGGCGTCGACTGCGCGGAAGACGAACGCTTCGCAGCGGACGTCTTCCCCACCGAGGCCGGCGATCACGAACCCGAAGTCGAGCTGCGCATCGGACCGCTACGCGCCGACTGACGGCGTCATGCCGGTCCCCCTGGCGGAACGCGGTACCCCCTGCGCCGCCACCCCCGAAAACGTCCACCTCATCCCCGAATACGTCAAGGAACACCGTGAACGCGATCATCGATCAGCACGAGTCGCAGGTCCGGTCCTACTGCCGCTCCTGGCCCGCCACGTTCGAGCGGGCCCGCGGCTCGGAGGTCTGGGACACGGAGGGCCGCCGCTACATCGACTTCTTCGCCGGCGCCGGCGCGCTCAACTACGGCCACAACGCCCCCGCGATGCAGGAGGCGGTCATCGACTACCTGCGCAGCGACGCGGTGGTCCACAGCCTCGACACCTACACGCCGGCCAAGGAACGGTTCCTCGCCCGCTTCAACGAGGTGATCCTCGAGCCGCGCGGCATGGGCGACTGGAAGGTGCAGTTCCCCGGCCCGACCGGCACCAACGCCGTCGAGGCCGCCATGAAGCTGGCCCGCAAGGTGACCGGCCGTGACCGCGTCATCGGCTTCACCAACGCCTTCCACGGCATGAC
>JBBDSX010000185.1:0-4189 GCA_040904725.1 Egicoccus sp.
TACGCCGCAGTGCCCCGCTCTGATGGGACCTTTGCGGACCACCTCGCACCACGAGGTGTCGCGTCCTCGACGCGGGGCGCGACGACCCACCGCCGACGGCTACAGCTGGCCGCGCCCCCGCTCGATCACGCCGGCACGTCGTGCCTCGACGGCGCCGGCGTCGACCGCGAGCCCCCGCCCGCGTTCACGCTCCCGCTGGAGCGCATCGGCGAGGGGGACGCCCGACAGCTCGCGATAGGTCTGCATCAGCGCGGCCGTCACGACCGGGTCGGTCTCGCCGATTCCCTCGCCGACCGCGATCGCGGTCCGGAGCAACTCGTCGTGCTCGACCACGGCATTGACCAGCCCCATCGCCCGGGCCTCGTCGGCGGCCACGAACCGTCCGGTCAGGCTCATGCCCAGCGCGTCGCGCAGTCCGACGAACCGCGGCAGCAGCACCGACAACCCTCCGGAGGGATGGATGCCGACTCGGGCATGCGTGTCGGCGAACCGGGCCCGGTCCGAGGCGATCGCGAGGTCGCAGCACAACACCAGTTCGAGGCCGCCGGTGACCGCGGCGCCATTGACTGCGGCGATCGTCGGTGTGCCGAGCTCCTGCAGCGTCCGCCACGGATCGGCTGCCTGCGCCTCGACCTCCTCGAGCACGAGTTCGCCGGACCCGACGGCCTCGAGGTCGAGGCCCGCACAGAACGCGGGATCGGTGCCGGAGAGCACGATCGCGCGCACCGACTCGTCGGCGTCGGCGGCCTGCAGTTGCGCGACGAGGTCCTGCATCGTGGCCAGGTCGAGGGCGTTGCGCCGCTCCGCGGCGTCGAGCATCAGGACCTGTACGCCGTTGCGTGCAGGCAGGGCCGTCAGACGCGACATCGGGCTCCCGTTCGCGGGGTGGGGTGTGGTCGGCAGACTAGGGTCGTGGCGTGCCTGCCTCCCCGCCGACGCCCGACCGTCGTGTCCTGCGTGACGTCGCCATCGGCGGTGCCGCCGGGGCGCTGCTGCGGGCGGGCTGCCTCGCGGTTGCGGTGGTGCTCGCGGGCGCGGACCTGCCGGGGGTCGTCTTCGTGAACCTCCTCGGCGCCGCCCTGCTGGGACGGCTGATGGCCGCGTCACGGCAGGACCCCCGGTGGGCCGCACGCGGTCCCCTGCTCGCAACGGGTGGGCTCGGTGCCTTCACCACCTACTCGGGGCTCGTCGTCCCCTTGGCGCTGCTGGTCGACGACGGCGCCCCGTTCGCGGCCGTCGCCTGGGGCCTCGGCAGCCTCGCCGCCGGCGTCTGGCTGGCCCGCCGCGGCCTCGGGCGGGTTGGCGGATGAACGCGGCGCAGGTGCTGTGGAGCGTGCCGCTCGTCGCCCTCGGCGGAGCGACCGGTGCCGTGGTCCGCCACCTCGCAGTGGTGGCCGCCTCGGCACGGGGCGATGCGGCGCGGGCTGCGGCCATCGCGGCATGCAACCTCGTCGGCGCCGTCGTGCTCGCCGCGGTCGTCGTGTTCGAGCAGCCCGGCGACTGGTGGTTGACCGCCGTCGTGGGGGCGGGCTTCAGTGGGGCGCTGACGACCTTCTCGACCTGGGTCGTCGATGGCGCCGCGACGCTGCAGGCCGGGTCGCGTCGTCCGGCCGTCGTGCTGGGTCTCGACCTGGTCGGCCAGCTCGTGGTGGGTGTCGGCCTGGCCTGGCTGGTGCTCCGGCTGGTGTGATGCCGTCCGGGACGTCAGCGCAAAGCGTCGATCAGCAGCACCACGCCCATGACGGCGAACAGCGCGGCCGACACCCGACGCACGGTGTCGGGGGAGAGGCGTTGCCAGAGCGCCTTGCCGACCAGGACCGCGAGCGCACCTGCCGACGCCATGCCGAGCGTGCCCCCGATCCACACGCCCCAGGCCGAGGTCGTGGCGGCCAGTGCCAGGGCCGCAACCATCGTCTTGTCACCGAGTTCGGCCAGCGAGATTCCCGCGACCACGGCGAGAAATCCGCCGGCGCCGCCCGACTCGGCGGCTTCCTCCTCGTCCTCTGGATCTTCGCGCCAGGTCCGGACCGCGAAGAAGAGGAACAGCAGGGCCGCAGCGATCAACAGGGGCTGCGTCGGCAGCGCCGAGCCGAGCGCCGCGCCCACCAGCACCGACGCGGCCATGGTCAGCGCCGATGCGGTCGTGACGGCGGCCAGCAGGAGCGGGGTCCGGTAGCGCGACGCCAGCGAGAGTGCGAGCAGTTGGGACTTGTCGCCGAGTTCGGCCACGAACACGGTGGCGAACGCCAACAGCAGCGCGTTCAGCATCGTTGCCCCAGTCCGACCGGCACCACGGGCATCGTGGCCCGTGGCGGGCGGAGGCTACCGGCAGCTCGCACTGCGATCGGGCGTCGTGCCGGCGGTCGCCGGGGGCGAGCTCTCCTCGGCCGTCGGTTCGACGCTGCCGTCATCGTGGCGGCCGTCGGACGGGCCGTCGTCCCCACCGTCGGTCGGTGACGCGTCGGCCTGGTCGTCGCCCGTCATGAGCCAACGCAACTCCTGCTTGGCCCGCTCCTCGTCGACGACGACGTAGGCCGCGCCGTCGATGGTCTCGATGGCGCCGGTGAGAACCTTGCCCTCGATGCCGCCCTTGACGGTCGCGAGGTGCTCCCGCACCAACTGCTGGATGCGGTTGAGCGTGAGGGAGTCGTCGAGTTCGACGGCCCGTGCGACGGCTTCGGCGACCCGGAAGGCCCGGGCCGGGTTGTCGAACACGCCGACGCTGGCGAGTTCATCGCGCAACTCGGTCACGAACCGCTGCTGCCGTTCCATGCGACCGAAGTCGTTGTCGAGGTGGCGCGCCCGGACGAAGGCCAGCGAGTCGACGCCGTCGAGGTCGACGCAGCCGGCCTCGAGGTCCAGCCCGGCCTCCTCGTCGTAGAGTGGCTGCTCGAGGTACATCGACACGCCACCGAGCGCGTCGACGATGTCCACGAACCCGCCGAAGTCGACCTTCATGACGTGGTCGATGCGGACGCCGAGCCAGTCACGCAGCGTCTCGACGACGCACGTGGCGCCACCACGGCCCCCTTCGAGTTCCCCGATGGGGTAGGCGGCGTTGACCCGGCCGCTCGTGCCATCGCAGCGCTCGAGCAGCGTGTCGCGCGGGATGCTCAGCATCCGCACCTCGCCGTCGTTGGGGTCGAGCCGGACCAGGGAGATGACCTCGGTCCGTTCACCGGGCGCGCTGCCGGTGGACAGCTCGACCCGTTCCTCCGGGGTGAGTCCCTCGCGTGTGTCGGAGCCGAGCACCAGCACCGTGAGCGCACTGGGGTGGAGTTCCTGTTCGGCGTCGGGGGTGCCGTCACCGTCGAGGTCGCCGCCACCGACGGTGCCCGATTGCGGTGCCTGGTCGCCGAGTCCCTCGACCCCGACACGGTCGATCGAGGCGTTGAGGACGGACACCAGCACGAGACCGACGACCCCGAGCAGCAGCACCACACCGCCGATGCCGAATGCGGCGCGTCTGCCCCACCCGGAGGCTGGCTCGCGCCCACACCAGGCCCCGCGCACGGTGTTGTCGGTCACATCGGTCTCGTCGTCCCGGCCGGTCCGGTCCGGCCGCTGGTACAGAGGTTGCGTCACGCGCGGGGCACGCACCGCCCCGCGTCGGGTCCGTATGGCCGCTGGACTGGCCGGTATCCGACGCTAGCCCGGCCATCCGTCGGGGGCGTTCTTTCGGCCGCCGACGAGCGTGGCCCCCGGCGCTCCGCACGCCGGGGGCCACGAGGGGGCGCGACGGGCGATCTGTCGCGCCCGGGCGGGGTGGCCGGCGTGCGGACGAATCCGCCTCAGGGCCCTCCGCCGAGTCGCCCGGGGCGGGGCGACCGTCTTGGACGTTTCACCGAGTCATCGTCCCCGTCCACCCACCGGGGGCGGCGTGCCGTCGGCTCGTGCGTCGGGCGCGCGCTCGGGCCTCCGCAGGGCCGGCGGGGAGGGCCGGTCCGGGAGCCGACCGGGCAGGTCGATCTCATCATCTCGGGGTGGTTCGGGCCACTCCGGTTGCTCGGGCCGGTCCAATTGCCCGGGCCGGTCCGGGGCGTCCGCGTCCTCGTCGTCCGAGCGGCCCGGGACCGCGTCGGCGCGGACTGGGCGGTCCTCTGAGCGGCCCGGGGCGTCGTCGGATCGGCCCGGGGCAGCGGGGCGACCGGGCGCTTCACCCGAGCGGCCTGGTGCGTCGTCGGAGCGG
>JBBDSX010000186.1:0-2224 GCA_040904725.1 Egicoccus sp.
CGAGCAGCCGGTCCATCGGGATCGGCGTCTCCATGTCGCGCTTGATCTCGTCGATCGTGGTGAGTTGGTCGACGGTCTCGACGTGGGCGAAGGCATCCTCGAGCTCGGCCTGCATCGCCCCGTCGGGCGTGAACGCGTGGCCGGGCGAGTGCATCCGGGCGGCGTAGAGCCGGATCAGGTCCGCGGCGATGTCGCGGACCGCCTTGCGGACGCGGTTCTTGGCCCGCTCCCACTGCGCGCCGCCGAGCGACATGACCGACGGCGTCTCGCCGCCCTGGTAGCGCGTCACGGCGTCGACCTGGTCCGACGGGACGTAGAGGGTGTCGCCGTCGGCGTACTCGAGCAGCACGTAGTCGCGCTTGGCGACCTTGCCGCCCGGGCCGGGGAACTCGCGCGTGACCATGCCCCGGTAGCGACCGACCCCGTGGGTGCGGTGCACGACGGGGTCGCCCTCGCGCAACTGCAGCACGGCGTCCGCGGCGCTCGTGCGGGTACCGAGGCGTCGGCTCGCCCGCTTGCGGCGCGGGCCGAACACGTCCCAGGTGCCGAGGATCGCCAGGCCCAGTTCGTCGGCCTCGAAGCCGGCCCGCAGCCGGCTCACGGTCACCTCGACGCGCTGCCCGTCGGCGGTCGGCGGCAGCGATTTCACGTAGGTGGCCGGCACGCCCTGCTCACCGAGCACGTCGCCGATGCGCCGGGCAGGACCGTCGGCGTCGACGGCGATGATCACGCGCCGCCCCTCGTTGAGCAGGCTCGTGGCGCGTTCGGCCAGGGCGACGACGTCCCCGCGGAACGAGTCCCACGCTGCGCCGGGCAACCGGGTACCGCCCGCTTTGCCGAACGGCGTCAGCCGCCACACGCGCTGCGGGCTGCGTTCGAGCAGTTGTTCCGGCGTGGCGAAGTTGGTGCCCAGCAGCGGCGCGCCCTCGATGTGCTTGGCGGCGTCACCGCCGGCGGCCGCGAAGGCGGCCGTGCGCCATGCCGTCTCGGCCAGGACCTCGGCCTCCTCGCGCAGTTTGTTGGCGCGGTCCTGCAGCAGCAGCGGGTCGACCAGCACCATGCCCGCGTCGTCGGGCAAAAAGTCGCTCAGCAGCGCCGGGTGGTCGCGCAGCAGCAGCACCAGCGACTCGGCGCCCTCGAAGGTCTGCCCCTCGGCGAGCCGGTCGAGCGACTCGGTCAGCTCGGGCCAGTCGCGGATCCGGGCTCGGGCGGTCTCGCGCAGCGCCTCGTCCAAGACCAGTTCGCGGGCCGGGTCGATCACCACGCGCTCGACCGGGTCGGTCGAGCGCTGGTCGCCGACCGAGAACTCGCGCATCGACTCGATGTCGTCGCCCCAGAACTCGAGACGGACGGCGTGGTCGCCGCCCGTGGGGAACACGTCGACGATGCCGCCGCGGACGGCGAACTCGCCGCGGGCCTCGACCTGCGTCGTGCGGCTGTAGCCGAGCCCGGCCAGCCGCTCGACCAGCCGCTCGAAGCCGTCCCAGCTCGCGGTCAGCTCGATCGGACGCTGGTCGGTCAGTGCCGGGTCCATCGGCTGCACGGCGGCGCGCACCGGCGCGACGATGACCTGCAGCGCCTGCTCGTGGGCCTCGGGGTGACACAGGCGGTCGAGCACCGCGAGGCGGCGACCGACGGTGCGGGGCTGTGGCGACAACCGCTCGTGCGGCAGCGTCTCCCAGGCGGGGAAGACGGCGACGCGGTCCTCGCCGAGGTAGGCGGAGATGCCGTCGGCGACCGCTTCGGCGTCCGACGTCCGCGGCGTGAGCACGAGCAGCGGGGTCGCACGTTCGGCCAGCAGGCTGAGCACGTAGGGCCGGACCGGCGGCGCACACACCAACTCGTCGGGAACCTCGAGTTCCTCGGGCCACTCGCCGCGTCCGGGCCGCAGTGCGGCCGCGAGCGGGCCGACCGCCACGCCCGGGTCGAGGACGTCGTCGATGCTGGATGGGGCGCTCACGGCAGACCTCGGGCGGGCCAGGAGGGACGGAGACCGGCCGACCCGGGATTGTGCCCGCCTCCCCGGACCGTGGCGAACCGGTTATCGTGAGCGCATGGCCGAGCACCGCGTACCGCGCTTTTCGTGCTCCCCGGACGCCCGCTACAGCCGCTACCTGACCGCGGACCTGATGCTGCGGGCGACGGATCCACGCATCGCGTCGCAGATGTTCGACCTCGGACCCTACGCGCCGGTGTCGTCGATGCCGCCCGTGCGGCGGGACCT
>JBBDSX010000186.1:2324-19019 GCA_040904725.1 Egicoccus sp.
TCGACCTCGGACCCTACGCGCCGGTGTCGTCGATGCCGCCCGTGCGGCGGGACCTATCGGTGGCGATGGACGCCGTCCCGGACCCGGAACTGCTCGGCGACCGGATCTACGCCGACCTGCACCGCGGGACGGTGTGGCACTGGGCCGCCGGAGGGCCTCCGACGGACCACCCGGTCTAACGCGGCTTCGGGCGGGGGCGGCGGGCCATGTTCGGGTCGATGCCGCCGGGGATGGCCGGTCCGCGGTCGAGCGGCTTGAGACGCCGTTCGAGCTTGGGCACCTCGGTCTTGGACAGCTCGCGATTGAACTTGTTCATGGTGAACTGCAACTTGTTCAACGCGACCGTGCCGCCCTCGCCGTCGCCGACGAGCACGGTGTGCACCGGCACCTCGCCGGCCACGCGACCGATGCGCTTCTTCTCCTTGCCGAGCAGCGCCTTGACCCGCTGCGGCGAGGAGCCCTCGGCGACCAGCACGATGCCGCAGCGACCGACGACGCGGTGGACGAGGTCCTGCTTGGCGTTCACGGCGACCGCGGGGGTGACGAACCACTGGCCGCGCATCTGCTGCAGCACGGCCGCGGCCGCGCCCGGGTGCCCCTCGATGGCCGAGAACTGGGCCTTCTGCAGGCGACGGTTGAACATCGCCATCGCGCCCATGAAGGCGGCCAGGATCGCCATGGGGATGGCCACCCACACGTTGATGACCACGCCGATGCCGGCACCGATCACCAGCCCGACCAGGCCGGCGAGCACGATCAGGCCCGGCGCCTGGGGGTCGGCCTCCTTGAGCTGGCCCCACGCCATCCGGATCTGCTGCAGCCTCTCCTTCACGCCGTCTCCTCGCGCCGGGTCAACGGGACCCGTGATAGCGGTTCTGGGTCGGTTCCAACCCCTGGGTGGCCAGCATCGCGACCGCGTCGCACGCCTCTTCGAGGGTCACGTCGATCGTCTCACGCTCTGCCGGCGCGAACCGGCGGAGCACGAAGTCCTTGCCGGGCATCCTGCCAGGCGGCCGACCGACACCGATGCGCACCCGCAGGTACTCCCGGCTGCCCAGCGCCCGGTCGAGATCCTTGAGCCCATTGTGGCCTGCCGGGCTACCGCCGCGCTTGACCTTGAGGGCGCCGGGCTCCACGTCGAGGTCGTCGTGCAGCACGATGATGCGCTCGACCGGGACCTTGAACCAGTTGGCGGCCTGCTGGACCGGGCCGCCCGAGGTGTTCATGTAGCTCTGCGGGATCGCCAGGGCGAACTTCGTGCCGGCGACGGTGGTCTCGGCCGTTTCGCACCGGGCGCGCTTGTTGCGCGACAGCGCGGCGTGCTCACGCCGCGCGAACAGCCGCACGGCGTCGGCACCGACGTTGTGGCGGGTCCCGCCGTACTCGGACTCGGGGTTCCCCAGGCCGACGACGAGCCAGCGGTCGTCGTCGGCCACGGGGGTGCTCCTGAACCAGCGCAGTCGGCCTCAGGCTCCCTCGGCCTCGGCAGGCTCGGTGACGGTCTCGTCGTCCTCGGCCGGCTCCTCGATCTCGAGGCCCGCCTCGGCACCGGTGTCCTCGTCGCCGGCGCCGACGCTCTCCTCGAGGGCTTCGAGCTCGGCCTCGGAGATCGGGGCGTTGATGGTCACGACGGTGCGCTCGGGCTCGATGTCGAACTCGGCGCCCTCGGGCAGCTGGTCGGTGAGGTCCTCGACGCGCTTGACGTCGCCGATGTCGAGCCCGGCCAGCGAGATCTCGAACGAGTTCGGCACGTCGAGCGGGCGGACCAGGATCGGCACGGAGTACAGGATCTGGTTGACGACACCGCCGCCCGGGGCGACCTCTTCCTCGTCGATGGCGTGCACCGGGATCTCGACCGAGATCTGCGAGTCGCGGTCGACAGCGAGGAAGTCGACGTGCAACGTCTCCTGCCGGACCGGGTGGATCTGCAGGTCACGGGCGATGGTGAGGTGGGTCTCGCCGTCGATCTCGAGGCGGATCATGGCGTTGCGGCCGGCCTCGGTGTGCAGGGCGTGGTAGAGCTCGAGGGCGTCGACGCTGACCGGCGTCGGCTCGACCTCGTAGCCGTACATGATGGCGGGGACGCGGCCTTCCTTGCGGAGGCGGCCTGCGGCACCCTTGCCCTGGTGGGTGCGCGTCGTGGCGCTGAGCTTGACCTGCTGTGACACGGTGGTGCTCCTGGATGGGTTCGTCCCCGGCGTGGGTCGGTCACCGGCTGCCATGGCGCGCGAGGTGTGGCGCGAACAGCGGACCCGAAGGTCCGGCCTCTCGGCGGCGAGATGTCACGTGGGGTTCGCGTGCGGCGGGGTGTACCGGTGCCGGACACGCACTCGGCCCGCGAGACGTGGATACGCGGGCCGATACCGGGCAGAGCGTACCCGCGCGCTCACCAACCGGGCAAACGTGCCTTTGGGGACGTACGAGCCCTACACGTTTTCGCCGCGGAAGATTTCGCTGACGGACTGGTCCTCGAAGACGGCACGCAGGGCCGAGGCGAGGATCGGCGCGATCGAGAGCACCACGAGCTTGTCGATGCGGCGCTCCTCGGGGATCGGGAGCGTGTTGGTGACCACCACGTTCTCGATGACCGAGTTCTTCAGCCGTTCGGCGGCCGGGTCGGAGAAGACCGGGTGGGTGGCGCAGGCGATGACCCGCGTGGCGCCGCGCTCCATCAACAGGTCGGCGGCGCCGCAGATCGTGCCGGCGGTGTCGATCATGTCGTCGATGAGGATGCAGGTCTTGCCCTCGACGTGACCGATGACGTCGAGCGTCTCCGACACGTTCTGCTGGTCCGGGTCGCGCCGCTTGTGCAGGATCGCGATCGGGGCGCCGAGGTGGCCGGCGAACTTCTCGGTGAGTCGCACGCGGCCGGCGTCGGGCGAGACGATCACGCGGTTCTCGGGCTCGGTGTTGTCCTGGATCCACTGCACCAGCAGCGGAAGGGCCGTGAGGTGGTCGAACGGGTCGTCGAAGAAGCCCTGGATCTGGCCGGTGTGCAGGTCGACCGACATGATGCGGTCGACGCCGGTGGACTCGTACATGTCGGCGATCATGCGGGCCGCGATCGCCTCGCGGGAGCGGGCCTTCTTGTCCGAGCGCGAGTAGCCGTAGTAGGGGATGACCGCGACGGTGCGCTTGGCCGAGGCGCGCTTGAGCGCGTCGAGCATGATCAGCTGTTCGATCACGAAGTCGTTGATGCTCATCCCGCCGGGGATGGACAGCAGCGACTGGAGGACGAAGACGTCGCCGCCGCGGATCGACTCGCCGAAGCGGGCGTAGAGCTCACCGTTGGCGAACTGGGCCAGCTTGACCTCGCCGACGCGCATGCCGAGGTGGTCGGCCACCTCGCGTGCCAGCTCGGGGTACGACGACCCCGCGAAGATGTGCATGCGCTTCTTGGTGACGACTTCCACGGCTACCTCGACGCGCGGGTGGGTGGCGGCGGCCCCGACGGTAGCCGTGTCGCGGCCCGGGCCGCGACTCGGCGGGCGCACCGGCAGACGGATCGCGGCACGAGGTGCGAATGTCGGTCAGCCCACCAGGCCGAGCACGGCCGGAAGCTCGTCGGGCGCGTCCACGACCGCGGTGGCCCCGGCGGTCGTGAGCTCGGCCCGGTCACCGCTGCCCCAGGTCACCCCGACGGCGGGCACGCCGCAGGCCAGGCCGGCCTCGACGTCGTGGTGACGATCGCCGACCATCCAGGCGGCGCCCGGATCCGCAACCGCGTCCGCGGCAGCGAGGGCCCGGCGCAGGGAGGCGACCTTGGGTTCCTGCAGCGCGTCGAGCGCCGGCGCGAAGACCGCCTCGACGTAGCGGTCGAGGCGGACCGCCGCCAGGATCGGCTCGGCGAACTCGGCGGGCTTGGCCGTCACGACCAGGACCCGACGCTGGGCTGCCACGGCGGCGAGCACCGGTTCGATGCCCGGGATCGGGGTGGTGTGGGTGAGCGAGACTTCCGCGTAGT
The DNA here is from genome assembly GCA_040904725.1 of Egicoccus sp. Lineage (GTDB taxonomy): Bacteria > Actinomycetota > Nitriliruptoria > Nitriliruptorales > Nitriliruptoraceae > Egicoccus. Next base: position 6,289 of record JBBDSX010000186.1, read on the forward strand.
GCTGCCGGTAGGTCGCGACGCAGTCCATGGCGAGGGCCGGGTCGTGACCGGCGTCGGCCAGGAGGCCTTCGAAGCAACCCAGCAGTTGACCGCCGATGAATGCGTGCAGCACGGCCGTGTCGACGGCCGGTGCACCGGCCGCTTCCAGGGCGAGGTTCATGCAGGTGGCGATGGCCTCGCGCGAGTCGACCAGGCAGCCGTCGAGGTCGAAGCAGACCGGTCCGGCCCCGTTCGTCGCGATGCTCACGTTCCCTGCTCCTCGCGCCGCTTGGCCGCCCAGCCGTCCTTGTTGACCTGGCGGGCCCGCCCGATCGCCAGCGCGTCCGCCGGGACGTCGTCGGTGATGGTCGAGCCGGCGGCCACGTACGCGCCGGTCCCGATCCGCACCGGCGAGACCAGCATCGTGCCACTGCCGACGAACGCGTCGTCCTCGACGACGGTGTGGTGCTTGTCGGCCCCGTCGTAGTTGACCAGCACGACCCCGCACCCGACGTTGACGCGTTCGCCGATGGTCGCGTCGCCGACATAGGCGAGGTGGCCGGCCTTGGCACCGTCGGCGAAGGTGGCGTTCTTGGTCTCGACGAACGCCCCGGCCTTGGACTTCACGCCCAGCACGGTGCCGGGCCGCAGGTGCGTGAACGGTCCCACGCTGGCGTGCTCGCCGATGACGGCCTCGGTGGCGCGGGTGGAGTGCACGGTCGCGTCCGCAGCCACCTCGCAGCGCGTGAGATGGCTGTTCGGCCCGACCACCGCGCGCTCACCGACGCGGGTGCCGCCGTCGAGCAGCGTGCCGGGCAGCAGCACGGCGTCACGGCCCACCTCGACGTCGACGTCGACGTAGGTGGAGGCGGGGTCGACGACCGAGACGCCGACCTCGATCATCAGGCGGTCGAGGTGGCGGCGACGCAGGACCGCGGCCGCGTCGGCGAGTTGGCGGCGGTCGTTGACGCCGGCGACCTCGTCCTCGGTGGTGACGACCGCGGCGACCGGTTCCCCCTCGCCGGAGAGGACCTCGACGACGTCGGTGAGGTACAGCTCGCCCTGGTCGTTGCCGGTGTCGAGCCGGTCGAGGCCGTGGACGAGATGTTCGCGGGCGATCACATACATGCCGGCGTTGAACTCGTCGATCGCGCGTTCCTCGGGGGTGGCGTCGCGGTGTTCGACGACGCGGAGGACGTTGCCCTCCTCGTCGCGCAGCACCCGGCCATAGCCGTCGGGGTCCGCCGCGTGCGCGGTCAACATCGCGGCGGCGTTCTCGGTGGCGGCGTGCAGCAGTTCCTCGAGCGTCGACGCGGTCAGCAGCGGCGTGTCACCGGGCAGGATCATGACCTGCTCGATGTCGTCGGCGAGCGCCGGCATGGCCACCTGCACGGCGTGCCCGGTGCCGAGCTGTTCCTCCTGCAGCACCGTCACCAGGTTGGCGACGCCACTGGCCTCGACCGCCGCGCTGACGTCGTCGGCCTGGTGGCCGACCACGACGATGACCTGCCCGAGTTCGAGCGGACGGACCGCTTCCAGCACGTGGCCGACCAGGCTGCGGCCGGCGGCGCGGTGCAGCACCTTGGCGAGCTCGGAGCGGAAACGGGTCCCCTTGCCGGCGGCGAGCACCACGGCAGCGATGCGGTCATTGTTGGACACGGCGGCAACCTTCGGACGCGGATGGGATCGTTCGTCGTCGACCCACGACGGTAGTCGGGGTCGCCGGAACACCCGCGCGGACCTGCGGCCGCGGCGCCTACACCCGCATGGCCGCCGCCAGGTCGGCGAACATCGCGGTGTTGCACCCGAACGCGGCGCGGGCCTCCGCGACGACGACGGCCTGTCCGCCGGCGAGGTCCCCGAGGTAGCGCGTGTAGTGGTGGGCGAGGAACGCCGGCGCGGACGCCGCGGCGACCGTCTCGAGCCGGTCGACATAGCGCCGCGTGGCAGGCAGCGCCTCGATCCGCTCGGCCCAGTCGCGGCCAACGAGGTGGCCGAGGTCGTCCTGCAGACGCGGGAGTCGGCGCACGGGCAGGGCGAGGAACGGGGTGAGCAGGTCGTCGTCGGTGTGCTGGTCGGCCACACGCTCGAGCGCGTCGTAGACGAACCAGTGCTGCGATGCGAGCAGCGCGTAGGCCGACAGGGGCAGCATGCCGGCAAGCAGGTCACGGACGAACGGTGTCGTCTCGGCCTGCCGGTGATGTTCGGCCGTCGCCGCACGCAGACGTGCGGCGAAGGATGCTGGCTCGGCCGCCATGCCTACGGGCCCTTCGAGCGCGTCGTTGGCTGGGAGGCAGGGGATCGAACCCTGAATACCGACTCCAAAGGACGGCGTGTTGCCAGTTACACCACCTCCCAGGGTGGTTCCGGCCGCACGTGGCGGCCGGGCACCGGGGCGGTGAGGGTAGTGCGCTGCTCGGACGCGTTCGTCCCGGGCTACTCGGACTCGATGTCGGGTCCGCCGGCGGGCGACAGGGCCACCTCGATGCGGTCGAAGACGCCGTGCATGCGACGCGCGAGTTCCCCGGCGTGTTGCGCGGACTCGGCGAGGGCGACCACGGTCGGACCGGACCCGCTGACCACGGCCCCGAGCGCGCCGTTGTCCAGGAACATGTCGCGGGCGTCATGCAGTTCGGGGCGCAGCGAGAACGCGGCCACCTCGAGGTCGTTGTGCAACGCGGCGCCGAGCGCCTCGGCGTCGCCGGTCCGCAGCGCCTGCAAAACGGCGTCGGGTTCACGCTCGGACGGCGTGCCGACGTCGTCGTAGGCGCGGTAGACGGCCGGCGTCGACAGCGGCTGGTCGCTGATGCCGACCACCCAGTAGTAGGTCCCACGGCACAACACCTGGGCGGTCGCGGTGCCGGTGCCGGTCGCCAGTGCCGTGCCGCCGGTGACGCAGAACGGCACGTCGGCGCCGAGTTCGGCCGCGATCTCGCGCAGTTCGTCGCGGTCGAGACCGGTCCCCCACAGCCGGTTGAGCGCGAGCAGGGCCGCCGCCGCGTCCGCCGAGCCGCCCGCCATGCCGGCCGCGACCGGGATGTTCTTGGTCAGGTGCAGGCGCGTGACGGGCACCTGGGCCTCCGCGTCGCGCTGGGACGTGCCGACGCCGACCAGGCCCATGAGGTGGCGTGCCGCCCGGACCGCGAGGTTGTCACCGCCCGGCGGGACACCGGGGCCTGCCTCCTGGGTGAAGGCCAATTCCATGAACCGGCGCGCGGCCGGATGCGCCGACGCGACCGACCCGTCCAGCTTCGCCAGCACCGTGTCGTGGATCGTGACGGTCTGCATGACCGTGACGAGTTCGTGGTAGCCGTCGGGCCGTAGGCCGCGAACCCCGAGGAACAGGTTGACCTTCGAGGGCACGCGGACGCGGACGCGCGATGCGCCATCCACCCCTGCGTCGTCCATCGCCGGCCTCCCGGATCGGCTCTCCCCGTGCGCGGTCGCATCCTAGGGAGCGGGTCCGCCGGGCCCGATTCGGCGCAGGCCACGGCCGCCGACCGCACGCTGGGGGGAATCGTCAGGCCTCGACGCCCCGGGCCTCGAACGCGGCGTCGAGACGCGCGAGGTCGGCGGCCGACAGGGTCTCGGCCCGCACGCCGAGGTCGATGCCGGCCTCGTTCGCGACCGCCTCGACGACGTCGAGGTCGGCCAGCCGGCGCAGGTTGTTGCGCAAGGTCTTGCGTCGCTGCCGAAAGGCGGTCTCGATCAGCCGGAACCGGCGGTCCCGCGCCGCGCCCGTCGGCGCATCGCCACGACGGGTGATGCGCACCATCACGCTGTCGACGTTGGGCACCGGGTGGAAGACCGTGCGCGGGATGGTCAGGGTCACCTCGGCGACGGCCACGGTGGCGAGCTTGGCGCTGATCCCGGCGTACAACGGGTGCCCGGGGGCCGCGGCCCAGCGTTCGCCGACCTCGCGCTGCACCATCACGAACTGGTCGAGAACGGCGGGGTCCTCCAGCGCGTGCATGATCAACGGCGTGGCGACGTTGTAGGGCAGGTTGGCGACCAGCCGCGCCGGCCCGCCACCGACCAGGGCGCCGAGATCGGCGTGCAGCGCGTCGGCGTGGACCACCTCGACGTCGTCGCGTCCGTCCAGCACCTCGTCCAGCGCCTGCACCAGCCCGGCGTCGATCTCGACCGCGACGACCCGCCGGACCGCGTCGGCCAGGCCGAGCGTCAGCGAGCCGAGGCCGGGCCCGATCTCGAGCACGGTGTCGTCCTCGGCCAGGCCGGCGGCGGCGACGATGCGACGCACCGTGTTCGGGTCGACCACGAAGTTCTGGCCGGAGGACTTGCGCGGCGCCAGCCCACGTTCGGCCAGCAGCCGACGGACCTCACGCGGGGTCAGCAGCTCGGCGATCGGTCTTCCTCGGGTCGGACGACGCCGCGAACGATACGGCGGGTGGCCGTCAGCGCAGCCCGAGCTTGCGCGAGCAGGCGGGCCATGCGGCCCAGCCCTGGGCGGCCTGGACGCGCTTGCCGACTTCGATCTGCTGCTCGCGGCTCGCCTGGTAGGCGTACTGCGGGTAGCCGGACAGCTTGTGGCGCGACCACGTGTCCGGGTGGAACTGCAGTCCGCCGTCGTAGCGGCCGTTGTGGCTCCAGTTACCGCCCGCCTCGCAGCGGGCCAACCGGTCCCAGACCGAGACCGACGCGACCGACGGGGCCGACGCCTTCGGCTTGGGCTTCGGGGGCGGGGGTGGGGGTGGGGGTGGGGCCTTCGTTCCGACGAGCACGACCCGGTCGACCGGTTCGCGCGTCACCGTCTGGTCGACGAGTTCGCGCTGGGTCTGCTCGCCGTCGACCTCGACGACGGTGTAGCGGTCGACCCGCAGGCCGTCCTGCGCCTCCTGCGCCACCTTCGTGGTGCCGCGCAGCAGGTCGGGGTCCTCGCGCCGCTGCTCGCCGGCCTCGAGCACGACCTCGACGGTCTCCTCGCCGGTCTCGACCCGCTGGACCACGATCTCGGTCGGTCCGTCGATCGGCGCCGACAGCGCCGGTCGCACGCGGTCCTCCGGTTCGAGTTCCACGTCGAGTTCGGACAGCACGCCACGGACGGTGCTGACGACCGTCTCGGTCCGATGGGTGTCGCCGTCGACGACCACCTCGACCATCTTGGGCAGGGTGACGTGGACGACGTCGCCGTCCTCGACCTCGGCGGTGTAGGGCGGCGACACGACCGCCCCGTCGGCGCGGACGCCACCGAGTCCGGCCGCGGCGAGCGCGCCGGCAACCGAACCGACCGGTGCGTGGACCTCGTGGGTCTGCGCGTCATCGACGACGACCTCGACCTCGATGGCGCGCTCGATCTCGATGGTCAGTCCGTCGGACAGCGCCGTGGCCGGGCCGGGCAGCACCGCGTCCGCCGGGCCGACCTCGACGTCGAGTTGGTCGAGCACCTCGGCGACCGTGGCGTCATACGTGCGCACGGTGTGCCGCTCGCCGTCGACCTCGACGGCGACCGCGTTCGACCACGCGACGAGCGGCAGGGCCACCGCGCCGACCAGACCCAGTGCTGCGGTCTTGCGGACGCCGGCCCGAGTTGCGCCCCTTCGGGGACGACGGGACGCGAGGACGCGTGGGATTCGCCGGGACATGGGCAGCAACGCTACTCCGTCGGCAGCGCGAACGCGCGCCGCGTGTTGGTCTCGACCGCGGCCTCGACCTCGTCGACCGGCCGCCCCTGCACCTCGGCGAGCGTCCGCAGGGTGTAGGGCACGTAGGACGGGTCGTTGGGCTTGCCGCGGTGCGGATGCGGGGTCAAAAATGGCGAGTCGGTCTCGGTGAGCAGCAGTTCGAGCGGTGCCGCCGCAGCGGCTTCGCGCAGGTCGCCCGCGTTGCCGAAGGTCACGTTGCCGGCGAACGACAGGTACCAGCCGGCCTCGGCGCAGCGCTTGGTGGTCTCGAGGTCGCCGCTGAAGCAGTGCATGACGACCCGCTCGGGCGCGCCCTCGTCGACCAGGATGTCGAGGCAGTCCTCCCAGGCGTCGCGGCAGTGGATGACCAGCGCCCGGTCGTGCTGGCGCGCGATCTGGATGTGTGCGCGGAACGCCGCCTCCTGCTGCGCAGGGGTGGTGTAGTCGCGGTAGTAGTCGAGTCCGGTCTCGCCGACGGCCACCACGTTGTCGTCCTGTGCGAGACGGTCGATGACCTCGAGGACGTGCGGGGTGGCCTCCATCGCGTCGTTGGGGTGGACGCCGACGGCGGCCCACACGCCCTCGAAGCGGGCGGCGGTGCGCAGGGCCTGCGTGGACGAGGCCATGTCGGTCCCGACCGTGATCATCGTCTCGACACCGGCGGCGCGGGCCCGTTCGACCTGTTCGGTCGGGGTGAGGTCCTCGTGGTGGTCGAGGTGGCAGTGCGTGTCGACGTACGGCATTCAGGGACGCCTGTCGGACGGGGACAAGTCGAAATGCGCGAGCCGAGGGCCGGGACTCCCAACGTCCGGCTGGGCACGCGCGCGGCCCGCCGACATGAGGGCGGGCCGTGCGCAGAGAGTACCAACGTCAGTCGACGACGTCCCCGGTCATCCAGGCATCCTCGCCGACCCTGGCGAGTTCGCCGTCGGCGGAGACGTAGTAGACGGATCCGGTGTTGGACATGCCGACCAATACCCCGTCACCGATCTCGCGCATCCACGTGTCGGGCAGACCTTCACCGGGGAAGAACTCCGGCGGCAGGGTCACCGACACGCTGCGGTCGTCGAGCAGGTGGACGGTGTCGCCCTGGAGCAACCACCGCGGGTTCTGACCCGCGACGCCGCCCACGCGACCCTCGCCGCCATCGGCGAGACTGCTGAACTCGGCGGAGCCGGACAGGGCCGCGGCGCTGTCCGCCTGGATCTCGACAGGGATCGAGATCCACTGGTCGAAGAAGTCCCCGGCCACGGCGCGGATCTCGGTCTGTCCACCACCGAGGTCGATCCACTCGAGCGGTTCGACCGCGATGCCCTCGAACTCGTCCAGCGTGAACGACGTGTTGTCGTCTGCCGTGTTACCGGTGCCCGGTCCGTCGTCGGTCCAGCCGATGATGCGCAGGTTCGGCACCCCGGACGTGCCCATCTCGATCCAGGCGAGCTTGTCACCAGCCGGGTGCCAGACCGGCCCGAACGCCGCGACGGCATCGCCGGAACCGCCACCGAACCCCGGCTGGAAGTCCTGACGTTCCCAATACTCGACCGACAGTTCGCCGTCGACGTAGCGGTAGGTGCGGAAGTCCTGCATGCCCTCGGCGAGGTGCAATGCGACGATCGTGAGGTCGTCGACGGTCGAGTCGGGCCGGACCGCGACCGACAGGAACGACGACTCGCCCTCGGCCGGCAGGGTGTAGAGCACCTGTTCACCGTCGGGACCGTGCAGGACCAGGTCCTTGATCGTGGCGGTGACGACCGGCTCGGGCAGCGCTGCGCCGGTGACAGGCGCGGGCTCCTCGGTCTGCGTCGGCTCGGGTGGCGGCTCCTCGGCCGGCTGCTCGGCAACCGGTTCGTTCGGTGTCGGCTCCGGCTCCCCAGGCCGCGGCGCGTCGAACAAGGCCGCGGGTCCGGGCGACTCAAGTTCGGCGTAGGGCAGCCGGTCCCCGTTACTGGCATCACGGAACACCCAGCCGCCGTCCCCGTCGTGCGTGAACAGCAGCGTGCGGGCGCCGTCGCCGACCAGCACGGCATCCTGCTTCGCATCGATCCACAGCGCATCGGGGTCGCTGAAGTCGAGGTGCCCGTCGAGTTGGAAGCTGCTCGTGAAGTTGCTGCTTCGGCGAAACGTCAGTACCAGTTCGCCCGTGCCGTCGGTCTCCAGCCGGTACTGCGGACCATCAAGAGATCCCGGTGCTGCGTGGGCACTCGCGACGTCGTGGACATCGTCGAGGATCTCGGACGCGCCGGGCACCATGGAGCCATCCGTGGCGAGCTCGAGCCGTTGGGCGTGAACGCCGAGGTCGTCGCGGAAGTAGAGGACGCTCTCGTCGCCGACGGCCGCGGTCCGCCCGACCCAGTCGAGCAGTTCGACGTCGCCGATCCCGAAGACGAGGCCGACCTCCCGGGCCGCCACCTCGACGCCGGTGCCATCCTCGGCTTCGACCGTCGGGTCCCACAGCACGAGGCTCGACTGGTCCTCGGTCGGCAGCGTGTAGGCGACCAGGTCCTGGTCCGGGGTCCAGGCGACGCTCGAGCGGAAGTCGACGAAGTCGCCCTCGCCCGGCAGCGTGTGCGTGTAGGTCTCGCGCCAGCGGCCGCCATCCTCGTCGGTGCCGGTGGTCACGACCTCGATGACGGGCGCGTCCGAACTCGCGCCGCGGAGTGCGACGACGGCGCCCTCGTCGGAGGTGGAGCCGGGGCGGACCTCGATCTCGTCGGCGGCGACCGCAAATGGATCCACCCCGTCAGGGAGCGTCGCGACCGGTTCGCCCGTCCCGACCTCGAACAGGCTGAGGTAGCCGTCGACGTCGGTGACGTAGAACTCGGGCACGACGCCCGCGACCGGGGTCTGGTCGATCGGAGCGATGTCGAGTTCGCGTGGGTCGCCGTCGATCAGGCCGACGATGGCGGGGACGGCGAAGACGGCGGCGAGGGCGGCGGTGGCGCCCGCAAGCGACCAGGCCGTGACCTGGAACCGCTTGCGGCGTGCCACACGCCGATCGACCTCGAGCCACAGCATCGGCGTGGTCTCGACGTCCTGGGCGCGAGCCGTGAGGCTCTCGCGGATCAACTGTTCGATGCCCTGCATCAGAACGCACCTCCCTCGCTCGACGTGGACAGGCCGGAGTCAGCAAGAAGCTCCTGCATCCGGGCCAGGCCACGCGAGACCTGGGACTTCACCGTGCCGACGGAACAGCCGAGGATCTCGGCGGTCTCGGCCTCGGAGAGGTCCTCGTAGTAGCGGAGCACGACCGCCTGCCGTTGCCGGTCCGGCAACCGCTGGATCGCCTGCCAGACCACGTCGTGGTCGGCCGCGTGGTCGTCGACCATGCGCACGCCCCGGTCGTCGCCGGAGCGCTTGGCCGCTTCCCGGCGTTCGAGATAGCGGCGTCGCAGCTTCGAGTTGGCTTCGTTGGCCACGGCGCGGCGCAGATAGGCCCCGACGTCGCGTACGTCGCCCTTCTTCCAGCGCAGGTAGACCTTGGTGAAGGCATCGGCGACGATGTCCTCCGCCTGGTCTGCATCGCTGGTGAGCAGGTACGCGAGCCGGACGGCCTGCTTGTGGTGCGCGTTGAAGACCGCAGCGAAGGATTCGCTGCTGGTCCCTTCCCGCACCATCGCGAGCACGTGCCCGTCCTCTCTGCGCCCCGAGTGTGTGGCGACCATCCGTCGTGTGGCGCCGGTCCCGGCACCGTGCCGGCCCGTGCGCCCCTCCACCTGCCTCGACGCGCAGGTCGGGAAGGAGGTTGCATCGGTCCCAGTGTGCCCCGCCGGTGGCCTGGGCCGCGCCGATACGCTGCGGCGGTCCGCGTGTCGAGCAGGAGGTCCGGGGTGGCCAGCAGTGGCATCCGCCGCAAGGTCGACGACCTCGGCCGCGTGGTGATCCCGGCCGGCATCCGGCGCTCGCTGTCCATGCGCGAGGGCGACACCGTCGAGGTCAGCGTCGAGGGTGAACGGGTCGTGATCTCGCGGCCGCAGGACGCCTGCGTGTTCTGCGGACGGGAAGAGGACGACCTGCAGGGGTTCCGCGGTCGCCTGGTGTGCCGCGACTGTCTCGGCAGCCTCGGCGTGCTCGACGAGCGCACCCGCGCTGCCGAGGTCGCGGCCTGGGACCGTCCGGGCGCGCCCGAGCCCGCAGCTCCTGCGCCGGTGGCAGACGTTGCACCCGAACCGTCAGCGCCGGCCTCCTCGCCCGACCCCGCCCCGCCGGATGGTGGGGGCGAAGGAGAAGACGACACGCCCCGCACACCGTGGGAGCGCACCCGCCGCCCCGCCGCTTTCGCGGGCCCGATCGACGGCGACGCGTACGCGCGCCAGCGGGCCGAGGAGGCGCCGCCGCGACGGCGGCCGCCTCAGGACCCCGCGTCGACGACCGCCTGGTAGACGACCTTCTTCGGCACGGCCGCCGTGGCCGCGACCTCGGCGATCGCGGCCTTCTTGTCCATGCCGGTGGCGACCAGGCCGCGTACGCGTGCCACGAGGTCGTCGTCGCCGACCTCGACGGGTGCGGCGGCGGGCGCCCCACCGACGACCAGGGTCACCTCGCCGCGGACGCCATCGCGGCCGACACGCTCGGCGAGCTCACCCAACGAGGCCCGCACCACCTCTTCGTGCAGCTTGGTCAGTTCGCGGGTGAGCGCGGCGGGACGGTCCGCACCGAGCACCGCCGCGAGGTCGACGAGGTCGGCGTCGGCGCGGTGGGGCGAGACGAACAGCACCATCGTGCGGCGTTCGGTGCGCAACTCCTCGAGACGCTCGCGCCGGGCACTGCCCTTGCGCGGCAGGAAGCCCTCGAAGGCGACCCGGTCGGTCGGGAGCGCGGACGCCACCAGCGCGGTCAACGCGGCGGACGGGCCGGGCACGACCTCGATCGTCAGCTCGGCCTCGGCGACGGCCGCGAGCAGGCGGTAACCGGGATCGGACACGGCCGGGGTGCCGGCGTCGCTGACCAGGGCGATCCGGTCGCCGGCCTGCAGGCGCTGCACGATCTCGCCGATCCGCTCGCGTTCGTTGTGCTCGTGCAGGGAGCGTTGCGGGACCTGGCTGCCGACGTGCTGCAGCAGGCGTCCGGTGCGGCGGGTGTCCTCGGCGAGCACGAGATCGACGGTCGACAGCACCTCGGCCGCCCGCGGTGAGAGGTCGCCGAGGTTGCCGATCGGCGTGGCGACCACGACCAGCGTCCCGCTCACCCTTCCTCCGTCCGTCGTCTTCGAGACCCGCGAGCGTAGGCCCCGCGGGTACGACCGCCTCGCCTACAGTCCCGCCGATGCGACGCATCTCGCCCACCTGGCTGGTTCCGGCGGCGGTCCTGCTGGCCGGGATCGTGCTGCTGGTCGCCCGCCTGGGCGAACCGGCCGACATCGTGTTCGACGAGACCTACTACGTCGGCGACGCCCGCTCGATGCTCGAGACCGGGCTCGAGGACGGATTCGCGGTCCACCCGCCGCTCGGCAAGTGGATCATCGCCGCCGGGATCGCCGTTGTCGGCGACACCCCGTTCGGGTGGCGGATCACCGGCGCGCTGGCCGGCGCGCTCGTGGCGATGCTCACTGCTCTGATCGTGCGACGACTGACCGGGCGCACGGCCCTCGGCGGTCTGGCCGGTGCACTGGTCCTGCTCGACGGCGTGTTCCTCGTCCAGGCCCGCACCGCCATGCTCGACATCCACCTCGCCCTGTTCGTGGTCTTGGGCGCCTGGCTGCTGCTGGTCGACCGCGACCGTGCCGATGCGGGCGCGACCGGGAGGCGGTGGTGGCTCCTCGGCGCCGGCGCAGCGTTCGGCGCCGCAGTCGCCGTCAAGTGGTCGGGCGCGTTGGCGTTGGTCGGGGCAGGTCTTCTGTTGCTGGCGTGGGAGCACGCGCGCCTGCGCCGCGAGGGCCGGTCGGCCGCAACCGCGGCCGGCGTCGGTGTCGGTCGGGTCACGGTGTTCCTCGGCGTGGTCTCGGTGGTCGTCTACGCGCTCACCTGGGTGCCCTGGGTCGCCGTCTTCGCCGACACCACCTCGGCGCCGGACGACGCGCCGCCGGACGCGGCCTATTCGGTCGGGGAACGGTTGGTGGGACTGGTGGACCACCACCGCAAGATCATCGAGTTCCACCTCAACCTCGAGGCCGAGCACCCCTACCGGTCCCCCGCCTCGACCTGGCCACTGCAGCAACGGCCGGTCGTCTACCACTACGAGGCCTGCACGGAAGCGGGCCTCGACGGGGACGGCGAACCCTGCGTCGGTCCGGCCGGGCGCACCAGCGAGATCGTCGCCGTCGGCAACCTCGCGCTGTGGTGGGGGCTGCTGCCGTTGCTCCCGCTGTTGCTCGGCGGCGTGGTCCGCCGCGACCGTCGGTCCGGCCTGCCACTGACGATGATCCTGGTCCAGTTCCTGCCCTGGTTGGTCGTCGCCCGACCGGTGTTCTCGTTCTACGCCGTACCGATCGTGCCGTTCCTCGTCGTCGGTCTGTCCGTCGCCTGCGACCACCTCGACCGCCCGGCGCGGCGTCTCGGCGTACTCGCCGGTTCCCTCGCCGGCGCCGGCCTGGCCGCCGCGGCCGCCACCGCCGCCGGCACGATCGGCGGCAGCGGGGTCGCCACGGACCGGATCGTGATCGCCGCATCGCTCGGTGCGGCCGTCGGCGCCGTGACCGGCGCCGTGTCCGATCGCCGACTCGAGTCGCACGAGGGTGCGCCGGTGCGGTTCCGTCACGGATCGGCGCTGGCCGTCGTGGTCGCCCTCGCCGCCGTCGCCCTGTTCGGCTACTTCGCGCCCGTCTGGTACGGCGTGCCGTTGCCGGACGAGACCGTGCGCTCGCGCTGGTGGTTCGACGGCTGGATCTGATTGCACCGACGCCGCTCCCACGCCGGCGGGTGCGGCCGATCGGCGCACGGGCGACCCCAGGGCAGCTCAGGGGTCCCTGACCCCGAGCCAGGGACGTTCCGCATACCCGGCGGTTCGGGTCCTGCGTAGCGTCGCCGACATCATCGTCGCCGTCGGAGTGGTCCGTGTCCCAGTCGGAAGTGCCCGCCGCGGCCGTGGTCACCCGTCGCACCGTGGCGTGGTTCACGGCCGCCGTCGACCCGCGCCTGCTCCCCCTCGTCCTCGCCGTGCAGGTGGCGTCGTCGG
>JBBDSX010000186.1:19119-24484 GCA_040904725.1 Egicoccus sp.
GCCGTCGACCCGCGCCTGCTCCCCCTCGTCCTCGCCGTGCAGGTGGCGTCGTCGGTGACACTGACCCAGGTCTACCGCGCCACCTACGCGTCCCAGGGCGGCGAACTCCGCTTCCGCGACGCCCTGACCGTCTGCCTCGGCGCCTTCAGCCTGACCCAGTTGCTCCCCGGCGGTGGCGCCGCCGGCAGCGTGTTCGTGGTCAGCCGGTTGCGTCGCCACGGGGCCGACCCGGTCCGCGCCGTGGCCACCGCGGTGCTGCTCGGCCTGGTCACGATTGGCACGCTCGGGATCGGCCTGACTCTGGCCACGGCCTTCACCGCGGTCAGCACCGGACGGCACACCGCCTACGCCGTCGCCAGCATCGCGGTCACGTCCGGCCTGGTCGCGGTGTACGTGCTGCTGCGGCGGCTGTCGGGGAGCCAGCGTCTGCGCGACGGGCTCGCGGACGGCTTGACGCGGCTGCACTGGCGTGGACGGAACGTCGGGGCCGGCTGGGTCGCCGGACTGCGTGACCACGGCGCCCTGCTCGAGCACCCACGAACCCTGCTCCGCCCCGCGGCGTGGTCGGCGGTCAACTGGAGCCTCGACGTCGTCGTGCTCGTCCTGGTGATGCGGGCCGTGGGTGCCGACGCCCCCTTCGTCGCGGTGCTGGTCGGTTTCGCGGTGGCGAATCTGCTCAACAGCGTCCCCTCGACGCCTGGCGGCATCGGCGTGGTCGACGCCGGCCTGGCCGCCACCCTGATCGCCTTCGGGGCCGACCCGCTCGCGGCGTCGGTCGGCGTGCTCGCCTACCGGGCGATCGCGGTCTGGCTGCCGGTGCTCGTGGCGGCACCGGTCGTCGCGGCCGGACTGCGCCGAACCCCGCGCCTGTTGGAGGTGGCGGCATGACGGGGCTGCTGGCCCTGCTCGGTGGCCGCGAGCACGGCGCCCCGATCCCGAGGCCACCCGTCGCCTGCTCGACCGGGCCGACATCGTCGTCCTGCCCGGCGGGGTCCCCGACCGCCTGCACCAGCACTTGGCCGGCGGCGGACTCGGCGCCCACCTGGTGTCGCGCTGGCAGGCCGGGGTGCACCTGGTCGGTTCGTCATCGGGGGCGATGGTGATCGGCTCCGACCGCCAGACGGTCCGGCCACCCTTCGCGGTCCGGCCCGGCTTCGGGTTGCTGCCCAACGTCGCGGTCGCCCCGCACCACGAACTGACGGTGCCGGGGACGGTGGCGGCGTGGCGGGCCCGCACCCACCCGCATACGGTGATCGTCGGCATCGACGAGGCGACCGGCCTGGTCGGCCGCGACGGCCACTTCCGGGTCCTCGGCCAGGGCAACGTCACGGTCCGCCGCGGCGCCTGGGTGCGGGTCCACCGCAGCGGCGAGCAGATCGACCTCCGCCGGCTGGGCATCTTCCCGGCCGAGGCGCCCGTCGCGCCGACCGAACTCGTCGGCCCGCAGCCCGTCGCCTGACGACCCCGACGAAGCAGGCACACACAATGGCACCCATCGCCGTCACCGGCGCCACCGGCCACCTCGGTGGCGGCGTCGCCCGACGACTCCACGGACGCGGCGCCGATGTGCGCCTCGTCGTCCGCGACGCCGACCGTGCACCGGACCTGCCGGGCGCCGAGGTCGCCGTCGCCGGCCACGGTGACGCCGACGCGATGCGTCTGGCCCTGCAGGGCGTCGACGCGCTCTACCTCGTGTCCGGCGAGGAGTCGGCCGATCGGCTCGAGCAGCACCGGACCGCCGTGCAGGCCGCAGCGGACGCCGGCGTCGGCCGGATCGTCTACACCTCGTTCATCCGAGCCGCTCCCGACGCGACCTTCACGCTCGCCCGCGACCACTTCCACACCGAGCAGGCACTCGCCGCGACCGGGATCCCGTTCGTGGCGCTGCGCAACAACCTCTACGCCGACCTGCTGCCCCTGTTCGCCACCGACGGTGCGATCCGCGGACCGGCCGGCGACGGACGGCTGGCGCCGGTCGCCCGCCGCGACATCGTCGACGTCTCGGTCGTCGCCCTCCTCGACCCCACCGTCGTCGGACCGATCGATGTCACCGGTCCGCAACTGCTCGACCTCAACGAGGTCGCCGAGGTGACCGCCGCCGTGACCGGTCGGTCCATCCTCTACGTCGACGAGACCCTCGACGAGGCGTACGCGTCGCGGGCGGCCTACGGCGCGCCGGACTGGCAGGTCGAGGCGTGGGTCAGCACCTACCTCGCGATCGCCCGCGGCGAGATGGCGGTCGTCAGTGACACGGTCGCACGGCTCACCGGACACCCCGCGACACCACTGGGCGACGTAGTCGCCGAGGCGGCCGCTGCCGGCTGACCCCGCCGGTGACGGACCATCCGGCAGCACCCGGGTTGGACGAACGCGGCCCGCTCGGCCATGGTGTCCCACCCCGCGGCGTGAAGGAGAGACACGTGCCGGAGGCTGAACCGACGGGCATCCGCCCCGACCGCGCCGTCGTCGACGGCATCGAGGACGGCCGTGCCGTCCTGCTCGTCGGGCCGGGTCGCACCCCGATCCACGTCGACGTCGAGGAACTGCCCCGCGGCGCCGAGGTCGGCACCTGGCTCGTGCTCGACCTGCAGTCGACGCCGCCACTCGCCCTGAGCATCGACCACGAACTCACGGGCGAGGGACCGAAGGGCGCCGGTTGACCTGGCTGATCGCGGTCGCCGTCGCGTTCGCGTTCGTCAACGGCTTCAACGACGGCGGCGCGCTGCTGTCGGTCGGGCTGTCGGTGCGCGGTCACAAGCCGCTGACGGGCCTGTTGGTCGCGGCCGCTGCCGTGGCAATCGCGCCGCTGCTGGTCGGCACCCGTGTCGCCGAGACGCTGGCGAACCGCCTGGTGACCTTCGACGGCAGCGCGGGAGAACTGGCGCTGGGCGTCGCGGTCGTCGCCGCCGTCGCCGTGACCTGGCTGCTCGCCGCGCGCGGCCTGCCGACCAGTCTGACGCTCGCCGTCGTCGGTGCCATCGCCGGCGCGGGCACCGGTGCCGACCTGCCGGTCTCGTGGTCGGTGGTCTGGACCGTGCTGCTCCTGGCCGCGGTCGCTCCCGTGGCCGGTCTGGGGGTGGCGTGGGCCCTGGCCCGCCTCGTACGCGCCTGGCCCTCGAAGGTCCCCTTGAACCGGCGGGTACGACAGTGGCATCCGGTCGGCTTCGGGCTGCAGTGCCTGGCCTACGGCGCCAACGACGGGCAGAAGATGCTGGCCGTGCTTGCGATCGCGGCCGGGACCTCGGGCAGCGGAGGCGTCCCGGTCGTCGGCTGGCAACTCGCCACGGTCGCCGGTGCCTTCCTGGTCGGTTCGGTGTTCGGGCTCCCCAGGGTCGCGCGCACGCTGGGCAGCGGCGTGGTCCCGACGCGCCCGCACGAGAACGTGGTCACCGAGGTCGCCTCGGCGACGGTCGTGCTGGGCACCGGGGCGATCGGCTCGCCGGTGTCCATGACGCAGGCGATCGCCGGCGGCCTGGTCGGCAGCGCGATCGGGCGTGGCCTGGGCGGCATCCGGTGGCACGCGATCAGTCGACTCGGGGCGGCCTGGGTCGTCACACTGCCCAGCGCGTTCGCCACGGCCGCGCTGGCAACCCTCGCGGCGCTCGCCGTGACGGGTGGATGACAAGGAGGCAGGGCATGGCTGATCGGATGCGGACGTTCGTGCGCAACCTGACCGGACGCAGCGACGGGACCCTGGTCGCCCACCTGTTGCAGCAACTCGAAGCCACGTCGCGGGCCGCCGCGCTCGCGCGGGAGTTGGCCGACGGCGAGGTGTCCGCGGACGCCGGCAGCCGGCGGATGGGCGAGATCGAGACCGAGGGCGACCATGCGCGCCGGGCACTGATCGAACAGTTGCGCCGCAGCCTGGCCACGCCGATCGACCGCGAGGACCTCAACCGACTGTCGCGGTCGGTCGACGACATCCTCGACAACCTGCGCGACCTCGCGAGCGAGTTCCACCTCTACCAGTTCACCACGGAGCCGCTGCTCCGCGAGGGGATCGACAACCTCGACGAGGGGATCCGCGCTTTGTACGGCGCGACCGAGTGCCTCGTCGACCGGCCACAGGACGCCGCACGCCAGGCCGCTGAGTCGAAGAAGAACGACGTCCGGCGCAGCTATCAGCGCGCGATGGCCGAGTTGCTCACGTCGACCGACGAGGTGGACACCCGACTGCTCCGACGCCGGGAGTTGCTGCGGCGGCTCGACATCACCGGCCTGCGGCTCGCCGAAGCGGCGGATGCCCTCGCGGACGGTGCCGTCAAGCGCAGCCACTAAAACAGCGCCCACCCCCGACCACCGGGAGGACCGACGCCATGAGCGCAGATACCCACGAGCACACGAGCCTGTTCGGCTCCGATGCGTGTACGTGCACGCCCCGGGAGGCGGCCAACATGGACCTCGTCCGGGCCTACAGGGCGGCGAAGCCGTCGGAGCGGAGCCCGTTCCTCGCACCCGGCTTCGTGCGACATCGGGCCGGGTTCGAGAACATCGCCGAGTTGTGGGACGGCGCAGCCGGCATGGACGACCACTCGATCGAAGACCGCGAGAACGTGCTGCTCGATCTTCGCGCCAGGGACGACGTCGTCTGGGGCATCTGGCGCGTGGTCGGTACCCACACCGGGGACCTGTACGGCATCCCGGCGACCGGTCGGTCGGTGGACGTCGTCGAGGTCGGCTTGTGGCGGATCGAGGACGGCCAGATCGTGGAGGCCTGGTACTTCGGCGACGACCTCGGGCTGGTCCGCCAACTCGGGGTCGACCTGCCCGAGCCGACCAACGGCCGGTAGGGGTCCACGCCGTCTCCGGCGTCAGGACCCGAACGTCAGGATCGTCTTGATGTCGCCCTCGACGGGGGTGAAGGCGGCCGGCCAGTCCTCGACCGGGACGCGCCGGGTCAGGAGCCGCTGGAGCCAGTCGCGGTCGGCGGCGGCCAGCGCGGTCGCCGCGTGTTCGTAGTGGCGCCGGTTCGCATTGACCGTTCCGAAGACGACGTCGTTCTCGAGCACGAGGCGCCGCGCGAGCAGACCACCGGCCAACTCGAGTTCGGGGCCGGGCGCCGTCACGCCGGTGAGGCAGATGATGGCGTTGCGCGGATTGTGCTGCATGACGCCGAAGACGACGGCTGCGGCACCGGTGCCTCGATCACGACGTCGGCGTCGCGGGACGCCGCCGCGACGTCGCCCACGACGTATTCCGCGTCGAGGGCGGCGACGGCAGCCGGCTTCGGGCCGTCCGTCGCCCGATCCGGCACGCTCACCTCGAAGCCGCGTTGACGGGCCAGGAGGGCGGCGAGCAGGCCGATCGGCCCGGCGCCCGTGACCAGGACCCGGCGTGGCTGCCACCGGGAGCGTCGCCCGATGTG
>JBBDSX010000187.1:0-4502 GCA_040904725.1 Egicoccus sp.
TCCTCGTCGCTGATGGTCAGCACGAGGATCTTGGTGCCCGGCTCCTCCTCCTTGACGCGACGTGCCGCCTCGATGCCGGACAGCACCGGCATGCGGACGTCCATCACGACGACGTCGGGGGCGTGCTCGCGGGCGAGTTCGACGGCAGCCTGGCCGTCACCGGCCTCGCCGAGGACCTCGATGTCGTCCTCGTCCTCGAGGACCATGCGCAGGCCGCGGCGGAACAACTCATGGTCGTCCGCGATCAGAATGCGAATCCGGTCGTCGGCCACGGTGCCCTCGCTTGCATCGCCGTACCCGTTCCCCGGACGGGGAGCGTCACGCCTCCAATCGTCCCACTCGCCTGCGGGTCAAGCGGAACAGCGCACGGATACGAGTCTAGCCCCTTGGGCGCACGCGGACCCCGACTCACTGCTCAAGGGTGGGGAGGCCCGACCGGGCCGGTCTGACCAGTACGCGTCGGGCCCGGCGCGCCGCTGGAACGGCGGACGCCGGCGGGGGCCGTGCCTCGCGGCCGCGACCCCCGCCGGGAATAATCAGGCGAACTCGTCCTCGTCGAGTCCGTCGTCGGTGCCGGGCGCGACGGCGACCAGGTCGGCGTCGACGGATTGGCGACGTGGCCGGTTGACCAGTCGCGTCTTGAGCTTGCGCACCTGTCGGGTCAGCTTGGCCTCGACCCGGTCTACGGCCGTCAGGGGGTCGGGCGCCGCAGCGGACGCCCGCAGATACTTGCCCTTTGCGTGGAGCACCACCTCACAGTGCACCCGATCCTCGATGCGGGGGTTGCTCTCCTCGGAGAACACGACCTCCATGTCGATGAACCGATCGAACAGGCGCCGGACCCGCGACAACTTCGTGATCGCGTGGTCCCGCACGTGCTCGGGAACATCGAGGTTCTTGCCCTTGACGGTGATCCGCACGGCTCCTCCTCGCTTCGCGCCCCGTGTGCCGGGGCGTGTGGGTCGCACCCGTGGGTGCGTTGGCCACCACCCGGGGTACGGCGAGGAAAAGGGGCCGGGGTCCTTTCGTCTCGGCCCCTGATCGGGCCGCACCGCGCGCGGTGTCGAGCCACCGCGGTGGACCGCGGTGCCACGCCGGGGCCGTCGGCTTGCCTGGCGGGAAAGCTGACCTTCCCGACCGTGTTCGACGACGCTAGCAGTGCCCGACCGACGGCGGCCGGTGTCCAAAGACCCGGCGCACACCGTCGTCCGAGGAGGGCGCATCCGAACCGTCCGGCGAGGGCGCACCCGAGGTCATGACGGCGGATCGGCGACGAGCGCGTGGGCGCCGGCACGGGCGAGCACGGCGAGGTGGAGCCGGCCGGCGCCCGCGTCGACGAGCACGCGCGCGACCCGGGCAGCGGTCGCACCCGTCGTCAGGACGTCGTCCACCACGAGCAGGTTGCTGCCGGGAAACGCCCGCGCCGCGCTGAACCGGTCGGCGCGGTGACGACGGTCGGCCGCCTCGACACCACGGACGGTGGGCAGATCGAGCCCGCGCGCGACGCCCGCCGCCAGGATGCGTGCGTGGTCCACGCCGCGGCGCCGACGCCGTCGGTCGGCCGTGGTCACCCAGGTCACCGCGTCCACGTCGGGCGCCACCTGCGCGACCCGACGGGCCAGCCGCCCCGCCAGGCCCGACCAACCGGCGTGCGCGCCCGCGAGCTTGGCCGTCACGACGGCCGCGGCGACCGGACCGCGGTAGTCGTAGCAGGCGGTCGTGGTCGCGTAGGGCGGCGGGTCGGGCCAACAGGGGTGCCCCGGCGTGGCCGGTCCCGCGCAGCGTTCGCAGCCACCGGCGAGCTCACGCACCGCGGCGGCGCAACGGGCACACCACGGCATGGGGCCACGCGCACGGCACGACAGGCACCGCGACGGTGCGAGCAGGTCGGCGACGGCGAGGACGTCCACGGCCATCGAGCCGAGCACCTCACGGCGGTGGGTGCCCGCCGGGCACGGAGATGCCTGTGGACGAGGGCCGGTCAGGCCCGCCCGTACTGATCCTCGAGGCGTTCGATGTCGTTCTCGTCGAAGTCGCCGAAGCAGATCTCGACGAACCGGCCCCGACGTTCGCCGCCGGTGACGCGGTGCACGACGCCGCGCGGGATGAAGAACTCGTCGCCGGACGTGGCGGTGTGGATCTCGTCGCCGACCTGCACGACGAGACCCTCGTCGAGCACGATCCACAACTCGTCGCGGTGCGCGTGACGCTGCAGGCTCAGTGGTTGGCCGGCCTCGACCGTGATGAGCTTGACCGTCGAGGTCTCCCCGCAGGTGTAGCGGCGGAACTGCCCCCACGGACGATCGTCGACGACCACCGACGGGCGGGGGTCGGCATGGGGGGTGCTGTCGGGCACGTCAGACTCGGCTTCGTGGCGAAGGGTGGCAGGGGGATCGGCCGGCGCGGCAGGGTAGCCCCGGCGCCGGCCACGGACGTCGCGGTCAACCCGCGCTTCGGCGCCCGCGGTTGGCCTCGTCGACCAGCATCACCGGGATGCCCTCGCGGACCGGATACTGCAGGCCGCAGCCGGTGCAGACCACGAGGTGGCGCCGCTCCTTGTGCTCGACGGTGGCCTGACAGGCCGGGCAGACCAGGATCTCGAGCAGTCGTTCGTCGAGTGCCACGGTGCGTTCCTTCGGGTCCGGTCGGGCGCGTTCAGGCGGCGATCAGGGCGACGACCTCGTCGCGGAGCCGTTCCATCGCCGTCACGTCGTCGGCTTCGACGTTGAGGCGCAGCAGGGGCTCGGTGTTGCTGGGGCGCAGATTGAACCAGCCGTCGTCGGTGACCACCGTCAGGCCGTCCTCGGTGTCGGCGCGGGCACGGCCGGCGAACGCGTCGGCCACCCGCTCGACGGCGGCGGACTGGTCGGCCACCTCGTGGTTGAGTTCGCCGGAGGCGGCGTAGCGGTCGTAGGGCGCGACCACCTCGGACAGCGGGGCACCCGCGTCGGCGACGGCCTCGAGCAGGACGAGGGCCGCGATGATGCCCGAGTCGGCGCGGTAGTTGTCGCGGAAGTAGTAATGGCCGGAGTGCTCGACGGCGTAGACCGCGTCGGTCTCGGCCATGCGCCGCTTGATGAACGAGTGCCCGACGCGGGTGCGGACCGCGGTGCCGCCGGCGGCCTCGATCGTCTCGGGGACCGTGTGCGAACAGATCAGGTTGTACAGGATGGTGGCGCCGGGATGGCGGGCCAGCAGGCGGTCGGCGACCACGGCGCCGATGAGCGACGACGACACCGGACGCCCCTGCTCGTCGACGGCGAAGACCCGGTCGGCGTCGCCGTCGAACGCCAGCCCCAACGAGTGTTCGCCCGAGCGGACGGCGGCCTGGAGGTCACGCAGGTTCTCGGGCTCGAGCGGATTGGCCGGGTGGTTGGGGAAGCTGCCGTCGAGTTCGAAGAACAGCGGCTCGGTACGGATCGGAAGTCCCTCGACGGCCGCGGGCCAGACGTGTCCGGCCATGCCGTTGCCGGCGTCGACCACGACCGAGACCTCACGCAGCGCGCCGACGTCGACGAACGAGCGCACGTGGTCGGCGAAACGTTCGGTGAAGTCCTGCTCGGTCCGCGACCCCGGTTCGACGGGGGGGAGCGCGTCGACCTCGGGCACGAGATCGCGGATCGCTCCCAGGCCGGTGTCGATCGCGACGGGTGCGGCGCCGGGCCGGCACAGCTTGATGCCGTTGTAGTTGGCCGGGTTGTGGCTGGCGGTGAACATCGCGCCGGCGGCATCGAGGACGCCCGAGGCGAAGTAGAGCTGGTCGGTCGAGGCGAGCCCGATGTCGACCACGTCCACGCCTCGTGCGTTCGCCCCGTCGGCGAAGGCATGGGCGAGGCCCGGCGACGAGGGCCGCATGTCGTAGCCCACGACCAGCGACCCGCCGTCGGGCAGCAGCACACTCGCCGTGGCCGCGCCGAACGCTCGGGCGAACTCGGTGTCCAACTGCCCACCGACGATGCCGCGGACGTCGTAGGCCTTCACGACGGCCTCGAGGACGTCCCTGGAGACGGGCACGGCGATCCTTGCGAGCGGTCCGGTGACGGGTCGGCGAGCCTAGTCGGAGGTGCGGTCCCGCCCGGCGGCCGTCACGTCCTGCTCTGCCCCGGGGTTCTCGCCGTTTTCGCCGTTTTCGCCGGGAAGGTTGCGGCCGACGTAGCGCTTGCGTGTGCGGCCGTCCTCCTTCCAGTACGCGTACCAGTAGGGCCCGTGGGGACAGGTGGTGCAGCCGGCCTTGCCACACCGCACGGGCTCACGACGATAGGTCAGGCCGGCCGGCAGATCCGGCTCCTGCGGGGACGGCTGACCGTCGGTGTGTGTCAGCAACCCGCGCACCACGATCAGCAGCCGCCGCAGCTCGTACTCGTCGAGTCGCCGAACCTGGGCGAGCAACTCGCGCGGGATGGCCATCAGGGCACCTACCAGTCGGCCGCGACCTCGCGGTCCATCGGCGTGGGCCGGGCGCGCTCGGCCAGGACCGGTCTCGGCGCCGGCGGCGCGTCGGC
>JBBDSX010000187.1:4602-15140 GCA_040904725.1 Egicoccus sp.
CCTGATCGGGCGTCGAGCGGAAAGGTTGCGCCACGGGCCCGGGTGCAGCGGGCTCGGGCGCGGCGATACCCGACGGAGCGGATGCGGAGGCGTCTGCCACCGGGTCCGGGGTCGGGAGGTCGGGGACGGCGCGCAGCGCCGCAGCGAGGACGGCCACCGTGTCGGCGCCGTCGAATGCCGGGCGCGGCGGTGCAACGTCGAGCCGGCTGCCCGGGGGCCGCTGGTCGCGTAGCTGCCAGCCGTACGGCGCCTGGGTGCGGGCGGCATGGGCGGTGCACAGGTCGTAGGACTGCGGCGTGCGGGACTCGGCGAGGCCGGCGATCCACGCTTCGCGCTCGGCATAGTTGAACGTCAGGGTCGCCGCCGCCGGCGTGGAACAACTCGGCCGGGAGCACGCTCGATCGGCCGCCAGCGCGAGCGGGCGGACCACGGCGTCGTGGCCGACGCCCTGACGGAGCTCTCCGGTCTCGGACACGGGCGGGAGTGAATCACACCGATGGGATTTCCCGCCGTATCCGGCCCCGTGCGCGGCGTCTTGGGTAACTCCCGGCACCCAAGTCACTTTTGTGATTCACCCTCGCCAGGGACCCGTCCGGGGCGTGGAGGGTCGCGGCTACGCTGCCCGCCGATGCCCGATCGCCACGCCCGTCACCGCCGCTCCCCCGCCGACCGCCGTCGTCGACCGGTCGACGGCTACCGCGCGCCCAGCGCGGACCGGTTCGACCGTCTCGTCGACGAGGCGATCTCCGCACTGCCCGAACCGTTGCTGCGCTACCTCGAGGACGTCGAGGTCGCGGTCGCCGAGGTCCCGACCGTGGCCGGCGACGAGGTGGCGTTGGCCTCCATGCGCCAGCTGCGTGGTCCGCGGGCCCGACGGCGCACGACGGCCACGAACCGGCTGACGCTGTTCCGTCGGCCGCTCGAGGCACGCGCGCACAGCCGCGCCGACCTGCTCGACCTGATCCAGTTGGTCGTCGTCGACCACCTCGCCGACCACTTCGGCATCGACGACGACCGCCTCGACGACCTCGGCTGGCCCTGAGACGAACTCAGTCCGAGGTCGGTTCGTCCTCATCGGGTCCGGGCTCGGCGGGCGTGGGCTCGACGTCCGGGGTCGGCTCGGGGTCGGGCGCGGGCTCGGCGGGGGTCGGCTCGGGATCGGGTTCGACCGCCGGCGGTTGCAGCGGGTCGGGCGCCATGATGCCCCCGGCCGTGTCCAGGCGGTGGACGACACCCGGCGCGGCCGTGACCGGCAGCGGGCGGGTGCCCGGCGACCAGGCCGCCGATGGCACCCCGGCGTGGGCGAGCAGATGCAGGCCGCCCTCGCCACCGGCCCCGATCCGGCCCGCGACGAGTCCGCCGTCGGCCACGACCTGGGCGCTCCAACCGGGCACGTCGCCGAGCACCTCGTCCAACGGCAGCGAACGGGTCTGGCCGGGTCCGATCTCGAGGTCGGTGAACTCGGACGGCCGCAGCACGGTGCTGCCGTTGAACAGCACGACGGAGAAACCGACCGGCGCGCTGCCGGGGTTGACCACCTCGATGCGCTCGTTGCGGCCGGCGGTCGCACCGCCCGACACGACCCAGGTCGCGTCGGTGGCCGGGGCACCGCGCTGCACCGAGAACCCGGTCTGCGCCGCGTCGTCGTCACTGCGCCGGACGGCACCCGAGACGTGGACCGGGGCGCCGTCCGAACGCACGGTCACGGCGGCGCTGGTGGCCCCTTCGGGGAACGTGCCACGCAGGTCGACGCGCCGAACCTGGCCCGGCGCGACCGTGACGTCGCTCAGACCCACGGGCGGGACACCGCCATCGGGCGTGTGCAGCGTGATCTCGACCGGGGCGGGCCGCTCGCCCAGGTTGGCGACCCACAGCCAGGAGACGTCACCGTCGCGCCCCGACACCCACGGCACGGTCCAGGACTCCGACGGCGCGGCCGAACTCTCGAGCAGCGACACGCCGTCGACGCCCCCGATGGCGCTGCGGGTGAGCAGGTAGCCCTCGGCGACCGCCCGGCCCGACAGGACCCGAACCACGGCGGTGAGGTCGGCCTGCTCGGGCATCGAGTCGTTGACGGCCACCTCGAAGCTGCCGTAGGCCGGCACGGTGAGGTTCTGCAGCGCCAGCGGCTCCTGCGGGCCACGCGGTGTCAGGAACCCGACGGCGATCGTCGCGTCGGTCGGAAACGGGTTGACGGCCCGGATCCGTGCTTCGTTCCCGCCGTCGGTCGAGAGACCCGGAATCACCCAACGATTCGACAGTCGGGCGTGACAGGGGCCCGCCAACGTCCCACTCGGGGAGTCCTGCACGTCGAGCAGTCGCCATTCGCGGGTCACCGCGACCGGCGCAGCGCTCCAGGTCGCGAAGGTCGCGAGGTCGGCGTCGCCTGACGGGGTCGCACGGACGTGGGCGCCCGGGAAGATCGACGGCTCGCTCGACGAACGGACCTCGCCCCCTCCGAACACCTCGAGGTCGAGGGCCGCCGGGTCGCCGCCACCCTCGCCGGGGCGTGCCGCGACGAGGGCGAGCTCGCTGCCCTCGCGGCCGTCACCCACCGCGCACGTGTACGCGCCCGAGACCGCGTCGCCGGCGACCGGAGCGGCCGCGGTCGGTGCGGCCTCGGGCAGGTCGACCAGGCGTTCCGCCCCGAGCACGCCCGCCACCACGAGCACCACGACGACGAGCACGATCCAGCTCCGGCGGCGGTTCATCCGACCACCTCCGGTGCGCGGGCCGCGGCATCGGGCGGCGACGTCGACGGTTCGACGTCTCCGGGGCGACGGCGGGCGAAGCGCGGGGGCCGCAGTGCCAGTGACACCACGATCAGCAACGCCAGCACCTGGCCGGCGACCGCGAGCCCGCGGGCCCGGCGGCCGAGGTGGGTCACCTCGACGCGTCCCGGCTCGTCGCCGCTCTCGAACACGACCAGCCCGACGTCACCATCGCCGGCCCACGGCAACGCCCGGCCCTCCTGCGTCGCGTCCCAGCCGGGGTCGGGCTGCTCGGCGACGACGACCAGGGCACCCGGATCGGCCGGCCCGGCGAAGCCACCGTCGGCGTCGGGGGCGAGTGGACGTACCTCGGTGCCGCTCGGCCGCGCACCTGCCAGGAGCTCGTCCGCACCGACGCCGCCGACCGTCGCCGCACGAGGCAGCCAGTTCGGCACCGCGAACAGCCGCCCGGAGGCCATGGGCCGCGGCTCGAGCCCCAGTTGCGCCCGGAGCACACGGTCGAGGCGCTCGCTGTCACCACCGGGCGGCACGTAGACGTAGCGGACGTTGAGCGGACCGAGGCGGCGCGCGGCGGCCGGGTCGGCACCGCCCAGTGTGGCCTCGACGACGGGGCCGGCGAGGTCCGCGGCGGCTGCCGCGGCGTCCACGCCGTAGGCGGCCATCGTGGGGCCGGCGCCGTCCACCACCTCCCACCGAACGTCGTCCCCGGTGTCGGCGAGGACGAGGACGCGGAACGGCCCTTCCTCGGCGTCGGCCGCCGTCACGAATGCCGGCAGGGGCGGCTGGTCGACCGCGTACGCCTGCCAGGGACCACGAGCGAGTTCGGCGGCGACCACACCGAGCCCCGCGGCCACGGCCAGGCCGGTGGTCAGCGCCGCGAGTTGCCGCCACCCGAACGCGTGCCGGGTGAGCTGGGCCTCGGCCGTGGCGAAGGCGAGCGCCAGCAGGCCCGCGAAGGCCAGCGCCGTCAGCATCAGGGGCAGTCCGGCCCAGGCGATCGTGCCCGTGCGGCCGAAGAGCCAGGCCGCGACCGCACCGATCAGGGCGACCGCCCACAGGCTGGCCACCGCGCCGGGGCGACGCGGGACGCCGAGCACGAGCCCGAGCAGGCCCGCGAGCACGAACGCGAACCCGACCAGGGGCAGGGGCAGCCCGGCGAGGTCGACGGTCAGGCTCAGCCACTCCCACAACGGCGCCACGACGACATCGGCCTCGGCACCGCGCAGCGGACCGTCGGCGGCGAACAGTTGCAGGCTCCACGGCAGGAGCAGGACGAAGGGCCCGACCGCGACCATGGCCGCGCGGATGGCCAGAGCCCGACGCCAGGCCCGGTCCGCGACCTCGTCCGCACGCCCGGCCGCGACCAGGACGACGAGCCCGGTCACTGCCAGGGCCGGCACGGCAACGGGTTCGAACGCCCCGGCGACGGCGCCCAACAGGACCACCCCGACCACGGCACGCCAGGCCCGGGTCGACCCGGTCGTCCGCCTGGCCAGCACCGTCCCCGCGGCGACGATGCCCGGCAACGCCGCGAGCACGACCAACGCGCCGACCCGTCCCGCGGCCAGCGCCGCCAACGCCGGCGGTGACAGGACGTACGCCGTGGCCGCCACGACCCGGGCCAGGCGGCGACGCGAGAAGCCCTGCGCCGCCCGCAGTGCCAACAGCCAGGCCGCGAAGGGCAGGCCGAGCAGCAACAGCCGGGGCGCGAGGTAGCCGCTGCCGAACAACAGCAGGTGCCACAGCCCCAGCAGCGGCTGGGCCGGCGAGGGTGCGACCGCGGTGCCGAACGCGCCGGCCGTGTGCCAGCCCGCGACGTAGTCGTTCAGGAAGGCCGCCGGCGAGGCGGGCCACGGCGCCAGTTCGCCACCACGCAACTCGCCCGGCACCAGCAACGGCCAGGCCCCGACGAGCACGACCAGGCTGAGCACCGCACCCACCGCCAACACGGGACGGCGCTTGATCGCCGCGGCCACGCGGCGCACACCGGTCACCGGTTCGGCCGGCTCGACGCGGGTCGCGGCATAGCCGCCGTGGTCGACGTCGCCACCGGCGATCCACTCGCCGATCGCCTCGGCGTACGCCTGCACGCGCGGGATGATCCGGCCGAACAGGTCGCGGATCTCGCTGTCCTGGCGACGTCGCGACGCCTGCACCTCGCGTCGTAGCCGCAGCGTCTCGCGCAGGTGGAGCACGTTCCACAGCCACGAGCGGATGGTCTGCCACGCGTCGGACACGCGGCGGGTGAGCAGGAACCCGAACACCTTCGCGATGCCGACCAGGAAGTACAGGGGCACGACCAGGAGCAACCGGGCCGGCCCGTAGTTCTTGATCAGCGTGGCCAGCGTGTTGCGCTCGGCGAAGTAGCGCGGACCGATGTGGCGGGTCTGACCCAGCCGCAGGTAGTTGGTGGCCGCGGCGACGTGGGCGGTGACGGCGTCGGGGATCACCTCGACGTCGTGGCCGGCCAGCCACGCACGCCAGCACAGGTCGAGATCGTCGCGGAACAGGTGGTAGCGCCGGTCGAAGCGGCCGAGCTCGTCGAACACGTCGCGACGGACCAGCATGCCGCTGGTCGACACGTACAGGGTGCGGCGCTCGGTGTCGCGCTGGCCCTGGTCGAGTTCGCCCTCGTCCACACCGCTGTCGGCGCGACCGGTGAGGTCGACGGTCCAGCCCACCGACTGCAGTTCGTGCTCGCGTCCCCAGACCCGCTGTTTCGGGCCGACGATCGCCAGGCGCGGATCGTCCTCCATGGCCAGCACCATCCGCTCGAGCGCGTCGGGTGCCAGGGCGGTGTCGTCGTGGAGCAGCAGCACGTACGGGGCACCGCCGGCCGTGGTGGCCGGCCGGGCGTCGAGCGCCATGGACACCGCCGCGCCGAACCCGAGGTCACGCTCGGCCACCAGGACCTGGTCGGTCTCGAGGTGGTTGAGCAGCACGTCGCGGGTGCGGTCGGTGCTGCCGTTGTCGACCGCGACGATCTCGAACGACCCGTGGGTCTGCTCGGCGAGCGCCACCAGGCTGCGGTCGAGCCACGCCGCACCGTCATGCGTCACGAGCACGACGAGAACCGGGGCGAGTTCCGAGGTGGCCGGCACGGTCGCGGGCGCTCCTGATCCGTCGGCAGTCGGCGCACACGCACCCGACACCTCGTGGTGTGCGCGGCGCGGGCTCGCGGTCGGGACCGGGCGGCGGGCGACCGAGCGGCGGTCGGGCCGTCGAGTGGCGGCTACCAGCCCCCGGGGCACTCCCGATGAGTGCGGCGGGACGGTAGCACCTATCTGCCTGGGTCCCCTCTCTCGGTCGCTGCGCTCCCTCGTTGCCCCCCAGGCGGGCGGGGGCCGACCATCCCTACGCCGTCAGGCGCTTCGCACGGCGACGTTCGCGCTCGGAGAGGCCACCCCAGATCCCGAAGCGCTCGTCGTTCGACAGCGCGAACTCCAGGCACTCGTCACGGACCGGGCACGCGGTGCAGATGCGCTTGGCCTCGCGGGTGGAACCGCCCTTCTCGGGGAAGAACGCCTCGGGGTCGGCGTCGAGGCACTTCGCCTCGAGCATCCAGGCACGATCGTCGGCGTCGAACGCCAGACGGGCGCTGAGTTCAGCGATGGCACCCATCCGCTCTCCTGTCATCGCCCGGTGAGAGGCGAGTCCGCGTCTTCGACAACCTTGGAACTACACGGCCGTCATTCTCGACACGTGAGCGGGTCTGTCAAGCGAAACACCACCACCGGTGGGGTCTGGAGGCCCCGAACGACCCAACCGGTGGGGTTCAGCGCGCTGCGCGCACGCAAGTGCACCGCCCCGCCGCGGTGGGCGGCGGGCGGACGGGTTCGGGACCGGGGTCCTAGACCTGCTCCTCGAGCAGGTCGCGCAGTCGCAGCAGGCCGTCGCGGAGCCGGCTCTTGGCCGTGCCCTCGGGGATGTCGAGCACCCGCGCCACGTCCCGGTAGGTGTGCCCGGCGAAGTAGGCCAACTCGATCGCTTCGCGCTGCCGCTCGCTGAGTCCGGCCAGCGCCTGGCGCACCTGCCAGTGCTCGAGACGGACCTCGACCGCGTCGGCGACCTCGTCGAAGGGGCGGGCCTGGTCGCGCTGCGACACCCGTTGGTCCCGGTCGCGGCTGGCCTGCTCGCTGCGCACCCGGTCGACGGCGCGACGGTGGGTCAGCGTGGTGATCCAGGCCGAGGCGGAACCGCGCGTGGGGTCGAACCGGTCCGCCTTCCGCCAGGCCTCGACGAGCACCTCCTGCGCGACCTCCTCGGCCATGGCGCGATCGCGCAGCACCCGGGTCGCGATGCCCAGCACCTGGGGCGCGAACCGCTCGTAGACGGCGGCGAACGCCTGCTGGTCGCCGCCCGCGACGGCCGTCAGCAACGCCTCGGGTGTGACCGGGTCGCCGGCGGGCCGGGGTCGCGCGACGGCGATGCGTGCTGGGCGGTCGATCGCGATCGTGGCACTCATGGGCGGTCCTGGGTGCGGAGGGAAGCGAAGCCTCTCTTGTTGTACAGGTTTTGTCAAGCTATGCGTATAGGTTCTTCCGGCCAGGGCCGCGCCGCGCCCGGGGGTCCGGTGCGGCCCGGCGCCACTAGTCTGTCGCGGCCCGGCCCCCGGCAGGACAAGGAATGCGCGCGTGTATGCGGTACTGGCCGGCGGCGTCGGTGCGGCCCGTTTCCTGCGCGGCCTGACCGCCGCCGTCGATCCGTCCGAGGTGATCGCGATCGTCAACGTCGGCGACGACCTGACCCTCCACGGGCTGCGCATCTGCCCGGACCTCGACTCGATCACCTACTGGTTGGCCGGGGTCGTGCATCCCGACCAGCAGTGGGGCCGGGACGACGAGACCCACACGGTCGCGACCGAACTGCGCCGCTTCGGCCACGACGACTGGTTCACGCTCGGCGACCGTGATCTCGCCGCGCACCTGCACCGGACCGAGCGCCTCCGCGGGGGCGTCGCGCTCTCCCAGGTGACCGACGAGATCCGTCGCGCCTTCGGCGTTGACGTGCGCCTGGTCCCGGTCACGGATGATCCGTTCGAGACCCGTATCCACACCGCCGACGGAGGCGACCTGCACTTCCAGGAGTACTGGGTCCGCGACCGGGCCGCGCCCGAGGTAGCCCGGATCGTCTTCGACGGCGCGGCCACGGCCACGCCCGCGCCCGGCGTCGTCGAAGCCATCCGCGACGCCGAGGCGGTCCTGGTCGCACCGTCCAACCCGGCCGTGTCCGTCGACCCGATCCTGGCCGTCCCCGCGGTCCGCGACGCACTGCGGCAGACCCGTGCACCGGTGGTCGGCGTCTCCCCGATCATCGGCGGCCGCGTCGTCCGCGGCATGGCCCACCGACTGCTCCCCGCCCTGGGCGTCGAGGTCAGCGCGCGAGGCGTCGCCGCCCACTACGGCGACCTGCTCGACGGATGGGTCCTCGACGAGGCGGACGCCGACCAGGTCGCCGACGTCGAGGCCGCCGGAACCCGGTGCGTCGCGGTCCCGACGCTGATGGACGACGTCGAGGTCGCGGCGGCACTGGCACGGAGCTGTCTCGCGCTGGCGGCAGAGGTGAAGGCGTGACCGCCCGCGTCGAACTCCACGGGCTGCCGACCCCGCACCGTTTCGCCGCGGGCGACGACCTGGCTGCGGCACTGCTCGACGCCGTGGCCGCAGCCGGCCTGGAACTGCGCGACGGCGACGTCGTGTGCGTCGCCTCGAAGGTGGTCAGCCTGGTCGAGGACGCGCTCCATCCCCTGCCCGACGGCGATCCGCAGCAGGCTCGGCGCCGCCTCGCCCGCGACCTCGCAGCCCGCATCGTCGCCGACACCCCTGGGGTGCTGGTCACCGAGACCCCGCACGGATTCGTGTGCGCGAACGGCGGCATCGACGCGTCCAACGTGCCCGGCGACGACGTCGCGTTGCTGCTGCCCACCGATCCGGACGCGTCGGCCGCGCGCCTGCATCACGACCTCGAGGAGCGGACCGGACACCGGGTCGGCGTCATCGTCACCGACACGTTCGGCCGGCCGTGGCGCCTCGGCCAGACCGAGGTGGCACTCGGGGTGGCGGGCACCGCAGCGTTGCGTGACGAACGCGGCGGGACCGACCTGCAGGGACGCACGCTCGAGGTGACCGTCGCCGCCATCGCCGATGAGGTCGCCGCCGCCGCCGACCTGGTGCGCACGAAGGCCAGCGGCACACCGTTCGTGCTCGTGCGCGGCCTGCCAGCCGTCGCGGCCGGCACGGGCCGCGACCTCCTGCGTTCCGCCGAGTCCGACGCGTTCCGCACCGGGGGACCGACGGCGGCCGAGCACGCGGTCGCCTCCCGCCGCACGATCCGCGGGTTCCTGCCCGACCCCCCGGTCGACGCCGGGGTGCTCGAAGCTGCGGTGCGAGCCGCGGCCACGGCCCCCGCGCCCCACCACACCCGCCCGTGGCGCTTCGTCCGCCTGACACCGCCCACCCGGGCGCGGCTGCTGGATGCGATGGCGGAACGGTGGCGCGCCGACCTCGCCGCCGACGGCACCGACGCCGCCGTGATCGAACGGCGCATCGCGCGCTCCGACGCCGTCCTGCGCGCCGCGCCGGAACTGCTCGCCCCGTTCGTGGTCCTCGACGGCGCGCACGGCTATCCCGACGCCCGCCGGACCGTCGCCGAGCGCGACCTGTTCATGCTCTCGGGCGGGGCCGCGTTGCAGAATCTGCAGGTCGTCCTCGCCGCCCACGGCCTCGGTGCCGCCTGGATCTCGTCGACGGTGTTCTGCGCGCCGACGGTGCGCGAGGTCCTCGACCTCGACCCGACCTGGCAGCCCCTGGGGATGCTGGCCGTCGGCCATCCCGCCGACCGGCCGCCACCCCGCGACCCCCCGGTCGTCGACGACCTGCTGCTCGAACGCTGAGGACGACACCCCCGGAGGGCCGGCGAGCGGGGAGTGGGTACGCTTCGCCCCTTCCGACGTCCTCTGCTCGACGAGGTACCCACCCGTGGCCGAACGCGAACGACTCACCAACAAGGAGCGCCGCAACCAGGCGCGCGAGGAGCGCAAGCGCCGCGAGGCGGAAGCTGCCGCCAAGCGCAAGAAGAGCGGTCTGCGCAACGGCCTGATCGGCGCCGGCGTCATCGTGGTGGTCGGTGCCGTGCTGGCCCAGGCCTTCCTCGGCGGCCCCGAGTCGATCGACGGCGCGATCCTGGTCAGCTCGAGCGACGCCGATGCGGCGCGCGAGGCCGCCGGCTGCGAGATGCTGGTCGAACGCGAGCCGCTCGAGGACCGCACCCACCACGAGGCCACCTCCGTCCCGCCGGCGGATGCGCTCTATGGCGACGTTCGGCCGACCCACAGTGGTCCGCACACGATCCAGTTCCACCCGATCATCTCGGCGGGTTCGGACAGCCAACTCGACGAGCGCTCGACCACCCACAACCTCGAGCACGGCTCCGTCATCGCCTGGTACGACCCCGAGCAGGTCGACGCAGCGGGCGACATGGGCGGCTGGAGCGAGACGCTCAACGCCAACGGGTTCACCAACTCCCGCGGTGGCGCGGCCGTGATGGTCTCGCCCTACACCGACCCGGGCATCAGCTCCGGCAAGGCGGTGGCGTTCCGGGCGTGGGGCGTGGCCATGGACTGCGACGAGTGGGACGAGACGGTCGCCAACTCGTTCGTGATCGACCACTACGGCACCCACGGCATCGCACCCGAGCGTCCCCTGGGCCCCTACCCCGAGGGCGTGCTCGAGTACGGCGACATCGAGGTCGAGGACAACACCGACGCGCCGGTCGACGGCCAGCTCATGCCCGAGGGCGAGGGCGAGG
>JBBDSX010000187.1:15240-24476 GCA_040904725.1 Egicoccus sp.
GCGGCGACACCGAGACCGCCGAGGAACCCGGCGATGACGCCGACGAACCCGCCGAGGACGCGGACACCGACGAGTAGCGGTCGTCAGACACCCAGGGAACGACGTGTCGCCCGCCGCCACCAGGTTGCGATCCACGGCCGCCACTGGAACGGCTCGGCCCAACGGGCGACCACCCGGTCGGTCGGGACGCGGGCGCGCGCCAGCAGTTCGCGTCGGCGCCGTCGCGCCGCGGGCAGCAGGCCGAGGCGGCGCACGGCCGGCAGGAGCGCGCTCGGGACGGTGAGCGCCAACTCCCCCGTCTTGAGCAGCGTGGTCGCCGCCACCAGCGGTGCGGCCCGCGTCAGCGCGCGGGGGTCGTCGCACGTCGCGATCGTCAGCAGGCGGTTGGCCCAGTTGAGCGCCTCGACCGTCGGGGTTCGTCGCACACCGGCCCCGCCGCGTTCGTGGCGCGCGACCGCGGCCGGTTCGTACCAGGCGCACCAGCCGAGCAGCCGGGCCCGCCAATCGAGTTCGACGTCGTCGAAGTAGGCGAACAGGTCCTCGGTGAGCACCTCGCGGCCGCCGTCGGGGCGCCGCCAGGCGACGTCGTCGAGCATGGCGCGACGGTGCAGGGCGAGCGCGCCCGACACGCCGAACACCTCCCCCGCCCGCTCGTAGCGCCCCTCGTCCCGTTCGCCCTCGCCGCGGTTGTCGAACAGGCGCGCGGTGGTCAACACGTGGCCGGTCGTGTCGACGACCGCAGCCCCGTCCGGCGCGGCGACGGTGCGCAGCAGCTTCGGCTGCACCGAGCCGACACGCTCGTCCGCGGCGAGCACCGCGACGCACTGCGACACCAGGTCGGGTGCCAGGTCGATGTCGACGTTGCAGAACAGCACGGCATCGCCGCCGGTCACGGCCAGTCCGTCGTTGATCCCGCCCGCGAACCCGCGGTTGATGGCGTTGCGCACGACCCGCAGCGGATGGCGGCGAGGTGTGGCCTCGGCGGCGGCGAGCACCGCCTCGCTGCCGTCGCTGCTGGCGTTGTCGACCACGACCACCTCGAGGTCGGGATGGTCCTGCGCGTCGAGGCCGGCCAGGCACACGGGCAGTTGGTCGGCGCTGTTCCAGTTGACCACGAGCGCGACGACCTTCATGACCGCGTCACTGGAGCCGGCGGCGGCGCTGCAGGCGGGCGATGGGGATCGGCGCGGTCTGGGACGCGTCGTTGAGCCGGCGCGCCGGCCCCTCGGACACCGACGTCGACGCGGCGAGGTCGACCAGTCCCGCACCGCCGGGTGCGGGCGCCACCGAGAACCGGACCGCCTCGGGCACGACGGCCCAGGTCTCGCGGCCGGAGGCGTCGGTCACCGACACCGTGATCGCATAGTGGCCGGCCAACAGGTGCGCGGTGAAGCGCATGTCGACGACCGCCTCCTGGTCGACGGCCAACGGCCCGACGCCGACGCCCTGCCAGGTGGTGTGCAGTTCGTAGAGATGGGTGCCGTCGCCGCGGGTGACGATCAGCCCGACGCTGCACACGTCCACCTCGGCGATCGCCCGCAGGCGGACGCGGGCGGTCAGCGGCGTGGACGGCGCGATCTCCTCGGTGGCCTGACCGTCGGGACCGAGCAGGGCGACGTCCTCGACACGGACGCGACGTGCGTCGCGACGGCGCGGGCCCGGAGGCGCCGCGGCCGAGGCGACGCGCTGGCGGTAGAGCTCCACGCCCTCGGCGACGGGCCCGTCGAACACCACGCGGCCGTGCTCCATGACCAGCGTCCGGTCGCACATCTCGCGGACGGCGTCGAGGTCGTGGCTGACCAGCACGAAGGTCTTGCCCTCGTCGCGGTAGGTCTGCATCCGTTCGAGCGAGCGGTCCTGGAACTCGGCGTCGCCGACGGCGAGCACCTCGTCGACCAGCAGGATGTCGGGGTCGACCGTGACCGCGATCGCGAACCCGAGGCGGACGTAGAGTCCCGACGAGTAGGTGCGCACCGCGGTGTCGAGCAGCGGCCGGATCCCGGCGAAGTCGACGATCTCGTCGAACCGTTCGTCGATCTCGGCCCGGTTGAGCCCGAGGATCGCGCCGTTGAGGTAGATGTTCTCGCGGCCCGTGAGGTCGCCGTGGAACCCGGCGCCGAGCTCGAGCAGCGACGCGACGCGGCCGTTGGTGTACACGCTGCCCTCGTCGGGCGGCAGGATCCGCGCGAGCAGCTTGAGCAGCGTCGACTTGCCCGAGCCGTTGTGGCCGATGACGGCGACGGACTCGCCGTGGTCGATCTGGAAGGTGACGTCCTCGACCGCGTTGAAGTCGGTGTAGGAGGCACGGCGGAGGCGGTACAGGCGCTCTTTCAGGCCGCCCGGCCGCTCGTGGAAGAGCCGGAACGTCTCGGTCACGCCGTCGACGACGACCGCCGGACGGGACGGGTCGACCTGGATGCCCGCGAGCTGACCGATCGTGCGACGCACCTCAGACCTCCTTGGCGAACGTGCGGGCGCGGCGCAGGAACACCCAGTAGCCGAGCAGGAACGTGGCCAGGGCCCAGGCCGCGGCGATGCCGACGGCGCCGATACCGGGCCAGGTGGGGGCGAGCGAGATCACGTCGTCGGGCCCGCGCCGCAGCACGGGGCCGTACAGCGGTTCGCGGAAGATCTCGACGAACCAGGTCATCGGGTTGAACATCAGCGCCGTGGCGATCCACTCGAGCGAGCGCCGTTCGAGCTCCGGCGACGCCTGCACCAGCGCCAGGGGGTACAGCACGGGTGTGGCGTAGAACCAGACCTGGAAGATGACGATGAACAGCTCCTGCAGGTCGCGGAAGGCCACGTTCACGCCCGCGAACCACATCGCGGCCCCGCTGGTGAACACCGCCAGCAGCACGATCGCGAGCAGGGTCGCCGGCAGGTGGGTCAACACGCCCCACCCGCGGTAGTAGATCAGGAACGGGCTGACCACCAATAGTGCCAGCAGCAGGTGCACGAGCTGCGAGAGCACGTGCGAGAGCGGCAGTACCTCGCGCGGGAAGTACACCTTCTTGACGAGGTCGCCGTTGCCGACGATCGAGTCGGTGCCACCCCGACACGAGTTCTGGAAGAACTGCCACAACAGGTAGCCGGTCACGAAGAACGCCGGGAAGTGGTTGATCCGGATCGGCACGACCACGGTGAAGACGACACTGAACACGATCGTCATCAACACCGGCGTGATCATCGACCACAGAAAGCCCAGTGCCGAGTTCTTGTAGCGGACCTTGAGCTCCTTGCGGACCAGTTGCAGGAGCAGTTCACGGGCACGCCAGAGCTCGACGAGCTTGCCCGACGCCGACCGCGCGAGGCGGCGGGCGGCGGACTCGTCGAAGGCGTGCTCGAGGGTCATGGCCGACACCGTGCAGGGGACGTCGGCGGGACCGTTCGGGCGGCGCCGGGCCGGTACGGCGCCCCACGGGCCACCATCGCCACCGTCCGTACGTGAGGTTGCGGTCTGCGTTCTACCACAGCAGGCCGTTCAGCTCGCGGGCGCCGGCCGGCGGGTGCCGGGATCGAGCTGGCTGCCGGGCGCCACCCGTTCACCGTCGCCGAGCACGACCTCGCGGCCGACACGCACCCCCCGCCCGAGGTGCACGGACCGTCCCGCGAGCAGTCCGTCGGCCTCGACCTCGTCCTCGATCACCGAACTGGCGAGCACCACCGAGTCGGTCAGCCGGACGTCGCGACCGACGTGCACGCCCGGGCCGAGCACGACGTCGGGTCCGAGACGCGCGCCCACCCCGACGTGGACGCCGGCCTGCAGCAGCAGCGGCCCCTCGAGCTGGGCGCCGTCCTCGACGACCACGCCGCTGGCGATCCTGACCCCCCGCTCGTCGCCGTCGACGGCATCCAGGGTGGGCCAGCGCAGCGCCCCCGACAGGGCGAGGCGCTGCCCGGCGAGGAACCGCTCCGGCGTGCCGAGGTCGGCCCACACCCCGCCGCCGACCCAGCCCTGTACGTGCGCGCCGGCCCGGACGAGGTCGGGGAACACGGTGCGCTCGAAGCTGAGCCGCCCCTGCGGGAAGCCGGCCAGCGCGTCGGGTTCGAGCACGTACGTGCCCGCGTTCACGGCGTCCTGTCCCGGCAGGCTGCCGGGTTCCGGCTTCTCGACGAACGCGGTGATCCGGTCGGTGTCGTCGCGGACGCAGACCCCGAACGTGGAGGTGTCCTCGACCCGGGTCAGCACGAGGGTGGCGTCGGCACCGACCTCGTCGTGGTGGGCGACAGCGGCCGCGAGGTCGACATCGGTGAGGATGTCGCCGTTGAGCACAAGGAAGGTCCCCGTCACCTGGTCGAGGGCGCTGCGGACGCCGCCGGCCGTGTCGAGCGGCTCGGGTTCGGGCACGACCTCGACGCTGATGTCGCGGCCGTGGAAGGTGGCGGCGAACGCCTCGAACGGGGCCGTCTCGGCGCCGACGACCAGCAGCACCCGTTCGACGCCGACGGCGGCCAGGCGCAGCACGACCCCTTCGAGAAACGGGCCGCCGCAGAACGGCAGCAACGGCTTCGGGGTGTCATTGGTCAGCGGGCGCAGCCGGGTGCCGGCGCCGCCGGCCACGATCATCGCCTCTCGCACACGTTCCATCTGAGCCGGGCCCCCTGTCTCGCTCGCTGCGCTCGCTCGTTGCCCCCCCCGCTTGGGCGGACCGCGCCACGAACGTAGCGGCGCTCACTCACCCGTCGTGGTGTGCCCCCGCCCGGTGATCCGCTCGAGCACCAGGGTCGCGCCGACCCAGGCGGCCAGGCCGACGCGCAACAGCGGCCGGGCGAGCCGTCGCAGCGGGGTCGTGGCGAGGTGGAGACCGTAGAAGCGATCGAGGCTGCGGGCATGGATGGCCAGCGACCACGCCCGTCGCCGCGTACTCACCCTCCCCCCGGGGCCCACCGGACCGGTGGACGCTCCCACCTCGTGGACGACGCGGGCGGACGGCTCGTAGCGCAGGCGCCACCCGGCCGCCCGCAACCGGACGCCGAGATCGACGTCCTCGACGTAGAGGAAATAGCCCGGGTCGAACCCGCCGACCGTCTCGAACGCCTCGCGCCGCAGGGCGAGGCAGCAGCCCGAGAGCCAGTCGACGTCACGTGGTCGTTCGGGATCGGCGTCGGTGGCCCGGTACCGGACCGTCCAGGGGTTGCCCGGCCAGGGCCGCGAGAGGACGGCGTGACCGATCGCCGTCGCGAGGCCGGGCAGCCGACGGGCCGATGCCTGGGGGCGACCGTCGGGGTAGCGGACCGCGGGGCCGGCCGCCGCGACGTCGGCTCGCTCGTCCAGTCGCGCAGCGAGATCGGCGACACTGCCCGCGTCGAAGCGCACGTCGGCGTTGCAGACCACCACCACCGGCGCACGCGTCACGGCGGCGCCGAGGTTGGCACCGGCGCCGAAACCGAGGTTGTCCACCGCGAGCACCCGGACGCCGGGGTGGGCGGCGCGCACGGCCTCGGCGGTGCCGTCGGTCGAACCCGTGTCGACCACGACCACCTCGTCCGCGCCGGCCGACGCGAGGCTGTCGAGGCAGGTCAGCGCCTGCGCGCGGGTCTGGTGCGACACGACCACCACGGCCGTGTGTGGACGTCCGCCTCGGCGCCCCGTCATCCTGCGGCGTCGTCACCGACGGCGACCATGACCTGGACCGCCTCGGGGGCGGTGACCGTCGAGGGCAGGTCGCGGATCGGCGCGCCGAGGAAGCTCGCGACCCACTCGGCCTGTTCCTCGTAGCCGGGCAGCTGGTAGATCGTGGTGCTCGTCCCCGCGTCGAGAACCGGGCTGGCCGATCCCGAGGCGATGACGCGGAACCCGACGAACTGCAGGACCGAACCGACGTTGTTCGCGGCCCCGAGGTCACCGCCGGAGTACAGCGCGACCGGGGTCTCCTCGCGATCCGGGCGGTCGCCGGAGTCGAGCAGGGGCACTCCCTCGCGCAGTCGCTCGAACATCGCCTCGGCGCCCGGTCGGTAGGCGACCATGTAGGCCGCGCCGTCGATGTTGCGTGGGAACGCCGGCACCGTCGACATCGGGACGCCATCGGCGATGACCTGCCGCATCTCCTCTGCCACGGCACGCATCTCGGTCACCCCGAGGCCTTCGTCGGTGGTGACGTTGCCCGCCACGTCCTCGACGAGGCGGAACAACCTCGGCACGTCCGTCAGGACCCGGGCGTCGATCATCTCGCGCAGCGTGGCGCGCAGGAACTGTTGCTGGCGGGCGATGCGCTCGTAGTCGCCGAACGCCCCGCTGCGCGAGCGCACGTACGACAATGCCTGCTCGGGGCTCATGTCGTGACAGCCGGCCTCGAAGTCGGCACCGGACTTGCGGTCCACCAGCGGCTGGTCGAGGCACAACTCGACACCGCCCAGGGTCTCCACGGCGCCGAGGAAGCCCCCCAACGAGATCTCGGCGTAGTGGTTGATGGGCAGGCCGAAGTTTCGCTGGATGACCGCGACGAGGCGGTCGGGGCCGCCGCCGTAGGTCTCGGTGAGTTTCGCCTGCTTGTCGCCGTCGAGGACGAGCAGGTCGCGCGGCAGGCTGACCAGCGAGACCGTCTCGCGGT
The DNA here is from genome assembly GCA_040904725.1 of Egicoccus sp. Lineage (GTDB taxonomy): Bacteria > Actinomycetota > Nitriliruptoria > Nitriliruptorales > Nitriliruptoraceae > Egicoccus. The sequence continues at coordinate 21,795 of JBBDSX010000187.1, forward strand.
CCTCGCTGATCGACACGTAGATCATCGTGTCGCTGCGCTGGCCCGTGAACTCGCCCAGCGGAAGCCGTCCGCGGTCGTCGTCGCTGAGACCCTCGCGCGAGTCGGAGCCGACGATCAGGAAGTGGCGCGCGTCAGACGGCGCCGTCGCGACATCGAGTTCGGGGACCGGGACGCGGGTCAGGTTCGCCTCGGCCTGGCGCACCAGCAGCAGCCCCGTGGTGCCGAGGCCCGTGCCGGCGACGAGCACGACGACGCCGAGCACGGTCGCCAGACGGCGCACCAGCCGCCAGCGGCGGCCACCGCGTACCCGGGGGCCCCAAGGGCCCGGTTCACCACCCACCAGCACGCTCACTCCGGTTGTTCGTCGAGGTCGGCGCCGGCGAGCACCTGCACGCCGACGTCCTCCCCGTCGAAGTCGGGCAGCCGGTCCACCGGCTCCAGTTGTGCGTCCGTCAGGCGCTCGGCCAGCACGATCGCCGTGACCTCGGCCGCGGGGTCGTCGGCGAGGTAGCGGACGATGGTCGGGGCGCCCTCGTCGAAGGCCGGCGCGTTGTCGGTGCCCACGACACGGAAGCCGGAGGCGGTCAGCTGGGTCTCGACCCGGCCGGCGAGCCCCGGGATGCCGGCCGCGTTGAGCACCACCACTGAAACCTCGCTGATCACCTGCTGGAGCCCGTCGTCGTCGCTGACACCGTCGAGCGGTGCACCCTCGGCGAACCGCTGGAAGATCGTCTGTGCCTGCTCCAACAGGACGCTCGAACCGGTCTGCGGGTTGCGCAGGATCGGCACGGTCATGACGTCGGGTTCGGGCGCGTCATGGAACCGGCCGGCGAGGTCGAGCAGGGCGGCGCCGCGCAGCGACACATCGGTGTGGACCGCCGCGACCGTGTCGACGGCGCGTTTGGTCGCCACGGGTGAGGTCACCAGGTCGACCGCGGACAGCGTCGCGGCCAGGTCCCCGAGCAGGCGGCTGGTGCGCACGACGCGGGCCTCGGGACCGGCGTCGGCCAATTCGAGGCGGGCGTCGTCCGCGGTCACCTCGATGCAGTCGTCCTCGGCAGCGCAGCGCTGCAGGGGCCCGAGCAGGTCGATCAGGCGCGGCAGGGTGTCCTCTTCGACGCTGACGACGTGGTCGATGCGGATGCCGGTGTAGTCGGTCACGGCCCGCACCAGGCCGCTGCTGTCCTGCTCGACCTGGAGTTGCGCGGGGGTGGTCGCCCCGACCCCGTCGGCCGTCATCGGCAGGTCGGTCGGCAGCAACAGCACGGCGGGGGTCTCGCGTGGGCCGCCCGCCTGCACGATCCAGACCGGCGCCACGAGTTCAGGGCCACTCGGCTCGGTCGGGTCGCGCGGCGCCGTGGTCGTGACCAGCACCGTGGTCGCCTCGCTGGGCGCGCGGGCCCCGTCGGCGCCCAGCGCATCGACGTCCGCTGTCAGCGCCGGCACCTCGTCGGCACCGAGCTGCACCCAGGCATAGCCCCACAACGACGCGGTGAGCAGGGCGACCAGCAGGGCGAGGACGGCGAGGATGACGAGGATCCACAGCGACACGCCGATCCAGCGCGACCGCTTCGCGCGGCGCGCCGAGGAAAACACGAGCTGGCGGGATCCGGTCACCGGGGAGGTTGCCTCACGACATCGCGGACGCACGGAGCTCGTCCGCGGGACACAGGGAGCCGGCGCAAGCGGCGAGCCCAGCTCCCACCGAGGAGGATCCGCACGCGGACGGTGGTCACACGGCTGACGGTAGCATCGCCCGCTCGCCCACGAAGGTTGCCCCCGTGCAGCTCGACGCCCCCCGTTCGCCGCGGCCCGCGCCCGACGAACTGGCCGCGGCGCTGGCACAGGCCCGCGACGAACTCGGTCATCGGCCGGCCGTGACGGTGCTGGGCCCCGAACGCCGCGAGGAGCAGGGCGTGGCGTCGCTGGCCCAGTGGGCCGCCAAAGGGGCCCACCTGCTCGAACTCGACCTGATGTTCGAGCCCGGCGACCACTTGGCCGTCGACCTCGCGCCGGGCTGGCCGCTGGTCGCCGTGTCGCTGGCGGCCTGGTGGGCCGGTGTCGCGGTCGACCTCGATGGCGCGGCCGCGGCCGCCGTGGTCCAGGAGGGCCGGACCGCGCCGACCTCGGCCGAGGACGTGCTGTGGGTCGGCGACGCGGTCGACGGCTCGCCCATCGCGGAAACGGCGGGTGAGGCGTGGGCGAGCGCCGTGCAGAGCTTCCCGGACCAGCCCCCGCCGGCCCGGGCGGCCGCCGACCTACCGGCGATCGTGACCGCCGGACGCACGTTGACCCAGGCCGAGGTGCTCGCCGCCGCGACGTCGTTGCTCGGCGACGGCGGGACCCTGGGGATCGACGGCGAGAGCGAGCTGCCCGCCGAACTGCTGCTGACCGCGCTGGCGGTCCGCCCGCTGCTCGCGGGCCGGCCGACGGTCCTGTTGCGGCCCGGGGTCGACCGTGCCGCCGCGGCCGGCGAGAAGGTCACGACCTGGGCGTGATCAACCGGCCAACTGCTTCGGGGTGAGAGCGAACAGGTCCTCGGCGCCGGCCGTGACCGAGGGCGCGAGACCGCGCACGGTGGGCAGGACCTGCTCGGCGAAGAACTTCGTCGTGATCAGCTTCGCCTGCAGGAAGTCCGCGTCGAACGCGCCGGTGTCGCCCGACTCCAGCGCCGCGTGGGCG
>JBBDSX010000188.1:0-4125 GCA_040904725.1 Egicoccus sp.
ATCGAGAAGATGAAGGGCAGCCCGCTGTTCGGCCACGTCACCCTCACCAAGGGCGTCCGCAGCCCCCTGGCCGAACACGCCGCCTCGATCTTCTGACCGTTCTTCGCGCGATCGCCGCCGATACCTGTGCCCCCGGCGCGAAGCTCGACGCCGCTGCTGACCGAACTGGTCAGCGGCGGCCGGTGATGCGGGGTGGCGCAACTCGGTGGCCCCACGCACGAACCCGGAGGATGCTCCGGGTTCGGTCAGGCCCAGGAGTCGCACGTGCCCAGCGAGTCACCCATCGTCGACGTCCGTGACGTCCACCACACCTTCGGCAAGGACGTGCACGCGCTCGTCGGTGTCGACCTCGCCATCGAGCCCGGCATCGTCTATGGCCTGCTCGGTCCGAACGGGGCCGGCAAGACCACGCTGATCCGCGTCCTCGCGACCCTGCTCGCCCCGACACGCGGCCAGGTCACCGTGGCCGGCATCGACGTGCTCGCCGATCCCGTCGCCGCCCGTACCCGCATCGGCCTGGCCGGGCAGTTCGCGGCCGTCGACGACTACCTCAGCGGCCGCGAGAACGTGCAGATGATCGGCCGCCTCTACGGGCTGTCCGCCCGTGAGTCGCGTCGCCGCACCGACGAGGTCCTCGAGGGCGTCGGCCTGACCACCGACGCCGGGCGCCTGGTGCGTACCTACTCGGGCGGGATGCGTCGGCGCCTCGACCTCGCTGCCTCCCTCGTCGGCCGCCCGCAGGTGATGTTCCTCGACGAGCCGACCACGGGCATCGACCCGCGCAACCGGCTCGACCTGTGGGAGCTGATCCAGGGCCTGGTCCGCGACGGCACGACCGTGCTGCTCACGACCCAGTACCTCGAGGAGGCCGACCAACTCGCCAACCGCATCGGCGTCATCGACCGCGGGCGCATCATCACCGAGGGCACGGCCGACGAACTCAAGGACACCCTCGAGACCGCGGTCCTGCAGGTCGGGGTCGAAGCCGACGACCGCGCCACGGTCGCGGCGCTGCTGACCGAACTGACCGGCGAGGAGCCGACCAGCGACGCCAACCGCGGCCACCTGCGGGTGCCCGCGCGCGACGGCACCCGCCTGCTGCTCGAGGTGGTCCGTCGCCTCGACGACGCGGACATCGAGCCCACCGACATCGCGCTGCTCAAGCCCAGTCTCGACGACGTCTTCCTCTCGATCACCGGCGACCGGGCCGGCGACGACGAGGACCCGAACACCGCCGTCCCCGCGCCCCGCGAAGGGAGCCGCCGATGACCGCCGCCACCGTCACCGAGCCGACCTCGGACGGCCGCATCGGGCCGCGTCGTGTGGTCACCGACACGCTGGTCATCGCCCGCCGCAACCTGCTGCGCAACGTTCGCCTGCCGCAGTTGCTGCTGTTCTCGACCATCCAGCCGGTGATGTTCCTGCTGCTGTTCACCTTCGTGTTCGGCGGGGCGCTGGCGATGTCGTTGCCGCCGGGGATCGACTACGTGCAGTACCTGCTGCCCGGCCTGCTGATCCAGATCGCCACGTTCGGCGCCGGCCAGACGGCGATGGGCCTGACCGAGGATCTCTCCAAGGGCGTCATCGACCGCTTCCGGTCACTGCCGATGGCACGCTCGGCCGTGCTCGCCGGTCGCACCCTGGCCGACCTCGCCCGCAACGCGGCCGTGCTCGGCCTGATGCTGACGGTCGGGTTCGCGATCGGGTTCCGTTGGGGGACGAGCTTCTTCGGGTTCCTGGGCGGCTTCGCGGTTGCACTGCTGTTCGGGTACGCCCTGTCGTGGGTGATGGCCACCATCGGGCTCGCCGTGCGCAATCCCGAAGCGGCCCAGTCGGCGGTGTTCCTGCCGGTGTTCCCGCTCGTGTTCGCCTCATCCATCTTCGTGCCGGCACAGTCGATGCCCGACTGGCTGCAGGTCTTCGCCGAGCACCAGCCGATCACGATCGTGGCCAACGCGGTCCGCGGTCTCATGCTCGGCCAGGACACGCTGCCCGAAGGGCTGACCGTCGGCGGCCAGGTCGGTCTGGCACTGACCTGGATCGCCGGCATCACCGCGGTGTTCGCGTTCCTGGCGGTCCGCCTCTACCGCAAGGTGCAGGCCAGTTAGTTCAGTCTCGCTCGCGCGCGGATGGCGGCCTGGCGGACCTCGGCGGCGTCCGACGCGTCGGGTCCGACGAGGTCGAGGTAGCGCTCGTACGCGTCGGCGGCGTGATGGAACTGGCCGCCCTGCGCGAGCAGGTCGCCGAGGACGCGGTGGTCGTCGGGCATCCGGTTGGGCAGCAGCAGCTTGAGTTCGACCGCCCAGCGGGCATCGTCGAGGTGTTGCCCGGCGACGTAGACGCGGGTCAGATCGTTGAGTTGCCGGCGGACGACGTTGACGGTCGGCGACGGGCGCAGCATCGAACGCCGGAATCCGAGCTGACCGGCGGTGGCCCGCTCGACATGCTCCTCCAACTCGTCCTGGCCCATGCGGTGGCCCTGACGTGACGGGTCGATCACCAGCGGACGCTCGCCGGCGGCGACGCCGACGACCACCAGCCCCGGGAGCGCCACCGGGTAGGCCTGGATCCGTAGCCGTCGCGCGATCGCGACGTAGAGCATGGTCAGGGTCACCGGGACGCCGCACTTGCCGTCGAGGACCCGCGGCAACAACACCGTGTCCGGGGCCGGCTCGTCCGGAGGGCCGAAACCCTGCTCGCGTGCGAGGTAGTGCACCAGCGCACCGGCGTCGCCCTCGGGAGTTCCCGGCTCGAACCCGGACGAACGCAGTCCGTCCGCCAGGGCGTCGAGGCGCAGCAGCGCACCGTCGACGTCGAGTTCCGGTTCGGCCTCGGCCCCGATCAGCAGGCCGGCCTCGGCGAGGTCCGCGTCGTGGCGGCGGACCAGCGAGACCAGGCGTCGACGCGTGTGCTGCGGCATGGCACGAGGCTACTTCAGCCCCGCCGGCGTGCCCGGGCACCCCGGTCGGACGGACCGGCCTCGTAGGCTCGCGTCTTTCGCGAACCTCCAGGAGCCGACCGTGACCGAACCCGTCGACGTCGAGGTGACCGACCTGCCACACGGGCGGCTGCGCACGATCCGGCTGGTCCGTCCGCAGGCCCGCAACGCCATGGACACGGCGCTGCTCGTGGCGCTCGCGGACGCGCTCCACGACGCCGACCGCGATCCCGACCTGCGTGGCGTGCTGGTGACGGGCGCCGAGGGGACGTTCTCGGCCGGTGCCGACGTGCGCGAGGAACTCGCCGACGGCGGCCGCCGCCGCATGGAGTTGTTCACGACCGTCTACGAGCAACTCACGCTGATGCGCGTCCCGACCGCCGCCGCCGTCGAGGGCCACGCCGTCGGTGGTGGTGCCGAACTCGCGGCCGCCTGCGACCTGCGCGTGGCGGCCGAGGACGCCGTGTTCCGCTTCCCCGGCGCGATCTACGGCATCCCGGTGGGCACGGCCCGCACGGTCGGTCAGGTCGGCCTGTCCACCGCCAAGGACTGGGTGCTGTCCAGCCGTGACGTCCCTGCCGCCGAGGCCTTCGCCGCGGGGTTCGTGCAGCGCCTGGTCCCGCCCGGTGGGGCCGTGGCGGCCGCGTCCACCTGGCTCGAGCAGGTCGCCGGCCGCGACCCGGCGACGGTGGCGGTGCTCAAACAGATGTTCAACGACCACGCCGGCGTCCGCAACCGGGTCGCCTACGAGAACGACGCGCTGCGGGCCCAGGCGGAGACGGGGTCGTTGCCGACGGGTGACGACCTACCGAGGACGGTCCGGCCACGCCGCACCTGAAGCCTGGCGAGAGCTCCCAACGCCGGACCTTCGGACCACTTCTCGGTGCGGGTCCGGCGATCGCTGCTCACTACGCTCGCCGCGAGAGGCCGAACGCCGCCGACGGGGACGAAAGGGAGCACCGTGAATCCCGAGAAGCCGGACCGCAACCTCGCCATCGAGGTCGTTCGCGTGACCGAGGCGGCGGCGTTGGCCGCGGCCCGTTGGCAGGGGTTCGGGGCGAAGGAGGACGGTGACCAGGCCGCCGTCGACGCCATGCGCAAGATGCTCGAGACCGTCGAGATGGACGGCACGGTCATCATCGGCGAGGGCGAGAAGGACGAGGCGCCGATGCTGTTCAACGGCGAGT
>JBBDSX010000189.1:0-24212 GCA_040904725.1 Egicoccus sp.
CTAGCGTTGTCCGCCTTCCGAGGAGCCCCGACGTGACCCACCAGCAGCTTCCTGCCACGAACGGCGACGAGGCGCGACAGGCGTTGATCGGCGTCCGCGACGAGATCGCCAAGGTGATCGTGGGCCAGGACGCGGTCGTCAGCGGCCTGGTCACCGCGCTGCTCGTGCGCGGCCACGTGCTGCTCGAGGGCGTCCCCGGCGTCGCGAAGACGCTGCTCGTCTCGACCCTCGCTGCCGCCCTCGACCTGCGCGCCAACCGTGTGCAGTTCACCCCGGACCTGATGCCCGCCGACGTCACGGGGCAGCACCTGCTCGACGACGCCGGTCGGGGCTTCCGGTTCCGCGAGGGGCCGGTCTTCACCAACCTGCTGCTGGCTGACGAGATCAACCGCACCCCTCCGCGAACCCAGGCCGCGCTGCTCGAGGCCATGCAGGAGCGGCAGGTCACCACGGCCGGCGAGACACGGCCCCTCCCGGACCCGTTCCTCGTCGTCGCCACGCAGAACCCGGTCGAGTACGAGGGGACCTATCCGCTGCCGGAAGCGCAGCTGGACCGTTTCCTGTTCAAGCTGCAGGTGCCCTACCCGACCGAGGAGCAGGAACGCGAGATCGTCGCCCGCCACGACCGTGCCGGCGACGCCGCCGATCCGGGCGGTGCGGGGGTGCAACGGGTCGCGAACGCGGCCGTGCTGGCCGCGGGACGCGAGGCGGTGCGGGCGATCCCGGTGGACGCCGGGGTCCGGGACTACGTGGTCGCCCTGTGTCGGGCCACCCGAGACGCGCCGGCCGTCCAGTTGGGCGTGTCGCCACGCGGGACGACGATGCTGCTCCACGCCGCCAAGGCCTGGGCGTGGCTGGCCGGTCGGGCCTATCTGACCCCGGACGAGGTCAAGGCCGTCGCGAAGCCCACGCTGCGCCACCGTCTGCAGGTCCGGCCCGAGGCCGAACTCGACGGGACCGGTCCCGACCATGTCCTCGACACGGTGCTCGCGACGGTGCCCGTTCCCAGATGACCTCCGTCCCGGCACCCGCGGCCGCCCCGGCACGGTTCTCCCGGGCGTGGTGGAGCGGACACGTGCCGGTGCCGACCGTCCGGGCCGCGTGGTTGGCCGCGGCGCTCGTGCTCGTGGTCTGGCTGGCGCCCGTGCCCCTGCCGTTCTGGCTGGGGCCCGTCCTGGTGCTGGTCGGCGTCGCCGCCGACGCCGCCCTGGCGCCCGCCCCGTGGTCGGTCGGTGCCAGCCGCGACCTGCCCGCGGTGATCGCGCTCGACGGACGGGCGTCACTGACGTGGGGACTGCGCAACCCGCGTTCGCGGCGCCTGCGCGTCCATCTCGCCGACGAGCTCGCACCGAGCCTGCGAGCGGACCGACGGCGGACCTCCCTCGTGCTTCCGGGCCACGGGACGCTGCGCGACACCGTCGAGCTGGCGCCATCCCGTCGCGGGACGTTCCGACCGGGGACCCTCACGGTCCGGGTCCATGGGCCCCTGGGCCTCGGCTGTCGCCAGGCCGACCGAGCCCTCCCCGGACGTGTCGAGGTGCATCCGAGCTTCCGCTCCCGTGCGGCGGCGGAACTTCGGGTGCGGCGTCAGCGGGTGCTCGACGAGGGCATGCGCGCCATCCGCGCCCGCGGCGCCGGTGCGCAGTTCGAAGCGCTGCGCGAGTACGTCGAGGGCGACGACGTGCGCCGCGTCGACTGGGCCGCCACCGCCCGGACAGGGCACCCGGTGGTCAGGACCTACCGCGCAGAGCGCAACCAGCAGGTTCTGGTCCTGCTCGACACGGGCCGGCTCAGCGCCGCCCTCGTCGACGGCGTGCCTCGACTCGACCACGCGATGGACGCGGTTCTCGCGCTCGGGACGATCGCGTCGCGGTCCGGCGACCGCACCGGACTGCTCGCCTTCGGTGCGGCGGTGCGCGCGACCGTGCCGCCCCGCGGTGACCAGGGCCAGCTGCGGCGCCTGTCGACCGCGATGCACGCGCTCGAGCCCGAGTTGGTCGAGAGCGACTATCACGGGGCCTTCAGGAGCGCGCTCGCCCAGTTCCCCCGGCAGTCGACCCTGGTGCTGTTCACGGAACTCGGCGAGGAGGCGGTCCAGCAACAGTTGCTGCCCGCCCTGCCGCTGCTCCTGCGACGCCATGCCCTCGTCGTCGCGACCGTCCGGGATCCCGAACTCGATCGGCTCGCCGGCCGCGAGGCAGCGCGTGCCGGCGATGCGTACCGCGCCGCCGCCGCCATCCGCGTGACCGTGGGCCGGCAGGAGGCGGCCGCACGGCTTCGCGCCCTCGGGGTTCGCGTCGTCGACGCGGTCCCGGGCGAACTCGCCGGCCACGTCGGTGACGCCTACCTCGAACTCAAGGCGCTCGGCCGCTGAGCGCGCTCGGCCGGCGGGCCGGCGGTTCGCTCGCCGAACGCTCCTGTCCACCCGGCACGGGCCGCGCGGCGGCCGTAGACGACCACGTAGCCGAGGAAGGCGAGCCACACCGCGGCGCCGACCCCGACCCGCAACCCGGTCGGCCACGGCGCCGGCGTCACGTAGCCCTCGAGCAGGCCGGCGACGAGGAAGACGAGCACGAGGCCGAGCACGATCACGACCGAACGCCGGCCTTCCTCGGCCAGCGACGCACGGCGGGTGCGTTCGCCGGGGACGATCAGCGCCCAGCCGAGCTGCAGGCCCGCGCCACCGGCCACGAACACGGCCGTGAGTTCGAGCAGGCCGTGCGGCAGGATCAGGCCCCAGAATCGACCTGCCTGGCCCGCGGCGTGCAACAGCCCGGCCGCGACACCGACGTTCACCCCGTTGAACAGCAGGACCGCGAGTGTCGGGATCCCGGCCGCGATCCCGCTACCGAACGCCAGGGCGCCGACCCCCGCGTTGTTGGTGAACACGCGGGCGGCGAACGCGGTGCCCGGCTCCGAGGAGTAGTACGCCTCGAAATCCTCCTCGATGTAGGCCTGGCGGTCCGCGGCGGGTGCGGCGGCCTCGTAGGCCGCGGGGCTGTTCGCGAGCCACAGGGCCGTTGCCGCGAACCCGGCCACGAAGACCAGCGTCGCCACCGTGATCGCCCGTCTGGCGTGCCAGACCGCCGCGGGAAAGGTCGTGCGCACGGCCTCGACGAAGGCGCCCAGTGACCGGGGGCGCGTGCCGTGGACCACCGACGAGGACTGGGCCAGCAGGCGGCTGAGCCGCGCCGAGACCGCCGCGTCCCCGTAGCGCGATCGCACCGCGGCGAGCTGGCTGGAGACGCGCAGGTGCAGGCGGACGAGTTCGTCGAGTTCGTCCGGCGTCAGGCGTCCGGCGTCGTGCGACGCCCGCCGGGCCAGGTCGTCGAGGCGGTGCCAGGCGCCCTCGTTGGCGAGGATGTAGCCGTCGATGTCCGTGGCCGTCCCCCTTGCGATGGCCGCCGCGCCGTCGAGCTAGCGTCGCGCCCCAGTCTAGGAGGCCGTCTCCCGTGCAACCCACCCCGGGTACCGAGGGCACCATCACCCCCGAGGGTGTGGCGCTCGACCTCGAGTTCGCCACGATCGGCTCGCGGGGGATCGCCTATCTGCTCGACCTGCTGATCATCGGCTCGCTGCTGCTGGTGCTGGGAATCGCCGAGGCCACGTTCGGCTTCGGCGGTTTCGTGCCCGGCTGGGTCGGGATCGTGCTGTTGCTCCTGCTCGTCTTCGCCGTCCAGTTCGGGTACCCGATCGGGTTCGAGACCCTGTGGCGGGGCCGAACCCCGGGCAAGGCGGCCATGGGCCTGCGGGTGGTGACCACCGAGGGCGCCCCGGTCGGCCTGCGACATGCGGCGGTCCGGGCCATGGTCGGGCTGCTCGAGCTGCTCCCGACGCTCGGCGTGCCGGCGGTGGTGACCTCGCTGCTCAACGCCCGCGGCCAACGCCTGGGCGACCTGGCCGCCGGCACCGTCGTCCTGCGCGAACGCCGAGGTGGAACGGCGCCGGCCGCGCACGCCTTCGCCCCACCGCCGGGTCTCGAGGGCTACGTGGCGCACCTCGATGTCAGCCGCGTCGACCCCCGCGCCTATGCCACCGTGCGCGACACCCTGCTCCGGCTGCCGGAGTTGGCACCGCCCGCACGGCGTGGGGTCGCCGAGGCGGTGGCCGACGGCCTGCTCGACCGCGTCGCCCCGCCGCCGCCCAGCGGGCTACCGGCCGAGGCCTGGCTCGCGTGCGTGGCGGCCGCCGTGCAGGGTCGGCGCGGTCCGGCGCCGAGCGGCACCCGTTCCGGCGTCCCCGGGGGAGCGCCGCCCGGCGATGGCCGACCGGGGCCGCGCGCGGCATCGCCCGGGCACGCGGACGAACCGGCGCGGACGCACTCGGAGGGCGTGCCGCCACCGCCCGCTGACGGGGGCGCGGCGGCCGCCGACGACAGCACACGAGACGATGGGTTCGCCCCGCCGGCCTGACGTCACAGCGCCACATCGCTTCAGCGACAGATCGACAAAGCGATCTGCGATGCTGCCGTGTGCGTGCCGCTCGGCCGGTCACCGCCGCACCGCTACGATCTGGCATCCGTGCCCATCCGGAACCAACGCTGCAGGAAGTCGGCTCGCTCCCATGGCCTACCAGGTGAAACTCGAGGTCTTCGAGGGGCCGTTCGACCTGCTGCTGCAGTTGATCTCGCGTCGCAAACTCGATGTCACCGAGGTCGACCTGGCCGAGATCACGGCCGACTTCCTCGCCCACCTCGAGGTCGGGATCGATGAACTCGACCTCGAGACCGCGACACGCTTCTTGGTCGTGGCCGCCACCCTCATCGAACTGAAGGCGGCGCGCCTGCTGCCTCGCGACGAGCGCGAGGAACTCGATGACCTGCTCGGCGACGCACGCGACCTGCTGTACGCGCGGCTGCTCGAGTACCGCGCGTTCCGCGACGTCTCGCGGATCATCGCCCATCGCTTGACCATGCACGACAGTCGCCTGGGCCGCGAGGTGCCACCCGAGCCGTGGCTGCAGCGCCTGGTCCCCGAGACACCGCTCGCGGTGGACGCCGCCGGGCTGGCCGCCATCGCGGCGTCGGCGCTGGCCCCGACGACCGAAGCACCCGTCGACCTGTCGCACATCCGTCGCAGCTACATCACGATCCGCGAGGCGGCGACCGACCTGCTCCACCGCCTCGGAGGTCCGGGCGAGGGGGCGACGTTCCGTGAACTGGTCGCCGAGCGCGACCGCGGCGACCGCGTGGTGTTCTTCCTGGCCCTGCTCGAGTTGTTCAAGCTCGGCCACGTCGACCTCGAACAACCCGACCACCGGGGACCGCTGGCGATCGCCCGCCGCGAGGGGGGCCAGGACATCGAGTCCCTCACCGAATCCGACGACCCCGACGGTGACGCCGACGGTGACGCGACGCCGTCACCCGACGATGCATCGGCGATGCGAGGAGTGTCGTGAACGAGTCCGTACCAGTCACCGACGACGGCCCGGCGAGCGGTCTGCCGGTCGTGGACAGCGCAGCCCGTCCCGCGGACGCCGACCTGCGTCCCGGGATCGAAGCGCTGCTGTTCCTCGCCGACGAACCGCTCGATCCGGCCGCGATCGCCGAGGTCGTCGATCGCGACGTCGACGAGGTCGAGGTCCTGTTGGGCACCTTGCAGCGCGACTACGAGGCCGCGGGCGGCGGCATCGAGGTGCGCAGTGTCGCCGGCGGCTGGCGCATGTACACCGCGCCGGTCGCCCGGCCGGTGCTCGAGCGTTGGGCGCTGGCCGGTCGGACCGGACGGCTGACGCAGGCGGCGCTCGAGACCCTGGCCGTGGTGGCCTACAAGCAGCCCATCAGCCGCAGCGACATCGGCGACATCCGCGGGGTCAGCGCCGACGGGGCGGTCCGCAGTCTCGTGGCGCGCGGCTTCGTCACCGAGGTGGGGCGCGACGAGGGGCCCGGCCAGGCCGTGCTGTACGGGACCACCACGCTGTTCCTCGAGCGGCTCGGCCTGCAGTCGCTCGACGACCTGCCGCCCCTGACCGAGTTCCTGCCCGAGGCGCCGGCGCCCGACGAGCCCGAACCCGGGACGATGCGCGACGTCCGACGGCGGTTGGCCGGCGGTGACGACCTGCCCGTGCGCGGGGTCTTCGAGGGCCGCCGGACCAACACCGGCGGCGAGGATCCCGGCGACGACGCCGAGGACGACGCGATGCCGGCCCCCACCGCCACGGTCGGCGCGCGCGACACCGGTGAGATCGACGAATTGACCGATCGACTCGAACTGGTGGCGCGCAACGCCGTTGACCGGCTGCGGCAGGCCGTCGCCGCCGGCGATGGCGACGACACGGACGACGAGACAGCGGCCACGGAGGCCCGGGAGCCCGAGGATGGCTGAGGAACGCGTCCAGAAGGTCCTCGCGGCCGCCGGCATCGCGTCACGGCGGGCCTGCGAGGAACTCATCGCCGACGGCCGCGTGTCGGTCAACGCTCGGATCGTCTCGCTCGGTGCGAAGTGCGACCCCACCGACGACGTGGTCGAGGTCGATGGTGAGCGGGTCAACACCGACCCCGACAAGCTCTACGTCCTGCTCAACAAGCCGCGTGGGGTGGTGACCACGGCCGACGACCCGCAGGGCCGGCCGACCGTCGTCGACCTCGTGAACCTGCCACAGCGGCTGTACCCGGTCGGTCGTCTCGACCAGGACACCGAGGGCCTGCTCCTGCTCACCAACGACGGCGAGTTGACCCACCAGTTGCTGCATCCCTCCTTCGAGGTGGAGCGGATCTACGTCGCGCTGGTCCCGGGGCCCGTGCGCAAGAAGGCCCTGGCGCAGTTGCGTGAGGGGGTCGAACTCGACGACGGCATCGCCCGCGCGCGGCGGGCACGGGTGCTCGAGGAGGAGCACGGGCGCGCACTCGTCGAACTGGTCTTGACCGAGGGCCGCAAGCGCGAGGTCCGCCGGATGTTCGGCGCACTCGGGCTGACCGTCGAACGCCTCGCGCGCGTCGCCTACGCCGGGGTCGAACTCGGCGACCTCCGCCAGGGGAAGTGGCGGTTCCTCACCCAGGCCGAGATCGGCAAGCTGCACGGGGCCGTCAAGGCTCCGGCACCACCGAGACCTCGATCAACCGATAAGCCGACAGGTCGACAAAGTGACACCGATGGCGGGCGCGACCCACGTCGCAGCGCGCGCCGCGAGCGGGACGCTCGGGCCGCGAACGCCGCCCGTGCGAACCGCAAGGGAGGCCAGCGATGAGCGAGCAGCGCGTTCGGGCCCTGCGGGGGGCGACCACCCTCGACCGCGACGACCGTGACCACCTCATCGAGCGGACCCAGGAATTGATGACGCTGGTCTTCGACCGCAACGGTCTGACGGCCGACGACCTCATCTCGATCGTGTTCACGGCCACCGACGACCTCCACGCGGGCTTCCCCGCCGAGGCGGCCCGCGAGGCCGGCATCCGCCATGTCCCGTTGCTGTGTGCGCGGGAACTCGAGATCGACGGCGGCATCGAACGGTGCGTGCGAATCCTCATCCACGCCTACACCGACCGCTCGCCGCTCGAGTTGCGTCACGTCTACCTCCACGAGGCCCGGCAACTGCGCACGGACCTCCCCGAATGAGCCCGGCACGTCGGCGGAGCGCCCCGTCCGCCCCACGACCCGGGTGGCGGGTATGGCAGAGCCTGCCGTCTGGTGGCATCGTCGCTCAGAGGCCATCTGGACGCGTTTTCCCAGGTCAGGGTCCGGCATGACGTCCGACACGTCGACCGGCACGCCGGATCGGGTCGCCATCATCGGCGCCGGCCTCGTCGGTGGTTCCGTGGCGCTGGCGTGTCGCGCCGCCGGCGTCGGCGAGGTGGTGGTGACCGATGCCTCGCCCGCCGTGCGCGAGGCGGCAGCGCACCAGGGCGTCGCCGATCGTGTGGTGGCGAGCGTCGCCGAAGCCGTGGGGGAGGCCGACCTCGTGGTCGTCGCCGTGCCGGCCGCTGCCGTGCCCGAGGTCGTCCTCGAGGCCGCACGATGGGCGCCGGACCGTGCTGTTCTGACAGATGTTGCCAGCCTCAAGTTCGACTTGACCCTCGATGTCGAGTCGAGGTTGAGCAGGGCCGGGCTGCACCCGGGCCGCTTCGTCGGCGGGCATCCGATGGCCGGATCCGAGCGCAGCGGCCCCGAAGCCGCGGACGGGACCCTGTTCCAGGGCGCGACCTGGGTCCTGACGCCGACCGCCTCGACGACCACCGAAACCCTCCAGCTCGTCTCGAGCCTGCTGCGCGGCTTCGGTGCGCGGGTCCTCGCCCTGGCGCCAGGCCGCCACGACGAACTCGTCGCGCTCGTCAGCCACCTCCCGCAGTTGGCGGCCAGCGCCCTGGCCGACGTGGCCGGCGAGGTCGCCGCCGAGGCAGGCGAGGTGGTGCTGGCCGTGGCCGGCGGCGGGTTCCGCGACACCACGCGCGTCGCCGCGTCGGACGCGGTCCTGTGGCGCGGCATCCTCGGTGGGAACCGCGACGCCGTGCTCGCGGCCCTCACGCGCTACGAGGCGCGACTGGCCGAACTGCGCACCGCCCTCGAGACCCACGACGACGACGGGCTCGAGACCGTGCTGGCGCGTGCCAGCGACGCCCGTCGCCGACTGGTCCCCAAGACGGCCGACCTCGCGTTCGTCGACGTCGTGGTCGCGCTCGACGACCGCCCGGGGGCGCTCGCGCTCGCAACCACGGCCCTCGGTGAGGCCGGGATCAACGTCGAGGACCTCGCGATGCGGCACGCGGTCGCCGGGGGAAGAGGCGCACTGTTGGTGCGGGTCGCCGCCGGCGAACGCGACCGGGCACTGGCCACCCTCACAGCGCTGGGTCTGCACGCCCACGCCGAGGCCGAGACGTCGTGAACACCCGCGCCGTCGTCCCCCTGGCCCGTCCGGTCGACGCGTCGGTCCGTGTCCCCGGCTCGAAGAGCATCACGAACCGGGCCCTCGTCGCGGCTGCGCTCGCGACGGGTGACTCGACCCTCGACGGGGTGTTGTTCGCCGACGACACCGACGCCATGCTCGCCGCGCTCACCGACCTCGGCGTGCGTCTCGATGTCGACCGCGCGGGGCGCAGCGTCGTCGTCCACGGCGTCGGGGGCCGGGTCCCGGCCGGGCCGGCGCACCTCGACGTCCGCTTGTCGGGCACCACGGCCCGGTTCCTCGCCCCGCTGCTCGGGCTCGGCGACGGCGAGTACCTCCTCGATGCCGCACCGCCGTTCCGCCTCCGCCCGATGGGTCCGCTGTTCGCCGCCCTCCGCGAGCTCGGCGTCGCGGTCGAGGAATCGGGGACCCCCGGCCATCTGCCCGCCCGCCTGCGCGCCGCGGGACTGCAGGGCGGCGCGGTCGTGGTCCCCGCCGACGTGTCGAGCCAGTTCCTCTCCGGCCTGCTGCTGGCCGGACCGTGTACCGCCGACGGCCTGCGGGTCGAGGTGTCGGGCGGGTTGGTGTCGCGCCCCTACGTCGAGATGACACTGGCGGTGATGCGAGCGTTCGGAGCCAGCATCACGACCGCCGGCGACCGTTCGTGGTCGGTCGAACCATCCGGCTACCGCGGCCGCGACTACCGCGTGGAACCCGACGCCAGCGCCGCGTCGTACTTCCTGGGGGCCGCCGCGATCACCGACGGCCGGGTGCTCGTTCCCGGACTCGGCCGGGACGCCCTGCAGGGCGACGTCGCCTTCGCCGGCGTGCTCGGGCGGATGGGCGCCGAGGTGGCCTGGACGCCGGAGGGCGTCGAGGTGCGGGGGAGCGGGCACCTGCGGGGCATCGACGTCGACATGGCCGACATCTCCGACACCGCCCAGACGCTGGCCGCCGTGGCGGTGTTCGCCGACGGACCGACCCGGGTCCGGGGCATCGGCTTCATCCGGGCCAAGGAGACCGACCGCATCCACGCGGTCGTGACCGAACTGCGCCGCCTCGGCATCCGGGCCGAGGAGCACGACGACGGCTTCACCGTCCATCCCGGCGCCCCCGGGCCGGGCGTCGTGCAGACCTACGACGACCACCGCATGGCCATGAGTTTCGCCTTGCTCGGCCTGCGCGCACCGGGCATCGAGATCGCCGACCCCGGCTGCGTCGCCAAGACCTTCCCGGAGTATTTCCCGGTCCTCGAGGGCCTCCGCAGGTGACCCGATGGCACCGGGGCGGTCGCTGCGTCCCGGTAGGGTGCGCCGGTCCATGCCGGCCGTTGCCGTTCACCACTTCAGGAGCCGCCGACCCGTGTCCGCCGATGACCCGAGCGTCCCCCCGTTGGACCACCGCGACCGACGTCCCGGCGGCCCGGTGGTCGCCATCGACGGACCCGCCGGCTCCGGCAAGTCGTCGGTCGCCCGGTTCGTCGCCGACCGGCTCGGTCTGCCCCACGTCGACAGCGGGGCGCTGTACCGGGCCGCGACGCTGGCCGTGCTCCGCGCCGGTGTCGACCCCGCCGACAGCACGGGCTGCGCCGAGGTCGTCACAGCGGCCACGCTGATCCGCGAGGCCGGCCGCACCTACCTCGACGGCGAGGACGTCGAGGACGAGATCCGCGGCGACGAGGTGACCCGTGCCGTGTCGGCGGTGTCGGCCCACGCGGCGGTGCGTGACGCGCTGCTGCCCGCGCAGCGCCAGGCCGTCCTCGAGGCCGGTGGCGTGGTCGAGGGTCGCGACATCGGCTCGGCCGTCCTGCCCGACGCCGACCTCAAGGTCTTCCTGACGGCGAGCGTGCACGAGCGGGCCCGCCGGCGCGCCGCCCAACTCGGCCGCGACGACCTCGACGTGCTGGCGCAGGAGATCGAGGCACGCGACGCCGCCGATGGCGGTCGCGAGGTCTCGCCCATGGCCGTCGCCGACGACGCGTGGACCCTCGACTCGTCCGACCTCGACGTCGAACAGGTCGTACAGACCATCGTCGACCGGGTCCGCGACGTGGTCGGGGACGATCTGACGGATCCGTTCCGTGCCCACCGTTCCCTGCCCCGGGTGGCCGTCGTCGGCCGGCCCAATGTCGGCAAGTCGACCCTGGTGAACCGCATCCTCGGCGCCCGGATCGCGATCGTCGAGGAGAAGCCCGGCGTCACCCGGGACCGCACCGAACACCCCGCCGACTGGCTCGGCCGCCACTTCCTGGTCGTCGACACCGGGGGCTGGGAGCACCAGGCCGAGGGCATGGCCGCCCGCATCGTCGAACAGGCCGAGGCGGCGGTCGCGGACGCGGACCTGGTCGTGTTCGTCGTCGACGCCACGGTCGGTGCCCTCGAGGACGACGAGCGCTACGCCCGGCTGCTGCGGCGTAGCAAGGTCCCGGCCCTGCTGGTCGCCAACAAGGTCGACAACGACCGCCAGGAGGCGCTGGTCCATGACCTGTATGGCCTCGGGCTCGGTACAGCGCACCCGGTCTCGGCCCGCCACGGCCGGGGCGTCGGCGACCTGCTCGACGAGGTGCTGGCGGCGCTGCCCGACCTGCCCGAGCGACCAGCGCCGGTGTCGAGCGTGCCGAAGGTGGCCATCGTCGGGAAGCCGAACGTGGGCAAGTCGTCGCTCTTCAACCGTCTGCTCGGCGAGGAGCGCTCGATCGTCGACAGCGTCCCGCACACCACGCGCGACGCGGTCGACACCATGGTCGAGGTCGACGGTGAACCGTGGGTGTTCGTCGACACCGCCGGTATGCGCCGGCGGTACCGCCACGGCGAGGAGACCGAGCTGTACTCGGTCGACCGCACCCGGGCCGCGATCGAGTCGGCCGACCTCGTGCTGTTCGTGATCGACGCGTCCGAACCGCTGGGGGAGCAGGATCAGCGGTTGGCCGCGCTGCTGCGCGACGCCGGACGTGGCGTCGTGCTGGTGTGCAACAAGTGGGACCTGGTCGACGAGGACCGCCGTCTCGACCTCGAGAAGGAACTCGACCGGCTGCTCTCGTTCGCCATGTGGGCGCCCCGGGTGAACATCTCGGCGCAGAGCGGCCGGGGGATACGGCGGCTGCTGCCGCAGTTGCGCGGCGTCTGGGGCAACTATCGGCGGCGGATCCCGACCCGCGAGGTCAACCGGATCGTCGAGGAAGCCGTGGCCCGTCATCCGCTGCCGCGGCAGGGCAACAAGAACCTCAAGATCCGCTACGCCACGCAGGCCGAGGTCGGCCCACCGAGATTCATCGTGTTCGCCAACGGGCGTCTGCCGGCCGGCTATCGCCGCTACCTCGAGCGCGAACTGCGGGAACGTCACGACTTCACCGGGGTGCCCCTGCTGCTCGAGGACCGGCCCCCGGCACCACGATCGCGACGCTGAACCGGCGGCGGCTCCGCACGTGGCAGGCAGCCGGTTGGCCCGTTTGCCGCGCAGGCGGTAGCGTGCCGCCTCCGCGCGACCGGGTTTCCCCCGGTCCGCGCAGGTGGCCGACGTCCACCGTCCGTACGCCGGGCGGGACGTCGATCCTCCACCGGGCTGTGGCGCAGTCAGGTAGCGCACTCGTCTGGGGGGCGAGGGGTCGCCGGTTCAAGTCCGGCCAGCCCGACCACGACCGCCGGGGTCCCATGCGGGCCCCGGCGTTCGCATGGGGGTCGCAGGGGACCGCCAGGCACTAGCGTGCCCGGCCCGGCCCGGCGACGCGATGGGGTGCCATGCGGTTCTACGATCTCGGTGGCGACGAACCGCGTGTCGCGTCCAAGCGTGTTCTCACCGTCCCCAACCTCATCTCCTTCGCACGACTCGCCATCCTGCCGGTGCTCTACCTCGACCTCACCTCCGGTCGCCTGCTGCGCGCATTCGTGCTGCTGGTGGTCTTCTCCGCGACGGACTGGTTCGACGGCTACTTCGCCCGACGACTCGACCAGGTCACCGAACTCGGCAAACTGCTCGATCCGATCAGCGACCGGGTGCTGTTCGTCGTGGTCGGTGTCGCCTACGTCGTCTCGGGACTGCTCCCGCTGTGGGTCGTGCTCGCCCTGGTCGCGCGCGACGTGCTGGTCGCCGGGGCCGGCCTGGTCCTGCTCAGCCGCGGCGTGAAGCCGCCCGACGTCACCCGCCTGGGCAAGACCGCCACCTTCGGCCTGATGTGGGCGCTGCCGCTGTTCCTGCTCGCCGGCATCGTCGGCGACGGGGTCGACGACCCGGAGCCGGTGCTGCACGTCGTCGCCTGGGTACTGCTGGCGATCAGCGCCGCCATGTATTGGGTCGCGGCCTTCGACTACGCCCGCATCGTGCGCCACCGGGCGGCCTCCGCCGACGCCGAACCGGACGACGCGACCTCGCCCGCCGACGACTGAAACCGGGCGCCCATGCTGCGGTAGGGTGGACCCCGGCGGCCACGCCGCCGCGGGAGCGACGATCCCGCTGATGCCTGTTCCTTCGACACCGGAGTGCTGTGCCGTGGCGGACGACACGCCGAGCGAGTTGCGCTACACCGAGCAACACGAGTGGTTGCGCGATGACGGCGAGGTGATCGCGGTCGGCATCACCTCCTTCGCCCAGGACCAACTCGGTGACGTCGTCTACGTGGACCTGCCGTCCCCGGGTGCCGAGGTCGAACAGGGCCAGGTGTTCGGCGAGGTCGAGTCGACCAAGTCGGTCTCCGACCTGTACGCGCCGGTGAGCGGGACCGTCGTCGAGCGCAACGAGGACCTCGACGAGCGCCCCGAACTGGTCAATCTCGACCCGTACGGACAGGGTTGGATGGTCACGATCCGGCCGTCGGATCGCGCCCAACTCGACGGACTTCTCGACGCCGACGGCTACCGGACCGTCGTCGACGCCTGAGTCACCTTCGACGTCGGGTCGAGACCCCGCCGTTTCGGCTGCGACAGTTGCCACGGGTGGTCTAGGCTGCCGGGCTCGCCGGGGGATGAACGTCCACCTCGACCTCACGGCGAGCCCCGAACCCTCAGCGGTAGGAGTCGACGTGTACTGCAGCCAGTGCGGCGAGCAGGTTCCCGAGGACGCCAACTTCTGCTCGGCCTGCGGTGCGCCGGTCGTGGAGTCGGCCGGTCACGAGGACACGACCGCTGCCATCGAGATCGGCGCCTTCGACCCGGCGCACGAACTCGGTGACCTGCCCGACCTCGAGCCGGGCACCGGGATGCTGGTGGTCGTGCGCGGCCCCAACGCGGGTGCGCGCTTCGTACTCGACCATGACCCCGTCACGGTCGGCCGCCACCCGGACTCCGACATCTTCCTCGACGACGTCACCGTCTCACGCCGCCACGCCGAACTCGGCCGCGGCGAACACGGCTCGGTCGTTCGCGACCTCGGCAGCCTCAACGGTTCCTACGTCAACGGTGAGCGGGTCGACGAGCGGCCGTTGGCAACCGGCGACGAGGTCCAGATCGGCCGGTTCAAGCTGCTCTACGTCGGTGATGGCGCCGAGACGGACGGTGCGACGTCGTGAAATCCCTCACCATCGGTGAGGTACTCAACCGGCTCAAGGACGAGTTCGACGACATCACGATCTCGAAGATCCGCTTCCTGGAGGCCGAGGGCCTCATCTCACCGGACCGGACCGAGTCGGGCTACCGCAAGTTCACCGGCGACGACATCGACCGGCTGCGCTACGTCCTGCGTGCCCAGCGTGACCGCTACCTGCCGCTCAAGGTCATCAAGGAAGAGCTCGAGCGCATCGACGCCGGCCACGCGGTCGCCGACACCAACGGCGCCGGACCGGCGCCGCTCGCCACCACCGCCGAGGGCTCCGGTGGGCCCACGTCCGCGACGGTGCCCGCCCCCCAGCGAAGCTCGGTCTTCGACGCCGCGGCCGACGAGGTCCGGCTCACGGCCGCGGAACTCGCCGACGCCACGGGGCTCACCGAACGTGACGTGACCCAGTTGCGCGACCACGGGCTGCTCAGCGCTGGCCCCCACCACGACGGGGGCGACCTGCAGGTCGCCAAGCTTGCGCGGAACCTGTTCGATGCCGGCCTCGAGGCACGCCACCTGCGCATGTACCGGCAGTTCGCCGACCGTGAAGCCGCGCTGGCCGAGCAGCTCGTCGCGCCGCTGCTGCGGCAACGCAACCCCGACAGCCGCCGCGCCGCCGCCGACCAGGCGGAACGTCTCGTCGCCGCCGGGGGAGCCCTGCACCACGAACTGCTCGCCCGCCAGCTGCGCGACCTGCTCGGTACGTGACCGCGACGGCCCGCTTCCGCTGGCTGGTCGCCTGTCTGGCCCTGCCGGCCCTGTTGACCGGGCCGCCGGCGTTCGCGCAGGTGACGGCACCGACCGATGTCGGTCTGGCGCCGCCTGCCGCACCGGCCGTGACCGGCCCACCTCCCGCATCGTGGCCCGAACCGCCGTCCGATCAGGTCACGGCCACGAGCTGGGTGCTGATCGAGACGGCAACGGGGCAACGGCTGGCGGAGCACGCTCCCGACCAACCACGGCCGGTCGCCTCGACGGTGAAGATCCTGACCGGGCTGACCGCGATCACCCGAGTCGACGTCGACGAGCAGGTCACCGTCGGTGACGAGGTGCTGGTCGGCGGCGCGTCCGTGGGGCTCGAACCGGGGGAGACCTGGACGGTGGGCGAGCTGTTCGAAGCCGTGCTGGTGCGCTCGGGCAACGACGCCACCGAGGCGCTGGCCACCTACGTGGCCGGGGACACGCCCGCGTTCGTCGAACTGATGCGTGCGGACGCCCGGGCGCTCGGCCTCGATCCGACCCTGGGCAGTCCGAGCGGCCTCGAGGACGAGAACCTGCTCACGGCCCGCGACCTGGCCACCCTGGCCCGAGCCGCCCTCGCACAGCCGGACCTGCGGCCGTTCTTCACCCTCGAGGAGGTCACCCTTCCCGGCGACGAACCGGCCGAGAACCGCAACCTGCTGCTCGAGACCTATCCGGGCGCCACGGGGATGAAGACCGGGTTCACGCTGGCCGCCGGCAACAGCATCGTCGCCAGCGCGCAACGTGACGGCCGCGAACTCATCGCCGTCGTCCTCGACGCGGGCGACGACCCCGCCCGCTTCGAACAGGCCGCGGCACTACTCGATCTCGGGTTCGAGGGTTTCGCACCCCATGTGGTCGGCACGCGGCTCGAACTCGCCGTTGCCGGGGGTTGGCGTGCCTTCGTCACGCCCGAGGTCGCCGTCACGGCGCCGGCGTCACAGCCGCCCGCCATCGATCTCGAGGTGCCCGTCCGGGTTCCAGAGGGCGAACTCGAGGCGCGCATCGTCGTCGACGAGCAGTCCGTCGCGACGACCTCACTGGCGGCCGAGGAGGCCGCCGACGGGGCCCGGAGCGGGGGCGCCGCCGAGCGGCTCGGGGCCGCCCTCGTCGACGGTGTCTACGCGAGCCTGCGGGCGGCGAGCAGTGCGGGGACCCTCCGCTAGCCTGCCGTGTTCCAGCGACTTGAGGAGCACCCCTCGTGATCGAGATGGAGCTCGTCGGCGTACGCGTCGAGCTGCCGGCCAACCAGCCGATCGTGCTGCTCAAGGAGCGCCACGGCACCCGCTACCTGCCGATCTGGATCGGGGCGGTCGAGGCGACGGCGATCGCGTTCGCGCTGCAGGGTGTCGAGACCCCACGGCCGCTGACCCACGACCTGTTCGTCGAGGTGCTCGGTCAGCTCGACGCCGAACTCGCGGCGGTGCACGTGACCGCGTTGCGTGACGGCACGTTCTTCGCCGAACTGCACCTCACGCGCGACGGCAACGAGCTGACCGTGTCGGCCCGTCCGTCCGATGCCATCGCCCTGGCCAGTCGCCTCGACGACGTGCCGATCTTCGGTGCCGAGGAGGTCCTCGACGAGGCCGGCCTCGAGATCGAGGACACCGACGAGGACGGCGAGGAGGGCGTCGACGCCGAAGAGGCGGTGCGCGAGTTCCGCGAGTTCCTCGAGGAGATCACCCCGGAGGACTTCCGGGAACAGTGATCCGCGCATGACCCCGCCGCCCGGCTGCCCGCCGGGCGGCGTTTCGTGTGCGCTGGCGCCACGTCGGACAGGTCATCTCGTACCCTTTCAAGGGCCACCGGGAAGTTGGTCACGCCGACCACCGTCCGGCCGGCGCGTTCAGCAGCCGTTCCCTCTCATGCTCTTTCATGGTCTCTCTGCGCCTGAATGTCTCCAGATCAGGTCCAGATCGAGCGTTCAGGGCACCCTGAAGCGCACGTTGACACCGCTGTAGTTCCGCCCGTAGCCTCGGTGGGTGCCCGTCGGTGGAGCGTGGGTCCAGCCCGCCACTCCACCGGGCCGACCACCCCGGGAGTGGAGCGCAGCGAGCAGTCTGCCTCCACCGAGCAGGAGTCACACGTGAGCGCCACGCCCGAAGCCGGTCAACTCGCCCTCGACGTCGGCGACGCCGGCGTCCGCGAGGGTTATCGCGGCGCCTCCGCGACCAAGATCGTGGGCATCACCTACCGGCAGCTCGACTACTGGGCCCGCACCGGCCTGGTCGAACCCAGCGTGCGCAAGGCCACCGGGTCGGGCACCCAGCGCCTGTACTCGTTCGACGACGTCGTGCGCCTGCGCGTGGTCAAGCGTCTGCTCGACACCGGCGTGTCGCTGCAGAAGGTCCGGCTCGCGGTCGACGAACTGCGCGCCCGCGGCCGTTCACTCGCCGACGCGACGCTCGTCTCGCACGGCGACTCGGTGTACTTCCTCGACGACGACGCGTCGCTGGTCGATCTGCTCCGACGCGGCCAGGGCGTGTTCGCCATCGCCCTCGGACCCGTGGTCGAAGAACTGCGCGGCGAGATCACGGCCTTCCCGACCGAGCGGCTCGACGACCTCGACGACGATGCCGTCGGCGGGGACACCCCGGACGCGGCCGTCAGCGGCTGACATCGGGCTGTCGACGGCCGACGTCAGGCCGTCAGGCGCTCCCGCAGCCAGGCGATGTCGGCCGACTGGTCGGCGCTCTCGCCATCCGGCGTCTCGACGATCACGTCGGCGCCCGCGGCACGGACCACCTCGACGAGCAGGTCGGGCTCGATGGCGCCATGGCCGAGGTTCTGATGGCGGTCACGTCCCGAACCGAAGTCGTCCTTCGAGTCGTTGAGGTGGACCAGGTCGATCCCGCCGGTGATCGCCACGATCCGTTCGACGGCGTCGTCGAGCTTCTCCCCGGCGGCGTGGGTGTGGCAGGTGTCGAGGCAGAACCCGAACGGTGTCTGGACCCCGTCCAGGGCCTCCCACAGACGACCGACGCGATCGAAGTGACGGGCCACCGCGTTGTTGCCCCCGGCCGTGTTCTCGACGAGGATCGGGATCGAGGTCTCGAGCCGTTCGAGCGTCGAGCGCCAGTTCGTGAAGCCCTCGGCGACGTCGTCGCCTTCCGGCAGGTGACCGCCGTGGACGATGACACCCAGCGCCCCGATGGCCTCGGCCGCGCGAACGGTCTTGTCGAGCAGTTGCCGCGAGGGGTGGCGGACGCGGTTGTTGGTCGTGGCCACGTTGACGAGGTAGGGCGCGTGGACGTAGATCGCCAGATCGCTGGCGCGCAGGTCCGCGGCGTCCTCGCGCGGCTTGGGGCCCTTGAACTGTTGCGGTGCCGACAGGAACAACTGCACAACCTCGGCACCGCGCTCGTCGGCCGCGGCGATCGGGTCGCCGGAATGGACGTGGGCACCGATACGCATGGGTGACTGCACCTTGTCGTGAGAACGGAACGGACGTCGTCCGAGGCTACCGCGCATGCTTGGCGCGGCGGCACGGCGACTGCTTCGATGAGGATGCCGCGCCCGTCGCCCGCGTTCGGAGCCCACCGTGCCAGACCCGATGGAAGCCGTCCCGACCGGTCGCCTCGCCGGCGATTCCGACGCCGGCTTCCATCGGCGCCATCTCGGACCGGACGACGCCGACCGGCAGGCCATGCTCGAGGTGCTCGGGCTGGGCTCGATCGGGGAACTGCTCGACCGTGCGGTGCCCGACGGTATCCGTGACGATGCGCCACTCGACCTGCCCGCCGCGTCCTCCGAGGCGGCGGTGCTCGAACAGCTGCGGAGCCTGGCGGCCCGCAACGACGTCCGGCGCGCCTTTATCGGTCTCGGCTACCACGGCACCGTCACTCCCGCGGTCATCCGCCGAAACGTCCTCGAGGACCCGGGCTGGTACACGGCCTACACGCCCTACCAGCCCGAGATCTCACAGGGACGGCTCGAGGCACTGCTGGTCTTCCAGACCATGGTCCGCGACCTCACCGGCATGGAGATCGCGGGTGCCTCGCTGCTCGACGAAGCGACCGCGGCCGCCGAGGGTCTGACGCTGTGCCACCGCGTCTCGCGCAAGAAGGGGCCAGACGGCGACGATGCCGGCACGCTGCTGGTCGACCGGGGCTGCCATCCGCAGACCATCGCGGTGGTGCGCACCCGTGCCGAGCCGCTGGGCCTGCGCGTCGAGGTGGCCGACCTGCGTGACCCGGGCGTCTTCGCCGACCTCGACCTGGCCGACGTCGTCGCGGCGCTGGTGCAGCAGCCGACCACCGATGGCCTGGTGGTCGACGACCGTGACCTCATCGCCCGCCTGCACGAGGCCGACGTGCTGGTCACCGTGGCGACGGACCTGCTGGCGTGCACGCTGGTCGCCCCGCCGGGCGAGCAGGACGCCGACGTGGTGGTCGGATCGACCCAACGGTTCGGCGTGCCGATGATGTTCGGCGGGCCGCACGCGGCCTTCCTCGCCACGCGTGACCGTTTCACCCGCAATCTGCCAGGGCGCCTGGTCGGGGTCTCGGTCGACCGGGCGGGGCGCGAGGCCTACCGCCTCGCCCTGCAGACCCGCGAGCAACACATCCGGCGCGAGAAGGCGACCTCGAACATCTGCACGTCGCAGGTCCTGCTCGCGGTCGTCGCCGCCATGTACGCCGTGCACCACGGCCCGGCCGGACTGCGCCGGATCGCCGAACAGGTGCACCTGCAGACGACGTCGCTGCGGTCGCTACTGGCCGAAGCTGAGGTCGAGGTCGAGGGTTCGACCTGGTTCGACACGGTCACCATCAACGTTCCCGGCCGGGCACACGAGGTGTTGGGCGCCGCCGCGGACGCCGGCTACGACCTCGGCCCGGTCCTGACCGCGGATGACGACGCGATCGATCCGGACCGCGTCCGGATCGCCTTCGACGAGACCACGCGGCGGGACGACGTCGTCGCCGTGGTCCGGGCGATCACCGGCACCGATGTCGCCCCCGGGGCGGCCGCCGTGCGGGCCCGGACGGGAAAAGGCGACGCGGATGGTGGTCTGCCCGGCATCCCGGCCAGCCTGCAGCGCACCTCGGCGTACCTGACCGATGCGCGGTTCCACCGCTACCGGTCCGAGACCGAACTGATGCGCTGGCTGCGCTCGCTCAAGGCGAAGGACATCGCGCTGGACCGGGCGATGATTCCGCTCGGGTCATGCACGATGAAGCTCAACTCCGCCGTCGAGATGGAGGCCATCACCTGGCCGGAGTTCGCCGGCCTGCATCCGTTCGCGCCGATCGAACGCTCGGCCGGCACGCGGGCGCTGATCGGCGACCTCGAGGCGTGGTTGGCCGAGGTCACCGGCTATGACGCGGTCAGCCTGCAGCCCAACGCCGGGTCGCAGGGCGAGTTGGCCGGCCTGCTCGCCATCCGTGGCTTCCACCGCGCCAACGGTGACGACGAACGCGACGTGTGCCTGATCCCGTCCTCGGCCCACGGCACGAACGCGGCATCGGCGGTCATGGCCGGCATGCGCGTCAAGGTCGTAGGGTGCGACGAGGACGGCAACGTCGACGTCGACGACCTCGAACGGCTGGTCAAGGAGCACGGCGAGCAGCTGTCGGCCCTGATGGTCACGTATCCGTCGACCCACGGGGTGTTCGAGGCCCGCATCGGTGAGATCTGCGACCTCGTGCACGACCAGGGCGGGCAGGTCTACCTCGACGGGGCGAACCTCAACGCCCTCGTCGGCGTGGCCCGGCCCGGCCGGTTCGGCGCCGACGTCAGCCACCTCAACCTCCACAAGACCTTCTGCATCCCGCACGGCGGCGGCGGGCCCGGGGTCGGTCCCGTCGCCTGCCGCAGCCACCTCGCGCCGTACCTGCCGAGCCATCCGCAGGTGCCCGAGTCCTGGCACGCGGCGGCTCGCGATCTCCCGCCGGAGCAGCGCACCGGGCCGGTGTCGGCGGCTCCGTGGGGGTCGGCCGGCATCCTGCAGATCTCGTGGGCGTACGTGGCCCTGATGGGCGGGTCCGGGCTGCGGGCGGCGACCGAGACGGCGATCCTCAACGCCAACTACGTCGCGGCGCGCCTGGCCGACGGCTACCCGGTGCTCTACACCGGGGCGAACGGCCTGGTCGCCCACGAGGCGATCGTCGATGTCCGCCACTGGAAGGACCGCTCGGGCATCAGCAACGAGGACGTCGCCAAGCGCCTGATCGACCACGGGTTCCACGCCCCGACGATGTCGTTCCCCGTGGCGGGGACGCTGATGATCGAGCCGACCGAGTCCGAGTCGAAGGCCGAACTCGACCGCTTCTGCGACGCGATGCTGGCCATCCGCGACGAAGAGGAGCGGGTCCGCACGGGGGAGTGGCCCCGCGACGACAACCCACTGGTCAACGCTCCGCACCCTGCCGACGACCTGCTCGCCGACGACTGGGCGCACGCCTACTCGCGGGCGGAGGGTGCCTACCCGCCCGGGATCGACGTCGCCGACAAGTACTGGCCGCCCGTGTCGCGGATCGACCAGGCGTACGGCGATCGCAACCTCGTCTGCGCGTGTCCGGCGCCCGAGGCCTTCGAGGACTGACGGCCACGCCCCGCCGCGCGGGGACGGCCTCGTGGTGCCGTATCGTTCGCGCTCGCCGCGGCCGCGTTGCCGCCCCGTCTCCCTCGAGTTCGTCGCGATGTCCCTACTGCTGCCGAGCATCTTCCTGGTCGTCGGCCTGGTCGTCCTGGTGTATTCGGCCGACCAGTTCGTTGCCGGCGCCGAGGCGATCGCGCTCCGCCTGCGTTGGTCGGCGACCGTCATCGGGGCGGTCGTGGTCGGGTTCGGGACGTCGCTGCCGGAACTGGTGACGTCGGTCAGCGGGGCGTTCCGGGGCGACGCCGACCTCGCGATCGGCAACGCGGCCGGCTCCAACGTGGCGAACCTGCTGTTGATCCTCGGCATCGCCGCGATCGTGTCGCCGATCGCCGGCCGCCCGGACCTGGCGCCGAAACGCGACAGCGCGATCGCCGGTGTCGGGGCTTTCCTGCTGCTGGCCCTCGCCTTCGACCGTGGCATCGGCCTCGTCGACGGCCTCGTGCTGTGTGCCGTGCTCCTGGCCGCGGTCGCCTGGCAGGTCATGACGGCCTCGGATGGCACGCCGCAGGCCGAGGACGTCCCGTTCACGCCGCCGGAGCGGCTCGTCGGGCTGCGTGTGGCGCTCGGCCTCGCCGGCGTCCTGGTGGGTGCGCAGCTGCTGGTGAGTGGCGCCCTCGACCTCGCCGAAGCCGCCGGCGTGCCACAGATCGTGATCGCCTCCGTGCTGGTCGCGGTGGGAACCTCGCTGCCGGAGTTGGCCACGGCGATCGCGTCCGCGCGACGTGCACAGGTCGAGATCCTGCTCGGCAACCTGCTCGGCTCCAACGCCTTCAACGCGCTGTTCGTGGTCGGTGTCTCGGCGCTGGTGGCGGTCGCCCGCGGCGACGGACTGGGCGTCGACAAGCCAGCATTCGCCGTGGTCGTCGCCTCGGCGCTGGTCACCGGGCTGGCGGCCCTGGTGCTGTCACGGCGGCCGCAGGTTTCCCGAGCGGCCGGCATCGTCCTGGTCGCGCTGCACGTCGCGTCCGTGCCCGCCTTGCTCGCCATCAGCTGAATCACAGCAGGGCGAGTTGCTCGGGCTGCGGGGGTGTGGCCGCCGCCACCGGCCTGGGCAGTCGTTCCTCGCCCCGCACGCGCGTTCCCCGGTTGCCGCCGTGGCGGTCGGCGAGCCGGTAGAGCAACCGGCTGATGCGCTGCTGTTCGGCCTTCGGGGCGTACGAGCGGGTGTAGAGGCGCTGGTAGCGCTCGAGCAGGTCCGGGCGTTCGCGTTCGAGCCAGGGCAGGAACTGTTCGCGCACGCCGGGGCGCAGGTGCAGCACGATCGGGGTGATGCGGTCGGCGCCGGCCTCGACCGCGCCCTTGACGACCGCTTCGAGTTGCTCGGGTCCGTCCGAGATGCCGGGGATGATCGGCGCCACCATCACCCCGGTGGGGATCCCGGCCTCGTGCAGCGCCGCGATCGCCTCGAGTCGACGGCGCGGGTTGGGCGTGCCGGGTTCGGTCGCCCGCCAGACGTCCTCGTCCAGGGTCGGGATCGACATGCTCACGCCCGTACAGATCCCGCGGCGTGCGGCGTCGGCCAGCACGTCGAGGTCGCGCGTGACGAGCGTGCCCTTGGTCAGCACCGAGTAGGGGTTGCCGGCGTCGGACAACGTCTGGATCACGCCGCGCGTCAGGCGGTAGCGGCCCTCGCAACGCTGGTAGGGGTCGGTGTTCGTGCCGAGCGCGACGTGATGGCCGCCCCACGACGGCTTGCGCAGTTCGGCGCGGAGACGCTCGACCGCGTTGATCTTGACCACGATCACCGACTCGAAGTCCCGCCCCGCGTCCAGATCGAGGTAGGTGTGCGTCGGGCGGGCGAAGCAATAAGTGCAGGCATGGGTGCAGCCCCGGTAGGTGTTGATCGTCCACTCGAATGGCATGCCGGTCGCGGCGGGGACGTGGTTGAGCAGGCTCTTCGCCCGGACGTGGACGAACTCGATGCCAGCGAACTCCGGATGCGTGATGCGTTGCCCGAGCCCCGGCAGCGCCGATTCCTGCTCGACCGTGTCCCAGCGCAGCCTCTGCGCGGCATCCGCCATCCTGGCCTCCCCGTGAGATGACGGCGGAGCCTACCCGAACGCCTGTTCGATGCAGGGTCAGGGGCGGGATGGCGATGCACGCCGCGCGGACAACGAACCCTTGCGAACGGTGGTCAGTTGCTGGTTGGTCATATGACGAGCAGGGGGTGGCTGGAGGCCGGCGCGGGGGAGGGGCTCGGTGGCCGACAGGAAGCGGCGACTACGGTGGGCCGCCGGGAGAAGGAGCCACGCGGATGAGCTACGACGCCGACGTCATCGTGGTGGGGGCGGGCCTGGCCGGCCTGGTCGCCACCGCCGAACTCGCCGACGCGGGACGGAAGGTCCTGCTGGTCGACCAGGAGCCCGAGCAGTCGCTCGGGGGACAGGCGTGGTGGTCGTTCGGCGGCCTGTTCTTCGTCGACTCGCCCGAGCAGCGGCGGATGCGGATCAACGACTCGCACGCGTTGGCGCTGCAGGACTGGATGGGCACGGCCGGGTTCGACCGCGACGAGGACCACTGGCCGCGC
>JBBDSX010000190.1:0-3956 GCA_040904725.1 Egicoccus sp.
GGTCGCCGCCGCGATGCGCGATCGCGGCGGGACCGTCGTCGTCCAGGAACGGGTGTGGCACGAAACAACCTCGGCGGCCTGAAGGCGGGGTCGGCCGAAGGCAGTCTGGCATACCCGTTAGGCTCGGTCGGCAGACGCCGCTGACCGGAAGAAGGACCACACGATGACCGCCACGGCCGCCCTCGGCATCGGGCTGGCGACGATCTCGACCGCTGGTGAGGGCACCAAGGTGCTCGACACCTGGTACCCGCTGGTCAAGCTCGACGACGCCCCGACCGCGGCGGCGGCCCTGGGCGGCGCGGTCGGACACACCGGCGGATCGGGGACCTACGAACTCGATGACACCCACGTCGACGCGGTCTCGGGCCAGCAGTCGGTCTCGGACGCCGTGCGCGACGCCGTGGCCGCGGCGAAGGTCGCACCGTCGGTCGACACCGGCACACAGCGCCGTGCGGTGGTCACCTTCATCGAGTCGCTCGACGCGGCACCGGTCGACGCCCACGACGTCTACCTGCGCCTGCACCTGCTCTCACTCCGGCTCGTCCAGCCGCACGGTGCGTCGCTGGAAGGCGCCTTCGGCCGGCTCAACAACGTGGTCTGGACCGACCTCGGTCCATGCGACCCGGACGGTTTCACCGCCCTGCGCCTGCGTCTCGAGGCCGAGGGGCACCGCGTCCGGGTCACCAGCGTGGACAAGTTCCCGCGCATGACCGACTACGTCGTGCCCTCGGGCGTGCGGATCGGCGACGCCGACCGGGTCCGGCTCGGCGCCCACCTCGCGTCGGGCACCACGGTCATGCACGAGGGGTTCGTCAACTTCAACGCCGGCACGCTCGGCGCGTCCATGGTCGAGGGCCGCATCTCGGCCGGCGTCGTGCTCGGCGACGGTTCGGACCTCGGCGGCAGCGCTTCGGTGATGGGCACGCTGTCGGGTGGCGGCAAGGAGGTGATCCGGGTCGGCGAGCAGTGCCTGATCGGCGCCAACGCCGGGCTCGGCATCTCGTTGGGCGACAGGTGCGTCGTCGAGGCCGGCCTGTACGTGACGGCCGGCACGAAGGTCACGCTGCCCGACGGGGCGATCGTCAAGGCCATGGAACTGTCGGGACGGGACGGCCTGCTGTTCCTGCGCGACTCGGTGACCGGCACGGTGCTCGTCAGGACCCGCCAGGGCGAGACCGCCGACTGGGGCGGCCTCAACGCCGATCTCCACGCGAATGACTGATCGTCGCGAGGCGCTGGTCGCCCGCCTCCTCGAACACTGCGGCTACGTGTGCACCACCGGCGACGAGGGCCCGATCGCCGACGCCATGCAGGCCCGCTACACCGACCTCGGCGAAGAGGTCACGCGGGTCGCGCACAGCGTCGTGGTCGACGGTCGGCGCGGCGACCCGTCACGGCCGCTGGTGCTGCTGGTCGGCCACCTCGACGTCGTCCCCCCGACCGACGACGACATCGACCCGCGCGTCGAGGACCGCGAGGGCCGGCAGGCCGTGGTCGCGCGCGGCGCGTCCGACATGAAGTCGGGCAACGTCATCGCCATGGCCGCATTCGAGGACCGCGACCTGCGCGACGCGTCGCCCTACGACCTCGCGCTGGTGCTGTACTCCGGCGAGGAGGGCGCCGCCGACGGCAACGAACTGCGCCAGGTCCTCGACGAGGTGCCCTGGCTGCGCGAAGCGGCGCTGGCGATCGTGCTCGAACCCACCGACGGCGAGGTGCAGTTGGGCTGCCTCGGCGGCCTGCACGCACTGCTGACCTTCGAGGGCCGGCAGGCCCATTCGGCCCGGCCCTGGCACGGACGCAACGCGCTGACGATGGCCGGCGAGTTCCTGGCCGAACTCGACCGCGACCACCTCCGTGACGTCGAGGTCGATGGCATCCCGTTCAAGGACGCATGGTCGGCGACCCAGGCGTGGACGACGGGCCTGGGGCCCGGTCCGCGGGCCGGGAGCTCGACGGTCCGCAACGTCGTGCCCGGCACCTTCATGGTCAACCTCAATCTGCGGTTCGCGCCGTCGCGCGGGTTGGACGACGCCGAGGCCGAACTGCGCGAGCGCGTCGGTGACCGGGCCTCCGTCGAGATCGTCGACCGCTCCCCCGAGGCGCCGCCACGCGCGTCCGAACCGGTCGTGCAGGCGTTCGTCCGTAGCGTCGACGCTCCCGTGGCCGGCAAGCAGGCGTGGACGGACGTGGCGAGGTTCGCCGAGGTCGGGGTGCCGGCACTGAACTACGGCCCGGGCCTCACAGCGCAGGCGCATCAGCGCGGCGAGTACGTGTTCGCGGACGACATGGTGGCCGCCGACGCCCAGCTCAAGGCCTTCCTGAAGGCGCCGGTGTCGCCTGGGGGGCAACGAGGGAGCGAAGCGACCGAGCAAGGGGACCCGGAAAGATGGTGACCAACGCCCGTTACGTCGACCTCGACGGGGCGGCGCCGGACGAGGC
Source organism: Egicoccus sp. (assembly GCA_040904725.1). Classification (GTDB taxonomy): domain Bacteria; phylum Actinomycetota; class Nitriliruptoria; order Nitriliruptorales; family Nitriliruptoraceae; genus Egicoccus. The sequence goes on from JBBDSX010000190.1 coordinate 2,443, forward strand.
GGTCGTCGTCATCGACGTCCTGCGCGCGTTCACGACCGTGCCGTGGGCGCTGCACCGCGGTGCCGGGCGTGTGCTGGCCGTCGACACGGCCGAGCGGGCGTTCGTCCTGCGTGACGCCGCTATCGGCGACGCGGTGTTGGCCGGTGAGGACGGCGGCCGACCGCTCGAGGGATTCGACACCGGCAACTCCCCCAGCGCGATCGCCGAGATGGACCTGACCGGGCGCACCTTCGTGCACCGCACCAGCGCCGGCACCCAGGGGCTGGTCCGCTGCCAGGACAGCCCGCTGCTGCTGGCGGCGTCGTTCGTGACCGCCGCCGCGACCGCTCGGCTGCTGCAGGCGTCGGGTGCCGGCCGCGTGACGTACGTGATCACGGGAGCCTCGCTCGGACGCAACGGCGACGAGGACCTCGCATGCGCCGAACTGATCGCCGCAAGGGTCGCCGGCGACGACCCCGACGTGCAGCCGTTCCTCGACCGCGTTCCGGTCAGCGACGCCGGGCAGAAGTTCGGCGCCGAGTCGTGGCTGCCCGCGGTCGACGTCGACCTCGCCTGCGAGGTCGACCGGTTCGACGTGGCACTCGTGGCCCGGCCGGTCGCCGAACTCGGGGCGGTCGAGGTGACGCCACGCTAGAACCTGCCGTTGGCGGGACGGAGGGGTCGAGAATGCTGCTGGCGGAGTTGGTGGCCGCGTCCGACGAGGTCGCCGCGACGCGCAGCCGCAAGGCGAAGAGCGCAACCCTCGTGCGGGCGCTGCAGGCGTTGGCGGCCGAGGAACTGGAGGCCGGCGTCGCCTACCTGTCCGGCGAGCCGCGGCAGGACCGGCTCGACCTCGGCCCGTCCGCGGTGTTCGGCGTCGAGGCCGCGCCAGCACCCGAGGCCTCGCTGCGTGTGGCCGACGTCGATGCGACGCTGCAGGCGATCGCCGACGTCGAAGCGGGCACCGGGTCGCGGACCCGGCGGCTCGACCTGCTCGGCGACCTGCTCGGCCGCGCGACCGAACACGAGCAGGACTTCCTGCGTCGCCTCGTGTTGCGCGAGTTGCGCCAGGGGGCGCTGGCAGGGTCGCTGACCCAGGCCATCGCCGCAGCCGCCGACGTGCCGGAGGCCAGCGTGCGGCGGGCCGCGATGCTGACGGGCGACCTGCGCCGCACCGCGGTCGCCGCGCTGACCCAGGGCGAGGCGGCGCTCGCCGAGTTCGGCCTCGAGGTCGGCACGGCCCTGCAGCCGATGCTGGCGCAGACGGCGGCGTCGGTCGCCGAGGCGATGGCCGACCTCGGCGAGGTGGCGGTCGACGCGAAGCTCGATGGCGCGCGGGTGCAGGTGCACCGCGACGGCGACGAGGTCCGGGTGTTCACCCGCAACCTCCTCGACGTCACCCAGCGGGTCCCGGATGTCGTCGCGGCCGCACGTTCGCTGCCGGTGACGCAGGTCGTGCTCGACGGCGAGGCGCTGGCGCTGGACGTCGAGGGGCGGCCGGCCGCGTTCCAGGACACGATGCAACAGTTCGGCAC
>JBBDSX010000191.1:0-2191 GCA_040904725.1 Egicoccus sp.
GGCGTTCGGCGATCCTGCGGGCGCGTGCATGCGCGGTTCGCCAGCGGGCGCCGCCCACCACGAAGGTGAGCTGGATCGTGTACTCGATCGCGTTGCGGAACTCACGAGCCTCGTGCGCACTCACGACCGGCTCACGACCGCCGTTTCGGGGCACGTCTCGGGCCACGTCATCGTTCATGTCCGACCCCCTGCGCGAGCGCGCGCTCACGGGCGTGGTCCGCTCGTTCGTGAGTCGAGGCCCGGGGCGTGCCAGATCGGCGCGTCGGGCGAGCAGGTCGGTGAGCCGGGCGCCGAGGTCGTCCTCACGCCCTGCCATGGCAGATGGCGACGGCGGTAGCGGCCCCTCGAACGACGGAGCACCGACGGTGCGGTCGCTGCCCACCAAATCGTCGGCGAGCACCTCCGGCAGCGGACGGTCCGGCGCCGTGCGATGGGCCGCAACGGCCCAGGCCACCAGCTGGGCACGCACGATCGGAACCGAGCGGCGGTCAAGGCCGGCCACAGGCGTGGTGACGCGCTCGACTGCTACCGCCAGCTGACGGTCGTCCAGCGCTGCCGACACCGCGGCGCGCCATCCGGCCGAGGCGACCTCGCTCGTACGCCACCGCGCGGCTTGGCGGTCGCGCTCGTCGCGTTCGCGTTCCCAGCGGGCGTGGCGGGCATCTATCTGGCGCCGCTCGGCCAACAGCTCGCCCAGGTCCCAGCCCTGCCGGATCGCCGAGACCACCCAACCAGCACGCCGGCGGACCTCCCGGTCGCCAAGCGTGTCCACGGCATCGAGCGCATCGACCACGCGGGCCCGCCCGTACCGCTCGAGCAGAGCTCGCGCGGTCGGCTCAGCGACCCCCAGCGCGGCCAGCCGCTCCCCCGGCCCCGCGCCAGGCGAGCACGCTGCCTCGTCACCCGGATGTGACGGCACGGGCGCACCAACGTCAGCGCGCCCGTCAGGCGGCGCCGCCGGCGTGACCGCCGCCGCAGGTGTCCGCGGCCGTACCGTTGCGGACGTCGTCCTCGACATCGCCGTCCTCCCCGTGACCTACGAGGACGACCATCCGGCGAGCACCTCACGAAACACTCACGAACCAGCCGCGGCACTCTCGAACAACTCACGAACGACGACGACGGACGTGACGCCGCCTTGAGCGACTGATCCTCTGCGGCGAGATCTCAAAGCCGACAGCGCCGCAGCCACCGTCCGTGACGCCGGCAGCGGCCAGCCCCCAACGTGGCCCGCCGTGCCGCCCCCGGACGCGTCCCCCACGCGTCCGGGGGCACACAATGTGAGCCACGGTGTGAGCCACACCGGTGGACAACGGCGGCCGTCGACGGACGTCCGTGGACTGCCGACCGGCTCTGACCTGCGGTTATGCACGAGGGCGGACTACGGTGGACAGCTCGCGTCCGACTTCTAATCCGACGGCCGCAGGTTCGAGTCCTGCCGGGCGCGCCGCGTCGATCCGAGGAGCCACGTGCCACCCGCCGCACGCCACCACGCCACCGGACGGCGCAGTCTCGCCCGCCATTTGGCGCTGCGGGCCGCGCTCGGCCTCGTCGTGGGCACGACGGTCGCCGTCGCCACCTGGGGGCTCGACCGCCTGACGGGCCTGACGCTGCCGCTGGCATCGAGCACGGCGCAGTCGCTGCTGGCCGCCTTCGTCGGCAGCGTGCTGACCATCGCCGTGTTCGCGTTGTGGATGCGCACCGTGGTGGTCGGCCTCACCTCGTCCCAGGTGTCCACCCGGGTACTGACGGCCTACCTCGACGACCGGTTCCAGCAGCGGGTGCTCGGCGTCATGGTCGCGCTGTTCACCTACCTCGTCGCGGCGACGGCCCTGCTGCCCTCGGATACGCCACGGACACCGGCGCTGACGGCCGCGGTCGCCCTGCTCGCGGTCGTCACCGCGCTGATCGGGATCCTGCTCAGCATGCGCGACGCCGTGGCGTCCCTCTCCTTGCCGAGTGTCGTCCGCACCCTCGCTGACGGCGTGCTGGAGTTGCTCGAGATCGAGCCGGCCCCCAACGACGCCGCCCCCGATCCGCGCGCGCAACACCTCGAACTCCGGTGCGTCGTCGCGAGCCGCGAACTCGGGTGGGTGCAGGACATCGACCACGAGGCGCTGCTCGCCGCACTCGAGCCGCGCGGGACGCTCGATCTCCGGGTCGAGGGGGGGGGGGGGGGGGGGGGGGGGGG
>JBBDSX010000191.1:2201-3955 GCA_040904725.1 Egicoccus sp.
CGCCGACGGGGAGCCGTTGTGCCGTCTCGACGGCGACGCCGACGAAGAGACCCAGAACCGTATCCGCGCGGCCTTCACCGTGACGCGGGTGCGGTCCACCCGACACGACCTGGCCTATGCGGTCCAGCAACTCGTCGACGTGGTCGAGAGCGCGGTCGCGCCCCACTCCTCCGATACCTCCATCGCCTACGAGGCGCTGATGCACCTGCGAGGGGTCCTGCACGTGCTGATCCGGCGCGGCACCGCGTCGGGCTGCCTCGAGGGAGATGACGGCCGCTGGGTCGTGTCGTCCGCCGCGTGGTCGACCGTCGACCACCTCGAAGCGGTCTTCGGACGGCTGCAGGCGGCGGTCGACGACCCCGCCTTCCACTGGCGGGTGCACCAGACCACCCAGGCGCTCCTGCGCACGGCCGAGGAGATCGTCGACGACGCGTCGTCGACGACGTTGCGTCGTTTGTGCGAGGAGTCGGCGGCGGCAGCAGGGCCCTCACCCAGGCGTACCCGTGACGAGGGTCCCGCGTAGGGTGCGGCGGCAACGAGGGACAGCTTCCATGGACGCAAGCTCGGACGACCCCGAGGACCGGTTCGGCCGGGCCATCGTCCACGCCGTCCTGCGCAGCGTCGTGCACGACCTCAACAACCCGCTCGGCACGATCACCACGGCCGCGGCAGCGCTGCGGTCCACCGACGACGCGGCGCAACATGCGGAGTTGATCAACCTGATCGAACGCGAGGCGATGCGCGCCGGGTCCACCGCGCGTGCGGCCGCCGAGCGAACGACCGTCGTGGCAGCACCCGTGCCGACCACGGTGCAGGGCCTCGTCGAAGCGGTCCGGGACCGGTGCCGGTCGGCCGGTGTGGACGCGACGATCGTCCTCGACGAGGTGGCCGAGACGATGCTCGGCGCCGATCCGACGCTCCTGCCGCAGGCGTTGTCCGCCTTCGTGGTCGACGCCCACGGCTCGCCGGGCCGCGACGAGCCGGTCCAGGTCGAGGTCCGCGTGGCGGACGACGCGCTCGAGGTCTCGATCCGCGACGACGGCGATCCCGTCACGCGCGACCGCGCCGGACGGCCCTTCCGGCCCTTCGACGACGACGAGGGCGCCACACGCGCTGTCGGTTTCCCCGTCGCGGCCGGACGCGCCCACGTCCGCCGTCTCGGCGGACAGGTCGAGTTGCTGCCGGGCACCGAACGCGGCAACACCGTCCGCCTGCGGCTACCGCTCGCCGCAGTGCCCGCCCCCCATCCGTCCCGGGCCGCAGCGGCCGACGGCGACGAACCGTCGCGACGCGTCCTGGTCGTCGACGACGACCGGACGATGCGCGACATGCTCGAGGTCGTGCTCCGCCGTGAGGGCTGGGACACCACCGCGGCGGCGGACGGCCCGACCGCAGCTGCGCTGGTGGGCGAGCAACCGGTCGACCTGGTCCTGCTCGACCTGCACGTCGGTGCCGAACACGGCCCGGACATCGCCGCCCTCCTCGAGCAGCAACGTCCGGGACTGTCGCGCCGGGTCGTGTACCTCAGCGGCGACGTGCCGCCGTCGGGGCGCATCGACGGCCGCCCCGCCATCACCAAGCCGTTCGTGCTCGACGAGCTGTACCGGGTGGCCGACGCCATCGCGTCGGACGAGGGACCGCTTTGACCGCCTCCCCGGCCGTGCCGTACTCTCCGCGATCGTGCCGGGTGACCGGCACCCCTTGGTGGGTGTAGCTCAGCTTGGTTAGAGCGCTTGGTTGTGATCCAAGAGGCC
>JBBDSX010000192.1:0-23447 GCA_040904725.1 Egicoccus sp.
CTAGGGCCGCGCACTAGCGTCCGCGCATTCCCGAAAGTGGTGGGCCCCGGGAGGCCAGAGGGAGGTCGGCCATGAGTACTGAGAGCACCGCGGCACTGCTGTTCGTCGTGCCCGACGCGTCGCGTGCGTCGATCTGGACCGGCACGTCGACGCCGACCGACGCCGTCGCGGTCGCCGGCGGACGCATCGTCGCGCTGGGGTCGCAGGCCCGCGACCGGCGGGGGCCGGGGACCGAGGTCGTCGAACTGCGCGACCAGGCGCTGCTGCCCGGATTCCGGGACGGGCACCTGCACCCGCTCAACGGTGGCGTCGAGAGCCTCGACTGTGACCTGGTCGACAGCGTCGACGTCGACGAGGTGTTGGCACGGCTGAGCCGGTTCGTCGCCGATCACCCGGATGCCGACGCGACCCCGTGGGTGCTCGGCTGGGGATACCCGCCCGAGATCCTGCCGGGCGGCGTCGGCCGCGCCGAGGTGCTCGACGCGGTCGTGGGGGATCGGCCGGCGGCGCTGTGGTCCTCGGACCACCACATGGTGTGGGTCAACAGCCGGGCCCTGCAGATCGCCGGCATCACTGCCGCCACGAACGACCCCCCGCGCGGCACCGTGGTGCGCGATGTGGACGGCCACCCGGTGGGCACCCTGCTCGAGGAGGCCGAGCACCTGCTCGATGCACACATCCCCCCGCGGGGCGTCGACAAGGAGGCGCGCGGCCTCGAGGTGGGCCTGGCACGCATGGCGGCCGCCGGGCTGGTGTTCGGCCAGGACGCCTGGTGCCGGCCGGGCATGCTCGCCGCGTACCGGCAGGTCGCCGACGCCGGGCGCCTGACCGCCGACCTCGACCTCGCCTGCAAGGTCGAGTCCGAGGGCTGGTCCGCCCAGGTTGCGGTCTTCGAGGACCTCCGTCGCGAGGCCGAACGTGACGCAGCACGACGCCGGGCCGACGGGGTGCCCGGCGGGCGGCTGACCGCGACCACGGTGAAGTTCTTCGTCGACGGCGTCATCGAGGGCGGCACGGCGGCGCTGATCGATCCGTACCTACCGCTCGACGGCTTGGTGGGCTCCGGGAGTGACGGTGGCTGTGCGGGCGCCCACGACCACGGCATCGCGAACTGGGACCTCGACGGGTTGACCCGGGCGGCCGCGGCGATGGACACCGCCGGGTTCCAGTTGCACCTGCACGCGATCGGTGACGCCGGCATCCGGCTCGCACTCGACGCGATCGAGGCCGTCGCACGACGCAACGGGGTGCGGGACCGGCGACCGGTGATCGCCCACACCCACCTCGTGCACCCCGACGACCTGCCCCGCTTCCGCGAGCTGGGCGTGGTGGCCAACTTCGAGCCGCTGTGGGCGCAGGACAACGAGATCATGCGTAACCTGACCACCCCCCGGCTCGGCGAGGAACGCCGGCACTGGCAGTACCCGATCGGGTCGCTGATCCGCGACGGCGCGGCGGTGTCGTTCGGCAGCGACTGGCCGGTGTCGTCGCACGAACCGCTCGACGGCATCGCCGTCGCGGTCACCCGCCAGGGCCCGCACGACGGCGGGGAGCGCGACGTCTTCCTGCCCGACGAACGCATCGATCTCGACGCCGCGCTGCGAACCTACACCCTCGGGACCGCCCACCAGGTCGGCGACGAGGCCGAGGCGGGCAGGCTCGCCGTTGGGCAGCGGGCCGACCTCGTGGTCACCGCACAGGACGTGCTGCGTGTCCCGCCGCGCGAACTCGGCGACGTCGAGGTGGACGGCACCTGGCTCGGTGGTCGCTCCGTGCATCACCGGACGGCCTAGTGCTGCCTACACCCGTCACCTCGGCGCCCGCCGGGCGATTGCGGACGGTGCCGGCGCCGTGGACGCCTGACCCCGGCCGAGGAGCCCGATCGGGTTCGGAAACGGCCTGCGTGACTCCCTAGGCTCGGGCGGGCCGGAGCGGTGAACGTCGAGGGAGGCGCAACGATGGCGGACCAGATCGTCGAGCAGATCAGCAAGGTCGGCATCGTCGGCTGCGGGACCATGGGCTCGGGTATCGCCGAGATCGTCGCCCGCAACGGCTTCGACGTGGCCTTCGTCGACATCGACGGGGCCGCCGTGGACGCCGGCTTCGCCCGCATCCGGGGTTCGCTCGACCGCCAGGTCGAACGCGGCAAGCTCGAGGAGTCCGAGCGCGAGGACGTGCTCGGACGCATCTACGGCGACACCGCGATGGACGCGCTCGGCGACTGCGACCTGATCATCGAGGCCGTGCCCGAGGTGCTCGAGGTCAAGCAGGAGACCTTCCGTAGGATCGACGAGGTCGCCCGCCCCGACGCGATCATCGCGACCAACACCTCGTCGCTGCCGGTGATGGACATCGCCGTGCACACCCGCCGTCCCAACCGGGTCCTGGGCTTCCACTTCTTCAACCCTGCGCCGGTGATGAAGCTGATCGAACTGGTGCGCACCGTCGTGACCGACGAGACCGTGGTCGCCACGGCCAGCGCGTTCGCCGAGACGATCGGCAAGTCGCCCGTCGTCGTCGGCGACCGCCGCGGGTTCATCGCCAACCAGTTGCTGTTCCCCTACCTCAACCAGGCCGTGTGGATGGTCGAGGGTGGCTACGCGACCAAGGAGGACGTCGACGCCGCGATGCGTTTCGGCGCCGGCCTGCCGATGGGTCCGATCGCGCTGACCGACCTCGTCGGCGTCGACACGTTCGTCGGCATCATGGAGGCGATCCACTCCCAGTTCGACGACACCCGCTTCGCGCCCCGTCCGCTGCTCGGCCAACTCGCGGCCGCCGGCTTCACCGGGCGCAAGGCCGGCCGCGGCTTCTACACCTACGAGGAAGCCGGCAGCTCGCGGGCCGTCGAGGACGACGACGTGCGCGAGCCCGCCGACCCGGCGTTGATCGCCGACTGGAAGACCATCGGTGTCGTCGGCACGGGCACCATGGCCAGCGGCATCGTCGAGGTGTGCGCGAAGGCCGGCTACGACGTCATCGTTCGGGGCCGCAGCCGCGAGAAGGCCGAGGCCATCGCCGCGAAGGTCGCCAAGTCCATGCAGCGGATGGTGGACAAGGGCCGGCTCAGCGAGGCGGACATGGTCGCCGCGCTGCAGCGCATCAAGCCGACCTCGGAGCTCGCCGACCTCGCCCCCTCGGACCTCGTCATCGAGGCGATCGCCGAGGACCTCGCGATCAAGAAGGAGATGTTCGCCGAGCTCGCACCGGTCCTCAAGCCCGAGACGGTCTTGTCCACCACCACCTCGTCGCTGCCGGTCATCGACTGCGCCATGGCGACCGACCGGCCCGACCAGGTCATCGGCCTGCACTTCTTCAACCCGGCGGCGATCATGAAGCTGGTCGAGATCGTCACCACCGTGCGCACCGAGGCCGGGATCGTCGAGCAGTGTCGCGCGTTCGTGGACAAGATCGGCAAGGTCGGCGTCCTGTGCGGTGACCGGGCCGGCTTCATCGTCAACACGTTGCTGTTCCCGTACTTGAACGACGCGGTCAAGATGCTCGACTCGCACTACGCGACCGCCGAGGAGATCGACACCGCCATGAAGCTCGGCGCGGCCTACCCGATGGGCCCGTTCGAGCTGATGGACGTGGTCGGACTCGACGTCTCGCTGGCCATCATCCAGCGCCTCGAGCAGGAGTACCGCCAGCCCTCCTACGAGCCCGCGCCGCTGCTGCGCCACATGGTCGAAGCCGGCTTCCTCGGCCGCAAGGCCGGGCGGGGGTTCTACGTCTACGACTGAAGAGCGGGTACCAAGACGGCCGGCGGATGGTGGGCCCCGGGGGAGACCCGGTGGATGGTGGGCCCAGGGGGGATGCAGTGACCGAGACCGCCGCCCCGAAACCGCACCAGCCGACCCCGTCGCGGGGTCGGTGGCGCGAGGCGGCCGCGATGCTGCCCGACCTGCTGCGCCTGCTCCGCGACCTCTCCCGCGACCCGCGGGTCCCGCGGCGGGCGAAGCTGATCGGCCTCGCCGCCGCGGCCTACATCGCCGTGCCGATCGACGTGATCCCCGACGGAATCCCGGTGCTGGGCGCGGTCGACGATGCGGTCGTGGTCGTGCTCGCGTTGCGCCGGTTGGTGGCCGAGGCCGGCTACGACCTCGTGCGGGAACTGTGGAGCGGCAGCGACGACGGCTTCGCCATGCTGGTCGTGCTGCTCGGCGTCGACCGATGAGGCCCGCGCAGCCCGACCCGTTCCTGCCGCACCTGGACGGCTACGAGGTCCAGCGTGTGCCGGCCTTCCAGGCCACCAAGGACTACCTGTGCCCCGACTGTGGCAACACGATCCGCTCCGGTGTGGGCCACGTGGTCGCCTGGCCCGAAGGCCTGGTCGTCGATCGACGCCATTGGCACCTGCACTGCTGGCGGCACGCCGCCAACCGGGGCAGGGCCTGACTTCGGGCCAGGGTCGGGTTTGCGTGCCCGTGACCGGTAGCCTCCGGACGTTTCCGGCCCGAGGTGCACGGTGAGCAAGCGGCAACACGATCGACAGTTGGCCAAGGCCCGCGCGCAGCGGCGCGCCGACGCGTTGCGTCGCCGCCAGCAGCGCACGCGGGTGATGGTGATCGTGGTCGTCGTCCTGTTCGTCGCCGCGGTGGTGGGAATCGGTCTCTACCTGGGCCGCGACGAGCCCGCACCCGAGATCGACGACGTCGAGGCACCCGGCGAGGAGGAGCCGACGGCGGCGCCGGACGTCGACGCCTGCCCGCCGGCCGACGACGCCCCGGACGTCGACAGCCAGATCTACGACGACCCGCCGACCGTCGACGTCCCCGAGGGTGCGACCGCCACGCTGGCGACCACGTGCGGTGACATCGTCATCGACCTCGACGTCGAGGGCGCCCCGCAGACGGTCGCCACGCTGGCCGCCCTGATCGAGGACGGCTACTACGACGGGATCCCCTTCCACCGGGTGATCGACGAGTTCGTGATCCAGGCCGGCGATCCGGCCGGCACCGGGTGCGGCCAGGAAGACTGCTCGCCACAGGGATTCGACCCCGAGGCCGCGGCCTACCCGGGGTTCGGCCTGCCCGACGAGACGTCCGCCGCCGACGGGTACTCGACCGGTCAGAACGGCGGGGTCGCCTACCCACGCGGCACGGTGGCGATGGCCCGGACCACGGAACCGAACTCCACCGGCTCGCAGTTCTTCATCGTGCAGGGTGACCCGATCGAGTTGCCCGATGCCAGCTACATCGTGGTGGGCACGGTCACCGAGGGCATGGACGTGGTCGACCAGATCGCCGAGCAGCCGACCGGCGAGAACGACCGTCCGGTCGACGACATCCGCATCGTCTCGTTCACCCTCGAGGGTGCCTGACCGGGCTGCGGGCCTCCACGGCGGCGCCACTAGGCTGTCGGGGCGAATGCACCCGACGTGACCAGCGCACCCCGAGGAGGCCCCGTGGCCAAGCAGTGGAGTTCCCCGCCCGAGATGGCGATCGACGCCACGAAGACGTACACGGCGACGATCAGGACCAGCCGCGGCGACATCACCGCGAAGCTGTATCCCGAGGATGCGCCGAACACGGTCAACAACTTCGTCTTCCTCGCCCGCGAGGGGTTCTACGACGGCGTGATCTTCCACCGCGTGATCGAGGGCTTCGTCATCCAGGGCGGCGACCCGACCGGCACCGGCACCGGTGGGCCGGGCTACAAGTTCGGCGACGAACTCGAGTCGTCGCGCAAGCACGGCTACAAGATGGGCACCCTGGCGATGGCCAACGCCGGGCCCAACACCAACGGTTCGCAGTTCTTCGTCTGCCACCAGGACGTCGGCCTGCCGCCGTCGTACACCGTGTTCGGCAAGGCGACCGACGGCCTCGACGTCGTCGACACGATCGCCACGACGGAGACCGACGCGCGCGACAAGCCCGTCGAGGACGTCGTGATCTCGACCATCGAGATCACCGAGAGCTGACGCCAACCCACCCCCACAGCGATGCCCGGCGGAATCCGCCGGGCATCGTCGTGTGGCGGAGGACGGGATCGATCTGGTGGGGCAACGAGCGCGCAGCGCGAGACGATCGGGGTCGGCGGGCGGGATCGATCGCGTGCGGTGAGCGTGCGCATGCAACTTCTGTGGCGTCTGATGCGTCGTGTTGTTTGAGTGGGCCGATAGGCACGCCGACAAGGTCAGCAAGGCCCGGGCACCGACCTGGGGGAAAACGACACGTACGTGGGGCAACGCAGGGGGTCGGCCAGGTCCGCACTGGCCGTGGTCATGGCGATCGCGCTCGCCGGTTGTGCCGGCAGCGCCGGGAACCCGGCCGGCGCCGGGCCCGAGCCCGGACGCAGTGCCTCGGTGGTACTGCAACCGCAGGTGCGCATCGACGGCGACCGGCTCGTGCTCAGCGATGCCGACGGCGGCGAACGTGTGCTCGCGGTGACCGACCGGGCCACCGACGGTGAACTGCTGCACGCCACGCTGCGACCGGGTGACCGCGAACGGCAGACCGTGCTCGTCCTGGCGCGGGCGCAGGGCGACGGCGGTGCCCGGTACGAACTGCGCTATCTCAACGTCGAGGGTGACGAGGTCACCGACCTGTACTGGTTCCCGTGGCGTCTGCAGGTCACCGAGGACCTGGCCATGACGCTCGACGAGGCACCCGTCCCGGTGTGGGCGCCCGACGGTGGCGCCGTCGCGTGGCTCGAATGGGGCGCCGAGGGAACCCGGTTGCGCACCGTCGACTGGTACGACGAAGCGGTGACCTCCAACCCGTCGGACGACACCGCGACCTACCGCCTCGACGAGGTGCCCGCCGGCACCCAGCTCGAGACGTGGGACCTCGACCAGGAGGGCCGACCCGTCCTGCGTGGCCGCGGGGGCGAGGCTTCCTGGCGCATCGTGGTCGATGCCGACGCCGCCACGGCGATGGCCATGGCCGACGGCGTCTACTCGTCGTAGGTGACGACCATCCGGATCGGGTTGCCCTCGCGGGTCTCGAGCCGGTGGAGCGCGTCGGGGAACTCGTCGAGCGACAGCTGGTCGGTCACGGACCGGCCCAGGTCGAGCCGCCCGTCCTCGACGAGGTCGTACAACTCGCCCAGGTCCTGCTGGGTGTAGCCGAACGAGCCGACCAACTCGGTCTCCTGCGAGACGAACAGCGCGATCGGGACGGTCTGGATCGTCTGCGGTCCGAGACCGACGATCGTGGCCCGTCCTCCGGGCCGCAGCGCCTTGACCGCCTGGTCGACGGTGGACTGCAGGCCGACGAACTCGAAGCTCTTGTCCACGCCGCCTTCGCTGAGCTCACGGATCCGGCGGGCGACGCCGGGCTCCGAACCGTCGACGACCTCGTCGGCGCCCCACTCGAGCGCGCGCTGGAGGTTGACCTCCTCGACGTCGACGCCCACGACCGACGCGCCGGCGAGCTTGGCCAGCAGCACGGCGTGCATGCCGAGACCGCCGAGGCCGAAGACCGCCACGGTCATGTCCTGCCCGACGCCGCCGCGCTTGAGAGCGTGGTAGGGCGTCGCCACGGCGTCGGTGACGATGGCCGCCTGGTCGAACGGCATGCCCGCGGGCAGCGGGACCAGGAACCGGGTGTCGGCCACCGCGTACTCGGCCTGCACGCCGTCGTAGTCCACGCCGGCGACCGCCATCGTCACGCACAGGTTCTCGCGCCCTGCCCGGCAGTACTCGCAGGTCCCGCAGGGCCGCGACATCACCCACGCGACCCGGTCGCCGACCTGCCAGTCGGTGACGCCCTCACCGAGTGCGGCGATGACGCCGGCCGGTTCGTGCCCGAGCGTCTGGGGCAGGTTCGGGCCGTGCGGCGTGACCCCGGCGACCACGTGCAGGTCGCTGGCGCAGATCCCGCAGGCCCGCACGCGGACCAGGACCTCGCCGTACGCGGGCTCGGGGACCGGCACCTCGTCGATACGGACGTCCTCGGACCGGTCGGCCGAGCGGGGTCGGTGCAGGCGGGCAGCACGCATCGTGTCGGGCAGGCTCACAGAAAAGCGCCTTCGTCGTCAGTCGCGCGGTGCGGGAGGGGGCCCCGGCGGGGTGGAGTCGTCGTCGGACGCGCCCGGCCACGGCGGCATGTCCTCGAGGTCGATCCGGCGGGGGCGGACACCCCGGTCGTAGTCCTTCATGCGCCGCGGATAGCCGACCTTGGCCGCGTCGTAGAGCGGCAGGCTCGCGCGGCTGCAGAACTCGGCGGCGTGGGCGCGGTCGCGCACGGGCCGCCGCAGGTACTCGCCGTCGTCGGCGACCAACAGCAGTGTGGTCGAGTAGATCGCGGTCCGCGGTTCGAGGTAGGCCTCGACGCCGACGCGACTGCCAACGAACTCCTCGAGGTCGCGCGTGGTCGCGCGGCTCGACTTGTCCGTGCTGGGGCTCGGTGCGGAGCGGTTGGACTCGCCCTTGAACCAGGCACGCAGGCGGTCGGAGAAGCCCATCGGGCACCTCGAGGCGTCAGGAAGGGAGTGGGAGGTCGTGGTTCCGAGGCTACCGGAGGGTCCCCGGCCTGATCAGGCGTGCTCGGCGTCCTCGACCAGTTCGACCAGGACGCCGCCGGTGCCCTTCGGGTGCACGAACGCGACGGTGTGGCCGCCACCCCCGGGGCGGGGCTCCTCGTCGATCAGACGAACGTCCTGATCGCGCAGGTGGTCGAGCGTGTCGCCCACCGAGTCGACCCCGAACCCCAGGTGGTGCAGGCCCGGCCCGTTCCTGTCCAGGTACTTGGCGATGGGGGAGTCGTCGCGGGTCGGTTGCAGTAGTTGGAGGTACACGCCGCCGACGTTGATCATCGCCTCCTCGACGCCGTCGGAGTCGACCCGCTCGCGGTACTCGGGCACCAGCCCGAAGGCGCGCTCGTAGAAGGCCAGGGCTTCGTCGAGGTCGGGGACGGCGATGGCGATCTGGTCCACGCGGGTCACCTGCATGCGACGGCTCCTTGCTGGTCCGTTCGGGGGAGTGGTGGTGTCATCGTGCCCGCTGACACGGTCGGCGGCACAACCCGGCACCGGCCGGGCGGGAGTTCGCACGGTTGCCACTCGGTCTGCTCGCGGCCGCCCCGGCGACCGGGCACCGTTGCCGGCATGGACACCGCCCCCACCGCCGAGATGCCCACGCCGACCGCGCAGGCTCAATGCTCTCCCATGCCGACCCAGCCGGGCGATCCCTGCCCGGTCGGCGACGTGATGCGGCGGGTACAGGGGCAGCTCCGCAGCGGTCGGGCGCCCTCGTTCGAGGCGCTGCTCGCGTTCGGCGCGCCCGCGGACGGTCGGCTGCTTCGCTGAGACCCCGCATCCTCCCCCTGGCCGGGCGGTTCGGATCGGGACCGACGACCCACCTACCATGCGCGACGAGTGGGAAGTCGAGCCGAGGGAGGCCGTCGTGAACGAGGTCGTCGTTGTCGGATACGCGCGTACGCCCGCAGGGAAGTTCGGAGGCGGGCTCGCCTCGTTGAGCGCCATGCAACTGGGCGGCACGGCCATCGCCGCCGCGCTGGCCAAGGGCGGCGTCACGGCCGACCGGGTCGGCTACACGGTGATGGGACACGTCCTGCAGGCCGGCCAGGGCCAGATCACGGCCCGCCAGGCCGCCGTCGAGGGCGGCATCGGGATGAACGTCGCCGCCGAGACCATCAACAAGGTCTGCCTCTCGGGCATGACCGCGATCTCGCGGGCCCGCGACCTGATCCGCGTCGGTGACTTCGACCTCGTCGTCGCCGGTGGCATGGAGTCGATGTCGAACGCGCCCTACGTGCTCGACAACGCCCGCTTCGGCCTGCGGATGGGCGACGCCACGCTGACCGACGTGATGATGCACGACGGTCTGACCTGCGCCTTCGACGGCTGCGCGATGGGCCTGGCCACCGACAACTACCAGTCCGACAAGGGCCTCGAGATCACCCGCGAGCAGCAGGACGAGTGGTCCGCCCGCTCCCACGAGCGGGCTGCCCGGGCCTGGAAGGACGGCCTGTTCGACGACGAGGTCGTCTCGGTCGAGGTGCCCCAGCGCAAGGGTGACCCGCTGACCGTCGCCCAGGACGAGGGCATCCGCGAGGGCACCACCGGCGAGTCGCTCGGTGGCCTGCGGGCCGCCTTCACCAAGGAGGGCTCGATCACGGCCGGCAACGCGTCGCAGATCTCCGACGGCGCCGCCGCGCTGGTCCTCGCCAGCCGCGAGAAGGCCGACGAGCTCGGTCTGCCCGTGCTCGCCACCGTCCGTTCCTGGGGAACCGTCGCCGGTCCCGACCCCTCGCTGCACCACCAGCCCTCGGCCGCGATCCGCGACGCGGCGCGTCGCATCGACGCCGACCCTTCAGGGTTCGACCGCTACGAGATCAACGAGGCGTTCGCCAGCGTCGCGATCGCTTCGACGCGCGACCTCGGCCTCGACGAGGACAAGGTCAACGTCAACGGGGGCGGTATCGCGCTCGGCCACCCGATCGGGTGTTCCGGCGCCCGCATCGTCGTCTCGCTGATCGGGGCGCTGCGCCAGCGTGGCGGTGGCACCGGTGCCGCCGCGTTGTGCGGCGGTGGCGGGCAGGGCGACGCGCTGCTCGTGTCGGTCGAGTAGGCCCCGTGACGGGGCGGGTCGACCTCAACGCCGACCTCGGCGAGTCCTACGGCGCCTGGGTGCTGGGCGACGACGCCGCGGTGCTGGCCTCGGTGACCAGCGCCAACGTCGCCTGCGGCTTCCACGCCGGTGACCCGTCGGTCCTGCGTGCCACCTGCACCCGCGCCGTCGCGGCCGGCGTGGTCATCGGCGCCCAGGTCGGCTACCCGGATCTGCTCGGGTTCGGCCGCCGGTTCATCGACATGGACCCGCGCGAGTTGACCGATGCCGTGCTGTACCAGGTCGGCGCCCTCGGGGCGTTCGCCCGGGTCGCCGGAGCCCGGGTGACCTACGTCAAGCCGCACGGAGCGCTCTACAACGCCGTGGTCGAGCACGAGGCCCAGGCCGAGGCCGTCGTCCGGGCGGTGCGCGAGTTCGACCCCGACCTGCCAGTGCTCGGCCTGCCCGGATCGGCCTTGCTACGTCACGCCGAGGAGGCCGGCCTGCGTCCGGTGGCCGAGGCCTTCGCCGACCGCGCCTACACGCCGGCCGGCAGCCTGGTCCCACGCACCGAATCCGGCGCCGTCATCCACGACGAGGACGCGGTCGTGCGGCGGGCCGTGGCGATGGCCACGGAGGGACGGGTGCACGCCGTCGACGGCTCGGCCGTGACCGTGGCGCCCGAGTCGATCTGCGTCCACGGTGACACCCCCGGCGCGGTCCGACTCGCCGAGGCCGTGCGCCGCGGCCTCGAGGACGCCGGCATCGTCGTCGCGCCGTTCACGTGAGACTCCTGCCGTTCGGCGACAGCGGGGTGCTCGTCGAGGTCGACGACCTCGACGCGGTGCTCGGTCTGCACGCCGCGGTCGAGGCCGCGCCACCGGCGGGCGTCATCGATCTCGTCGCCGCGGCCCGCACGCTGCTGGTGCGCATCGACCCCGAGCGCACGTCCACGTCGATTGTGGCCGAGGCCCTGCGGACCCTGCGGCCCCTCCCGCCCGAGGCCGGCCGCGCGGAGGAGGTCGAGGTGCCGGTCGTCTACGACGGGGACGACCTCGAGGCGGTCGGCGCGGCCACCGGCCTCGGACCCGGCGGCGTCGTCGAGGCGCACACCGGCCAGGTCTGGACGGTCGCGTTCGCCGGGTTCGCGCCCGGCTTCGGCTACCTCGTCGGGGAGGACGCCCGCCTGCAGGTGGCCCGCCGATCCGATCCTCGCACCCGCGTCCCCGCCGGCGCGGTCGGCCTGGCCGGCCGGTACTCCGGGGTCTATCCGACGGCGTCGCCCGGCGGCTGGCAGTTGATCGGTCGGACCGACCTGCCGGTGTGGGACCAGGACCGCGATCCCCCGGCGCTGCTGCGTCCCGGCGTGCGGGTCCGGTTCGTGGCAGCCAGATGAGAAGCCGGCTCGAGGTGCTGGCCCCCGGTCCGCTCAGCACGGTCCAGGATCTCGGCCGGTTCGGTCACAACGCCTGGGGGGTGACCACCTCCGGTGCGGCAGACCGCGGATCGTTGCGCCTGGCCAACCGCCTCGTCGGGAACCCCGAGGAGGCTGCGTGCCTCGAGGTGACCCTGGGTGGCCTACGTGTTCGGGCGCACGGCGACCTCGAGGTCGCCACGACGGGGGCGCGGTGTCCCGTCCGGGTCGACGGCATCGAGGTCGGGCACAACGCGCCGATCCGTCTGCCCGACGGTGCGGTGCTCGAACTCGAGACACCCGCGGCGGGTCTGCGCACCTACCTCGCCGTGCGCGGCGGCATCGACGTTCCGACCGTGCTCCGCTCGCGCTCCACCGACACGCTCGCCGGCCTCGGACCGGCCGTGCCCCAAGCGGGCGACCGGCTGCCCGTCGGGACGGCGCCGCGCACGTTCGGTGAGGTCGACCTCGCCCCCCGCTTCGACCCCGACGGCCGCGAGGTCACCCTGCGCGTCCGTCTCGGCCCCCGCGACGACTGGTTCACCGCCGAGTCACGCGCCCGGCTCACGTCCACCGCCTGGACCGTCACCGCCGACAGCAATCGCGTCGGACTGCGCCTGGACGGTCCCGCGCTCCAGCGGGCACGGGAGGGTGAGCTGCCGACCGAGGGCATGGCGTCCGGTGCCCTGCAGGTCCCGCCGAGCGGACGCCCGGTGCTGTTCCTCGCCGACCACCCGGTGACGGGCGGCTACCCGGTCATCGCCGTCGTCCTGGCCGCCGACCTCGACCTCGCCGGCCAACTGCGACCCGGCCAGAGGGTCCACTTCCGCGACACGACCGCATCCGCGTAGCTGCAACCGGTTGCGAACCCGAGGTCAGCTACGCGAGCGGTTCAGCACGGGTCGAGGAACGCGAGGCTGCGCTCGACCACGAGGTCGGCGGCGTCGTACCCGCCGGAGCCCTCGTCGGTGAACAGGCGTGCGACGACGTGCGGTTCTTGCAAAGACCGAGTGCTCGCTCTTTAATGTGCGCCGGGAGAGGGAGAGACGATGGCGGCTGCGCGGACGCAGCGACCAGATCGTGCTGCGCGGACGCAGCAACCAGATCGTGCTGCGCGGACGCAGCAACAGCGCCGCGAGGCGACGCGCGCGAAGCTGCTCGCGGCCACGACGGCCTGCCTGATCGAGCACGGCTACGCGGGCACCACGGTCGGGCGCGTCTGCAAGCGTGCGGGCGTGTCCTCGGGTGGGTTGTTCGCCCACTTCGACTCCAAGGCCGAACTGGTGGCCACGGCGGCGGCCGAGATCCTGCGCCGCTCGCGCGAGGATGCGGTGGCCGACTTCCTCACGGCCGAGCACACGGACCCGGTCGGTGACGCGGTGGCGGTCGCCTGGCGGCTGTACCGCCGCCACGACCTGCGCGCGGCGCTGGAGCTGTTCGTGGTCGGGCGCACCGACCCCGAGCTCGCGCAGCACCTCGACGCGGCCGACGTTTTGCACCGCGAACAGTTGGCGGTCCTGATCGGCCAGATGCTGCCCGGGGTCGCCGACCACCCCGACTTCGACGACACCGTCGAGTTGGTGCTGGCGACGATGTTCGGGCTGTCGCTCGACGTCGGCACGGTCCGCTCCGCCGAACTGCGCGACCGCGAGGTCGCCCTGCTCACCGACATGGTCCGCGGCCGGCTGACGAATGGCGGGGCAACGAGCGAACGACGTGGGCGAGACGCATCGGGGATGGCGGGAGGGAGCGAGAAATGACGGAGCTACTGCGCGGGTCGTTGGCCGATGTGGCCGAACTCGACCTGATCACGCCGGCGATCCCGGTGTTCATCGTGCTGATGATGCTCGAGATCTACGTGCTGCACCGCGAGAAGCAGCTCGACGACCTCGAGGACATGGTCGAGCAGGGTCGCCTGGTCGCGGGCTACGAGCTCAAGGACACGATGGCGAGCCTGACCATGGGTATCGGAAGCCTGATCGTGCCCGTGGTCATCACCTCGCTGCTGGGCCTCGGCGGCTACGTGCTGGTGTGGAACCTGACGCCGCTCGACCTCGGTTCGGGCTGGGTTGCGTGGGCGGTGGCGCTGGTCGGCAAGGACCTCGGCTACTACTTCTTCCACCGGGCGTCGCACGAGAACCGGTTCCTGTGGGCCGCGCACGTCGTGCACCACTCGAGCGAGAAGTACAACCTGTCGACCGCGCTGCGCCAGAGCTGGACGCCGCTGACGAGCTGGATCTTCTACGTCCCGCTGGTCCTGCTGGGCGTCAACCCCGCGATCCTGATCATGAGCGGTGCGATCAACCTGCTGTACCAGTTCTGGATCCACACCGAGGCGATCGACAAGATGTGGGCGCCGTTCGAGTACGTGTTCAACACGCCGAGCCACCACCGGGTCCACCACGGCACCAACCCGCAGTACCTCGACAAGAACTACGGCGGCATCCTGATCGTGTGGGACCGCTGGTTCGGCAGCTTCGAGCCCGAGGTCGAACCGGTCCGCTACGGCCTGACCAAGAACATCGAGACCTACAACCCGCTGGTCATTGCCACCCACGAGTACGCCGCCATCTGGCGCGACGCCAAGGCCGACACCAGCTGGCGTCACCGAGCCGGGCGGCTGTGGCACGGCCCCGGCTGGCAGCCCGAGGCGCTGGAACGGGTCTGACCCCGACCGGCCACTAGCCTCGCCGCCTCACGCGACGAGGCGGACGGCGACGGTGGCACAGACGGTCGAGGAACTGCTCGAGGGGCTCGAGCGTGGCGAGCGCCGGGCCCTGGCGCGGCTGCTCACGCTGGTCGAGGACGGCAGCCCCGAACGGCTTCGTGAGGTCGTCGGGGCGATCTATCCCCGCACCGGCAACGCTCGCGTGATCGGCATCACCGGCTCCCCGGGCGTCGGCAAGTCCACGCTGACCAACTCGATCGCCGCGGCGCTGCGCAGCGTCGACCGGACGGTGGCGATCCTCGCGGTCGACCCGTCGTCGCCGTTCTCGGGCGGTGCGCTGCTCGGCGACCGGGTCCGGATGCAGTCCCACCACGCCGATGCGGGCGTGTTCATCCGCTCGATGGCTTCACGCGGCCACCTCGGCGGCCTGTCGTTCGCCACCCCGCAGGCGGTGCTGGTCCTCGACGCGGCCGGCTTCGACGACGTCATCGTCGAGACGGTCGGCGTCGGCCAGTCCGAGGTCGAGATCGCTGCTACCGCGGACACGACCGTCGTTGCGCTCGCCCCTGGGATGGGGGACGGGATCCAGGCCGCCAAGGCCGGCATCCTCGAGGTCGCCGACGTGTTCGTGATCAACAAGGCCGACGCGTCGGGCGCCGGCAAGCTCGAGTCCGAACTGCGCGGCATGCTCGAGATGGGGCATGCGCTGGAGGATCCGGACGGCCCGGCCGGGTGGTGGCCGCCGATCCTGCGCACCGTTGCCGTCCGCGAGGAGGGCATCGACGAGGTGGTCGAGGCCTTCGGTACGCACGCCGACTGGCTCGGCGAGACCGGGCGTGGCGACCAACGTCGACGGGACCGGGCGCTGCACCTGATCCGCGAGATCGCGCTGGAACAGGTCCGGCTGCGGTTCGCGCGGCTCGACCAGGGCGACGATCCGGTGCTCGACAAGCTCGCGCAGCAGGTCGCCGTGCGCGACCTCGATCCTTACGCTGCGGCCGACGAACTCCTGGACGCACTCGAGGGGGGCGAAGCATGAGCCTGGCCGAGGACCTGCTCGAGATCGAGCACCGGTTCTGGCATGCCGGCGGCGACCCCGACTTCTACCGGGAGCACTTCGCCGACGGCGGTCGCTGCGTGTTCGGGCCCCGCCGTACGAGGTCAACGGGGGCAGCGTCTACGTGCGACGCGACGGCCGCTGGCAACGGTTCCTCCACCAGCACTCGCCGACCGGGTAGCGCCGGGCGTCACTGCGCTCAGCGGGCCGCGGATGCAGACCCTTCCGCGCGCACGCGCCGCAGTTCATCGAGTTCGCGGTCGAGGACCTGCAACGTGGCGTCGAGGCGCTCGTCGGTCGTCCGCAGACTGCCCAACGCCAACCGGATCACGTAACGACCGTCGAGTTCGGTGTGCGACAGGTAGGCGTCACCGGTGCGGTTGATGCGGGCCAGCCAGGCGCGGTTGAGGTCGCTGACCTCGTCGTCGGCCTCGTCTCCGGGGGCCACCGTGTCAACCTCGCCCCCGGCGCCCACCCCGACCAGCCAGCGGGGCACGGCGCGGAAGCAGACGGTCGAGAACGGCGTGGGTGCGGCTACTTCGAGGTCGGGATGCTGCTCGATCCACTCGACCACCCGGCGTGCCTGGGCCAGGTGCTCCCGGATGCGTGCGGCCAGGCCGTCCGTGCCGAAGTAGCGGATCACCAGCCACAGCTTGAGCGAACGGAACCGGCGGCCGAGTTGCACGCCCCAGTCCATGAAGTCGGTCACGCCCTGGTCGTCGGTGACGAGGTATTCGGGCACCAGCGAGAACGCGCGCGTGAGCCACTCGGGCTCGCGGACGAACAACGTCGAGCAGTCGATCGGCGTGAACAGCCACTTGTGCGGGTTGGTCACGAACGAGTCGGCCCGGTCGACGCCGTCGAGCACGTGCCGCAACTCCGGCACGATCGCGGCCATCCCGCCGTACGCGCCGTCGACGTGCAGCCAGATCGGATGGCCGAGTTCCTCCTCGAGTTCCTCGCGCAGGTCCGCAATGGCCGCCACGGGGTCGATCGAGGTCGTCGAGGTGGTACCGACCGTCGGGACGATCGCGAGCGGGCGGTATCCGAACCGGCCGTCCTCGCGTACCGCCTCCGCGAGCGCGTCGACACGCATCCGGTAGTCGCCGTCGGTCGGGATCGTGCGGACGCTGTCGCGCCCGAGGCCAAGCGTGATCGCCGCCTTCTCGACCGACGAGTGGGCGTGCTCGGAGGTGTAGATGCGTAGCAGCGGGACGTCGGCCCGGCCGGCGAGGCCACGCTGCCTGACGTCGAGGCCGGTGCGTTCTCGCGCCGCTGCCAGGGCGAGCAGCGTCGACATCGACGCGCTGTCGGTGATGATGCCGCGGAAGCCGGCATCGAAGCCGAGCATCTGCCGCAGCCAGTCGATGACCAGTTCCTCGAGTTCGGTCGCCGAGGGCGAGGTGCGCCACAGCATCCCGTTGACGTTCATCGCGGCGGCGAGCGCCTCGCCCAGGATGCCGGGCCCGGAACCGGTGATCGCGAAGTAGGCGTGGAACGCGGGGTGGTTCCAGTGCGTGATGCCGGGCAGCAGCACCTCGTCGAGGTCGTGCATGGCGTCGGCGAACGGTTCCGGGTCGGTGGGCGGTGTCGCCGGCAGCGCGTCGCGGATCTGGCCCGGACGGACCTGCGCCAGCACGGGGCGTTCCCCGACACCCTGGAGGTAGTCGGCGATCCAGTCCACGACCGCGTGCCCGTGGGCGCGGAAGTCGTCGGGGCCCATGTCACCCAGGCCGCTCTGGGCCGGGTCGAGGTCGGATGGTGGTGTCGGCGTCGTCATGGGGTCCCGGTCGCGTTGCCGCCGTCCTCGCCCTCGTCCGGATCCGGATCGATCGGTGGGAGCGGGTCGAGCGGCGGGTCGGAGGGTTCGGTCTCGGTCGGTTCGGGGTCGCCGGTCGGCTCGGGGTCCGGCTCAGGATCGCCGGTCGGTTCGGGATCCGGGTCCGGTTCGTCGGTGACGGTGACGGTCGGCGTCGGTTCGGGTTCGGTGGTGCCGTCGGGTTCGGGTGTGTCGGTCACCGGCGGCGGGTCCGGGGTCGGCGTCTGCTGTGGGGCGTCGTCTGGCACGCTGGGGAACGAGAAGGTCGGCAGTGGCTCGGCTGTCTCGGTCGGTTCGCCGTCGGTCGGTTCCTCGGCGACGGGGTGCGCGCGCAGTTCCTCGGCGCCGGGGTCGGGTGCCTCGTCGGCGAGGAACACCAGAATTGGGACGAGCGCGGCCAGCGCGACCAGGCCGAGAACCAGCGCGGCGCGACGCAGGCCGGTCCGCGGGGGACGCGAGTGGCCCGGCCAGGCCGTGATGAGGCTGGCCCAGATCGCGTCGCGTTCCTCCTCGCGCAGCGGGATGATCGGGTCGGGGACCCGGTCGGTGCCGGCGATGTCGAGCAGCCATTCACGCGCCGGGAACTGGGGGTCCATGCGCGGCAGTTCCTCGAGTGCGGTGAGGAAGACGTCGCGCGTGGCGGCAATGGGGTCGGCCTCGTGCCGGACCGCGCTACGGACCGCGGGACCGTGCCGGTGGAGCAGCACGGCGAAGGCCGGGGACCACCCGGCCTGGGCCGACGCCATGAGTTCGGCGTCGCTGCGATCGCCATAGCGCACGTGAGATGTCCCTGAAAGCGCGTCCGGCCGAGGGTACCGGCGGACGGTCAGCGCCCCGCGGCACCGGCCCGGTGGCTCGGGAGGTGTCGTCGAACGGGCATAGGCTCGCCCACCGCGGCAACCGTCGTGGCCGCAGGAACGCCGCCGATCGAGGAGTCACCGAGTGGATGTGCCGGGCTCGCGACTCGCCTTCGACCCCGTGGCGGAGGCCGAGCGCAACTGGCGGGACCACGGCTGGCCGGCGCCCGAGGCCATGGCCGCGGTCACCTCGATCACCCGTGCCCACCAGATCCTGCTCCGGCACGTCGATGCGGCGCTGCAGCCGCTGGACCTGACGTTTGCGCGCTACGAGGCGCTGGTGCTGCTGCACTTCTCCCGCGAGGGCGCCCTGCCCCTGGGCAAGATGGGCGCGCGCCTACAGGTCCACCCCGCGTCGGTGACCAACGCCGTCGACCGCCTCGAAGCGGCCGGCTATGTCGAACGGGCGCCGCATCCGACGGACGGGCGCACGACGCTGGCCAGGATCACCGCGTCCGGCCGTGAGGTGGTCGAGCAGGCGACCACGGCCCTCGGCGCGATCCGGTTCGGCGCCCTCGGCCTCGACGACGAGGCCGCCCGCCGGGTGACCGAGGAGTTGGCCGCCATGCGCGCCGCGGCCGGCGACTTCTGACCCCACGAACTCCTTGGACGTCCAAGTATTCTGGCCGTACGCTCGTGGGGTCGATCCGGGAGACGTGCGATGGCGTGGCGGGAGCAGTACGAGCAGTGGAAGGCGGCCTACGAGCAGGCGAGTGAGCGCGACGCCGACTTCGAGACGCTGTCGGGCATCCCGCTCGAGCCGCTGTACGGCCCGCACAACGTCGAGGTCGATCCCGCCCGCATCGGCGCGCCCGGCGTCTACCCCTACACCCGCGGCGTCTACGCCTCGATGTACCGCACGCGTCCGTGGACGATCCGCCAGTTCGCCGGGTTCGCCGACCCGTCGGAGACGAACAAGCGCTTCCACGACCTCGTCCGTGGCGGGCAGCACGGCCTGTCGGTCGCGTTCGACATGCCGACGTTGATGGGCCTCGACTCCGACGACCCGCGCTCGGAGGGCGAGGTCGGCCACTGCGGTGTCGCCATCGACACCGTGGCCGACATGGACGCGCTCTTCGACGGGTTGCCGCTCGGCGACATCACCACCTCGATGACGATCAACGCGCCGGCGGTCACGCTGTTCTGCATGTACGCGGTGGCGGCCGAGCGCCAGGGCTTCGCGCTGTCCGACCTCGGGGGGACGCTGCAGACCGACATCCTCAAGGAGTACATCGCGCAGAAGGAGTGGCTGTTCCCGCCCGAGCCGCACCTGCGCCTGATCGGTGACCTCGTCGAGTTCTGCACCAACGAGGTGCCGCGCTACCACCCGGTGTCGATCTCGGGCTACCACATCCGCGAGGCCGGCTCGACCGCGGTGCAGGAGTTGGCCTACACGCTCGCCGACGGGTTCGCCTACGTCGAACTCGGCAAGGAACGCGGCCTGCACCCCGACGAGTTCGTGCCGCGCTTCAGCTTCTTCTTCGACGCCCACATCGACTTCTTCGAGGAGATCGCCAAGTTCCGCGCCGGTCGGCGCATCTGGGCCCGCTGGCTCAAGGAGCGCTACGGCGCGACCGCGGAGAAGGCGATGCTGATGCGGTTCCACACCCAGACCGCCGGCGTGTCGCTCACCGCCCAGCAGCCCGACAACAACATCGTGCGCACCGCCATCGAGGCGCTCGCCGGTGTGCTCGGCGGCACCCAGTCGCTGCACACCAACGCGCTCGACGAGGTGCTCGCGCTGCCGTCCGACCACGCCGCGAAGGTGGCGCTGCGGACCCAGCAGGTCATCGCCGAGGAAACCGGCGTCACCAACGTCATCGACCCGCTCGGCGGCTCGTGGTACGTCGAGTGGCTCACCGATGAGATCGAGCGCCGCTGCGAGGAGGAGTTCGCCCGCATCCTCGAACTCTCCGACGACGACACGATGCTCGGCGGCATCCTGCGCGGCATCGAGGACGGTTACTTCACCTCCGAGATCGCCGACGCCGCCTTCGCGTTCCAGAACAAGCTCGACAAGGGCCGGTTCAAGATGGTCGGCGTCAACGCCCACATCGACGATGACGACGACGAGCTCGAGATCCTGCGCATCGGGGCCGACGTCGAACGTGGCCAGGTGGAACGCCTGCAGCGGGTCAAGACCGACCGTGACCGGCACCGCCTCGAGACGGCGATGCGGGCACTGCGGACCGCGGCGGACGGTGACGACAACCTCGTGCCGCTGATCATGGACGCTGTCCGGGCGGACGCCACCGTCGGCGAGATCTCCACGCTCCTCCAGGATGCCTGGGGCCGGTACTCGGAGACCCCTCGCCTCTGATCAGGTGGTGTCGCGGCTGGCGGGGGGTGTGGACGCGGTCTCGGGGGCGGCGAGGTCGCGCAGTTCGTCCGGGTGGCCGGTGAGCACGACCAGTTCGTCGCCTGCCTGCAGCACGGTGTCTCCGCGGGGAACCAGCACCTCGCCGCCCCGGCGGACGCTGGTCAACACGCTGCGCTCGGGCCATTCGATGGCGCGAACCGCGGCGTCCGCGAGCGGTGAGCCGGACTGTAGGACGATCTCGATGAACCCGACGCCGGCGAGGTCGCGTAGCCGGCCCGAGGCCGCGCGCTGCTGGGCGCCGAGGCTGCGCGAGATGCCGCGCTGGTAGGCCCGCACGACGTCGGAGCGTCGCAGTACGCCGACGACCTCGCGGGTTGCAGGATCGATGACCGGGAGGCGGCCGACGTCGAGGCTCGCCATGCGGCGCACGGCCCGGAAGGCCGGGTCGGCCTCGATCACGGTGAGGGCCTTGCGGGTGCACACCTCGCCGGCCGTCTCGCCATCGCGTTCGAGGTCCGAGATCGCGACCACGCCGACCAGGCGCTGCTGCTCGTCGATGACGACCAGGCCGTGGGCGCCGGTCTCGACGAAGCGCTGGCGTAGACCGTCCCGGTCGGTCGAGTCGCGCACGGTGTTGGCGTCGCGGTCCGACATCACCTCGCCGACCGTGACGGTCTGCAACACGTCGAGGTCGTCGACCTGGCCGAAGACGACGCCGCGCTGGCGGAGCTGGTGCAGGTACAGCGATTCCCAGCCGAGCACCTCGGTCACGAAGATCGCGACCCCGACCGACAGCATCAGCGGCAGCACGAGGTCGTAGCTGCCGGTCAGTTCGAACACGATCAGGATCGCGGTCAGCGGGGCGCGCACGGTGGCCGCGAACACGGCCGCCATGCCGACCAGGGCGAAGGCACCGGGTTGGACCAGGTCGGGGCCGATGATGTTGGTGGCCGCGATGCCGAAGGCGGCACCGAGGGCCGCACCGGTGAACAGCGTCGGTGCGAAGGACCCGACGGCCGAGCCGGAGCCCACCGACAGCAGGGTCGCCGCCAGCTTGGCGACCACCAGCGCGAGCAGCAGCCCGGCGGCGGCCCAGGTCGTCCCGAAGCGGCCGTCGAGCATGGACTGGATCGGTTCCCGCGTGCCGGGGATGCCGGGCAGGTGTGACCCCTCGCCCAGCACCTGGGGGAAGGCGACGGCGATCATGCCGACCCCGAGGCCGGCGATGGCCAGCGTGCCCGGCACACCGATGCGAGGGCGAAGACGACCGAACGCGCGACCGAAGATGTCCTCGCCGCGCCGGAAGCCGTACCCGACCAGGACGGCGGCCAGTCCGAGCGCCGCGTACAGCAGCAGCTCCATCGGTTCACCGAGCCCGAGGTTGCCCCGGGCCTGGAAGATCGGCAGGTTCTCGCCGACCAGCTGCCGGGCCGTGACGGCACTGACCACCGACGCCACGACGACCACCTGCAGCGAGCCGGCCCGGCGGATGCCGCCGAGCAGCAGCTCGATCGCGAACAGCATCCCGCCGATCGGCGCGTTGAACGTCGCACCGATACCGGCGGCGACGCCGGCCGCCACCAGCGAGCGCATCCGTTGCTCGTCGAGGCGCATGGCCTGGCCGATGCTCGACCCGACCGATCCGCCCAACAGCACGATCGGACCTTCACGACCGCCGGAGGCTCCCGTGCCGAGCGCGAGGCTGGTCGCGAGCGTGCCCGCGAACGGAATCCGGCGCGGCAGACGACCGCCACGGATGGCCAGCGCCTCCATGGTGGTGACGATGCCGCCACCGGCGCTCTCGGGCACCACCTTCCAGACCAGCAGACCGACCAGGAACCCACCCACGGTCGGGACGACCAGGATCTGCCAGCTGGGTACCTGCTCGGACCAGGCCAGCTTCTGCACCAGGTCGATGCCCGAGATCAGCAACCAGACCAGCACACCGGTCAGGAACCCGGTCGCCGCCCCGAGGCCGAGCATGATCGGTTCCGACGCGGTGGGCCGGCTGAGACGTCGACGCAGCCCGTGCGCCATCCGCCGCAGACGTTCACCCATGACGCGTTCGTGCCTTCCTGCTCGACGGTGCGGACGGACGCTACCGAAGGCGCGGTGTCAGTCGTGCTCCAGCAACCGCAGGAGCGCATCGGCGTAGGCTTCCTCGGCGTCGCCCGCAGCCACCTCGAGCAGTTGGCGACCGACCTTCACCGTGCAGCGCCACCCGTCCTCGGCGCGAACCAGGGACAGCAGCGCGTCACCGAGGCCCTCGCGCAGCTGGGTCTCGCTCGGCAACCAGATGGCCTCGGCCTGCTCGACGGCGTCCAGCGCCCACTCGGTGGTGCCGTTGAACGCGATCATGCGGCCCACCGGGGCATCGCGGACCTCGACCACCATCTCCGAGATCGTGAACACCTCGCCGTCCATGTCGCGGTCGGGCAGGACGAACCGGTCGCCGTCGCCTGGCACCCAGGGCAGCCCGGCGTCACGCAGGCGGCGGGCGGTGGACAGCGAGATCACGGTTCGCGCTCCGGGGTGTTCGGTCTGGGGGCACGGTAGGGCACCCTGCACCTTTCGCGACCCTCGACAGGAGACGCTGCCCGTGCCCGTGCTCGTCACCGCCGCCCACCGGCCGCTGGCCAAGCAGATCGCGCTGCGTCTGCTGCAGGAGGGCGGCGAGGTCCGCGCGTACGGCAGCGGGGACACCTCGCAGCTGCGGTCGGCCGGGGCGTTCGTCGCCACCGGCACGGCCGACGACGAGGGGCGGCTCGAGTCCGCCATGGCCGAGGTGCACACCGT